>NZ_BAAAIF010000020.1:0-139478 GCF_039525925.1 Streptomyces javensis | reverse complement strand
GTGCTCTCGGCGTGCCGGGCGGAAGCCCTCGTAGCGGAGCTACTAGGGCTTTTGTCCGGTGCGGCGAGAGGGCGTGCCGGGCGTCGCGACGCCACGGAGATCCATCAGAAGCCCCCTAGGCCGTCAAGGAGACGTTACCTGCTGAGGATGCGCGAAACCCCCGACCTGGGCCGGGGGTTTCGTGAAGCGTTCGATGCTGGGCCGCTACCGGGCGGGGCCCGGTGGAGCCGGCTCAGTAGTGGCCGTTGGCCTGCCAGAACGACCAAGCGTCACACGGGCTGCCGTAGCGCTCGTTCATGTAGTTCAGGCCCCACTTGATCTGGGTGGCCGGGTTGGTCTGCCAGTCGGCACCGGCCGAGGCCATCTTGCCGGCCGGCAGCGCCTGCACCAGACCGTAGGCACCCGACGAGGGGTTGGTGGCCTTGTAGTTCCAGGTGGACTCGTGGTCCACGATGTTGCTGAAGCACTGGAACTGACCGCTCGGCACGATCTGCCGCGCCATCGCCTGGACCTCGGCCACGGTGTACGAAGCCTGCTGGGGGAAGCTGGAGGCGTCACGCGTGGCCGAACGGCTCGCGATCTCCTTCTTCTCCTTGGCCTCGCGCTCCTTGGCCAGCTTCTCGGCGGCTGCCTTGTCCGCGGCGGCCTTCTTGGCCTTCGCGTCCTTGGCCGCCTGCTTGCGGGCTGCTTCCTCTGCGGACTTGCGCGCCTCCGCGTCGGCCGCGGTGGACTGGACGTCCGCCTGCTGCGTCAGGGATGCGGTCTGCGCGACGGCCTGCTGCCCAGCAGGTATGTCCGCAAGGAGCGTCGAATCGGCGGCGGTCGCCTCGATCGGGTCGGACGAGCCCTGCTGCTGCTGTCCGCCCGCGGCGACGCCGACGACGGCGCCCACAGTGGTGACCGCGGTGGCCGAAGCCACTGCGAATCCCCGGACCGAAATCCGGCTCACTCGGTTTCCTTCCAGCATCGCCCGCTTAGGTGACCTCGCGGGCGCAATCGTGCCCCTGGCGCTGTCCTCCCCTTGTTCCGTCCCCGGTGGTGCGATGGGGTCGGCTGGTCACGGGAGGCACGGGCCCGGTGGGAATCTCCCGCGGGAGATCCTCGAGGTGCTCGGGCGGCATACGGCGAACGCTGTTCAATTCTGTTACTGCTGTTGCTCGGTACCGCTGGGGGTACTGGGGTGCCGTATGCGGGGCCTGACAGAACCCACACACTGCCGGACGCGGAGCCCCCTAGGCAATTCCCCGCCAGGTGTGAAAGCTCACATCCTGTTTACGCCCTAGGATTTCTGGAAATCCCCGCGCACCAAGACGCCGCGCGGCTAAGCTCGTTGGCCTTTCCGCGCGGCGCCCTGTGGCCGCAAACGACTCAACCGGCTCAGATGTGGCCGTCCTCCAGCATTTCGGTCACCAGCGCCGCGATCGGCGAACGCTCGGAGCGGGTCAGGGTGACATGCGCGAACAGCGGATGCCCCTTCAGCTTCTCGACGACCGCCACCACACCGTCGTACCGCCCGACGCGGAGGTTGTCCCGCTGCGCCACATCGTGGGTGAGCACCACCCGGGAGTTGGCGCCGATCCGGGACAGAACGGTCAGCAGCACATTCCGCTCCAGCGACTGGGCCTCGTCAACGATGACGAAGGCGTCATGGAGCGAGCGGCCGCGGATGTGCGTCAGGGGCAGCACCTCCAGCATCCCGCGCCCCACGACCTCCTCGATCACCTCGGCGCTGGTCACCGCGGACAGGGTGTCGAAGACCGCCTGTGCCCAAGGGCTCATCTTCTCGGCCTCGGTGCCGGGCAGATAGCCCAACTCCTGGCCGCCCACCGCGTACAGCGGGCGGAAGATCATCACCTTGCGGTGCTGACGCCGCTCCAGCACGGCCTCGAGACCGGCGCACAGCGCCAGCGCCGACTTGCCGGTACCGGCCCGGCCGCCCATCGAGATGATGCCGACCTCCGGGTCGAGCAGCAGGTCCAGGGCGATGCGCTGCTCCGCGCTGCGCCCGTGGATGCCGAACGCCTCGCGGTCGCCGCGCACCAGCCGGACCTGCCCGTCCGGGGTGACCCGACCCAGCGCGTTACCGCGCTCGGACTGGAGCACCAGGCCCGTGTGCACGGGCAGTCCGGCCGCCTCGGGGACATACGCCGTCTCGGCGGCGAACAGGTCGTCCACCTGTTCGGCCGAGACGGCGAGCTCCGCCATCCCGGTCCAGCCCGAGTCGGTGATCGCCAGCTCCGCGCGGTACTCCTCGGCGAGCAGCCCCACCGAGGACGCCTTGATGCGCAGCGGCAGGTCCTTGGACACGACGGTGACGTCGTACCCCTCTGCCTGGAGGTTTCTGGCGACCGCGAGGATCCGCGAGTCGTTGTCCCCCACTTTGCCGCCGTGGTTCAGGAAGGCGGCCGGGAGGATGCCCGGGTCGGAGTGGTTGAGCTCGACACGCAGGGTGCCGCCCAGTTCCCCGATCGGAATCGGAGCGTCCAGACGGCCGTACCGGATGCGGTACTCGTCCAGCAGGCGGAGCGCCTGCCGTGCGAAGTACCCGAGCTCCGGGTGGTGCCGCTTGGCCTCCAGTTCCGTGACCACCACGACCGGCAGCACGACTTCGTGCTCGTCGAAGCGGGCCATGGCATTGGGGTCGGCCAGCAGGACGCTGGTGTCGAGGACATAGGTGCGCCGGTCGTGCTCGCGGCGTTTCTTGCTGGTCACCACGGGTGGACGAACCCCCTCGGGAGAGGTCGGGGTGCGACGGCGTCGCGGGAGTGAGGTATCCCCGCCGTAGACGGGGAACGGACCGGGCTCAGGCCCCACTGGGAGGGCCGAGCGCCGGCCCTCCGCGTCATACGCACGATCCGCACAGTCGTCCGTGTGCAAAGGGCCTCCCGGGCGAACGGCCCGATGCCGTCCGCTGGCAGTTCGACGCCCAACTGGACAGGTGGGACAGGGCGTCGACCTGGAAGGGATATTCCCTCGAACGTGCGGGGGCATGCAACGGCATATGACGGCGCGGATATGAACGTTGTGAAACCAGCGTGCTACGCGGCTCGGGGCCGGACACCGGCCGGCGTCCGGCCCCGAGCCGGTGAACTGCGGTACTACTAACGGGAACTAGTTGCCGTACCTGCGATGACGGGCGGCGTAGTCGCGCAGCGCGCGGAGGAAGTCGACCTTGCGGAAGGCGGGCCAGAAAACTTCACAGAAGTAGTACTCCGAATGGGCACTCTGCCACAGCATGAAGCCCGAGAGCCGCTGCTCGCCGCTGGTACGGATCACCAGGTCCGGATCGGGCTGCCCACGGGTGTACAGGTGTTCGGAGATGAGGTCGATGTCGACGATCTCGGCGAGCTCCTCGAAGGAGCTGCCCTTGGTGGCGTGGTCCAGCAGCAGCGACCGCACCGCGTCGGCGATCTCCTGCCGTCCGCCGTACCCGACGGCCACGTTGACCAGTATCCCGTCGACGCCCTCGGTGTCCCGCTCGGCCTCCTTGAGGACCGTCTGGGTGCGGGAGGGCAGCAGATCGCGGTTGCCGACGTGGTGCACCCGCCAGCGGCCGTCGGCCGCCAGGTCGCGGACCGCGCCCTCGATGATGCTCAGGAGCGGTACCAGCTCCTCCTCGGGACGGTCCAGGTTGTCCGTGGAGAGCAGCCAGAGCGTGACGACCTCGACGTCCGTCTCGCTGCACCAGCCGAGCAGCTCCTGGATCTTGCTGGCGCCCGCCTTGTGACCCTGCTCGGCGGTGCCGCCCGCGGCGCGGGCCCAGCGGCGGTTGCCGTCGAGGATGACTCCGATGTGCTTGGGCACCTGGGCGTGATCGAGGCGGCCTTCCACCCGGCGTGCGTAGAGCCCGTACACCAGGTCGCGCAACTTCACGTCTTCCAGCCCCTCAGTGCTTCACATGGCTCGCCATGGCAGTCCGCCCCAAGGCCGACACCCTACTGCGGGGCGGGGGGACTGGCTAACCGGGACGACCGAATGATCGCCCCCCATCACGCTTCGTAGTCGACCGTGTGGGATACGTGCAGCCCTTTGGGTCCCAGAAGCCCGAAATAGAGCGGGCCGGTCCGTGGGGGGGGAGTACGGACCGGCCCGAGGGGGGGCTTCCACCATAACGCTTCGTGAGGGGATGTCCATGCATCTCGGCGGGGACGCCTCTCCGCGCGCCGATGTCATCCGGCGCCGAGCGCCCCCAGCACCAGTCCCGCGCCCGCCCCGAGGATCATGAAAGGACCGAACGCCATCGCGGTCCGGCGCCCGGCCCGCCGGGTCAGCACCAGGCCCACGGCGCAGCAGGAGCCCAGCAGCAGCCCGGCGAGGGCGCCCACGAAGAGCACGTCCCAGCCGTACCAGCCGAGCGCGACCCCGAGCGTCAGCGCGAGCTTGACGTCGCCGAACCCCATCCCGCTCGGGCTGATCAGGAACAGCACCAGATACGCCCCGCCCAGCACCGCCCCACCCAGCAGCGCCCGCGTCCAGGACCCGGCGCTGTGCGGCAGCAGCGCCGCCGCGCCGAGCAGCGCCGCGGCGCCGCCGACCATGGGCAGGGTGAGGACGTCCGGCAGCCGGTTGACCGCCAGGTCCACGGCCGTGAGCAGCACCCCCAGCGGCACCAGCAGCAGCCACACCGCCAGCTCGGGGCGCGCGACGACGGCCGCCGCCAGACCCGCGCACACCAGCGCGGTGAGCACGGCGGCGCGCACCGGCTCGGTCCCGTAGTCCCGCTCGCCGTCCCGGCAGCCGGCGCAGCGGGCGGGGCCCAGCCAGCCGCGCGCCGGGCCGGTGAGCGCGTGCCCGCGCGGACAGGCGCCGCGCCAGGGCTCCTCCGGCTCGACGGCCAGCCGGTAGAGCGGGCGCGGTACGAGCAGCCCGGCGGCCGCGCCGTACGCGGCGGCGAGCACGATCAGCAGCGGTTGCACGGGCCGAGCCTACGGAAGCGTCCGGCCGGTGGAACACTGCCGGGACGGGCGGACGGCGTGGAACGGGCGAAGGGGGGCGCGGGTGATGGGCCGCTTTCGGGACGGTACGGGGACGCTCCTCATGGCGGACGGCGCGGACGGCGCGGACGGCGGCTCGGGCGGCGGCCCGAACGGCGCGAAGGAGGACCCGGGGGGCGTGGCGGGCGGCGCGGGGCGCGAGGCGGGCGGCGCGGGGCGTGCGGAGGGTGGCGCGGGGCGCGAGGCGAGCGGCGCGGGACGCGAGGCGGACGGCGCGGGACGCGAGGCGGGCATTCCGCTCACCATCGCCGCCTCCTACCGCGCCCGCGCCCGCGGGCTGCTCGGCCGGGACGGGCTGACCGGCGCGCTCCTACTCACCCCCGCGAGCGGGGTGCACACCTTCCGGATGCGGTTCGCCATCGACGTCGCCTATCTGGACCGGCGGATGACCGTCCTGGACGTCCACACCCTGCGCCCCGGGCGGCTCGGGCGGCCCCGGCTGCGGTCCCGCCATGTGCTGGAGGCGGAGGCGGGCGCGTTGGAGCGCTGGGGCGTGCGGCGGGGCGTGCGCGTCGTGATCGCCCCCGGCCCTTCAGCGCCGCCGCAACCTTCTGTACGCTGACGTCTCGGTGTCATGGTTGGGACACCCTCGATCGGTCATGGTCGGGACACCCTCGATCGCGGTCGAGATCATCGAGGTAGAGGTATAGGGGTAGGGGTAGCACGTGACGACCACGGGCAAGATTCTGCGTTTCGACGAGTTCCGCGGCTACGGCTTCATCGCTCCGGACGACGGTGGCGAGGACGTCTTCATGCACGCCAACGACCTGCTGGACGAGAAGCACCTGTTCCAGCCGGGATCGAAGGTGCGGTTCGTTCCCGAATACGGCGACAAGGGGCCCAAGGCCTCCGAGGTGCGCATCGTCGAGCGTGCCGTCGCGCCGGTCGTACGGCCCTCCGCCGGTCCGGACGGCGACGACACCATGTGTGATGTGCTGTCGGTGACCGAGTTCCGGCAGGAGCTGACCGAGGCGCTGGTCGAGGTGGGCGGCAGTCTGACCGCCGACCAGATCAAGCAGGTGCGCAGGCGGGTCATCGAGATCGCCCAGGCGCACAACTGGATCGAATCCTGACAGCTGGGTGAGGGGCCGCCGCCGCGATGAACAGTCGGGACGGCGGCCCTTCGCTTTCGCTGAGCCTCAGCTTCCGTCGACTGCTTCCGTCGACTGCTTCCGTTGGCTCTCAGCTTCCGGTGACCCTCAGCTTCCGGTGACCCTCAGCATCGCCCACATGGCCGCCGTCGCGGCCACCACGGTCGCCGGTGCGGTCAGCAGCCCCAGACGGGTGAACACCCCCAGGTCGGAGCCGGTCTCCGGGTCGTGGCGATGGACTATGCGCCGCCACAGCAGGGTGGCCAGGGAGCCGACATAGGTGAGGTTGGGGCCCAGGTTGACGCCGATCAGCACGGCGAGCACGGGCCCGGGGCCGCCGCCGGAGGCGATCGGCAGCAGCGCCAGCACGGCGGGCAGGTTGTTGATCAGGTTGGCCAGCACCGCCGCGACCGCCGCGATCCCCAGCAGCGCGGGCAGGCCCGCCCCGGTGGGCAGCACCTGCCCCAGCGCCTCCTGGAGGCCACCCGCCAGCACGGCCTGGACCACCACCCCGAGCGCCAGCACGAACAGGCAGAACAGCGGCCCGGTCGCGCCGATCGCCTCCCTTACGGTCGCCCGGCGGTGCCGCAGCGCCCTTACGGTGAGCACGAGGGCACCCGCCCAGGCCGCCCACTGCGGGTCGAGCCCCGCCAGCGAGGTCCCCACGAACCCGGCGAGGGTCAGCAGCAGCACGGTCACCGCGAACACCGGCACCCGGGGCCAGTCGGCGGGCGGGGGCTCGCTGGTCCCGGCGGCCAGATCGTCGGCGAAGAAGCGGCGGAAGACCAGGTACTCGATGCCGATGGTCACCAACCAGGCGGGCCCCATCAGCACGGCGAAGCGGGTGAAGGAGACCCCGCCGGCCTCCAGGGCGAGCAGATTGGTGAGGTTGGAGACCGGGAGGAGCAGGGACGCCGAGTTCGACAGATGGGCGCAGGCGTACACATGCGGCCGGGACCGCGCCCCGAGCCGGGCCGCCGTGGCGAACACCACGGGCGTGAGCAGCACCACGGTGGCGTCCAGGCTCAGCACGGCGGTGACGGTGGCCGCGACGGCGAAGACCCCGCCCAGGAGCCGGTCCGTACGCCCCGCGCAGGCCCGCGCCACGGCCTGTCCCGCCGCCTCGAAGAGCCCCTCGTCCGCGCACATCCGGGCCAGCAGCAGTACGGCGGCCAGAAAGCCCACGACGGGCAGCAGCTCCCGGGCCTCCGCCCAGGCCCGGGCGGGCGAGACCGCCCCGATGGCCACCACGATCCCGGCGGCGGGCACGGCCGCGACCGCTTCCGGCAGGCCGCGGGGCCGTACCACCGCGAAAGCCAGTACGCCGAGGAGCAGGGCGACGGCAAGGGTTTCGGCGACGGCGGTACTCAGAACAGACTCCGGCGGAGGGGTGCGATCAACACACCCATGATGCGGCATCGCGCACGACGGCCCCGCTCGACGGGTTCGCCTGCGGCGGGCTGTTCCCCCTCCCCGCCCCTTCCCGATACCAGGGGCTCCGCCCCTGGACCCCGGACGGGCTGAAATCAGCCCCTCCGGCGATTGAGGAGCGGGGTCCGGGGCGGAGCCCCGGTTGTGGGGGTCAGGCGGTCCGGGGGAAGCTGACCTCCACCCGGCGGTTGCGTTTGCGACCCTCCTCGGTCGCGTTGTCCGCGATCGGGTACTGCTCGCCGTAGCCCCGGATCTCGTAGTTGACGGACGGGTCCAGGTCCGCGGCGAGCGCCTGCTGCACCGCGTTGGCCCGCTGCTTGGAGAGCACGATGCCGTGGCCCGCGGAGCCCAGGTCGTCGGTGAAGCCGAAGACACGGACGCTCTTGGCGTTCTGCCGCTCGGCCTCGGAGGCGATCTCCTTGATCCGGGCCCGTGCGTCGCCGCCCAGCTTCGCGCTGTCCTTGCCGAAGAGCACCTCGGCCTGGAGGGCGAACTTCACCTTGGCGTTGGTGTCCTCCCGCCGCTCGTCGCCGTCGTCCGTCTCGACCACGGACTTGATGTCCAGGACCCGGCCGGGCGCCAGCTTGGCGCCCTCGGGCATCTTCAGGTCGGAGTCCTCGGCGTCGATCTTCACCGGCGGGGTGGTGTCGGCGGGCGCGCCGGGGCCGCTGTCCGCGTGGGCGGGCGGCGCCGGGGCCGTGAGGGTGACCAGGAGCGCGGTGGAGGCCAGCGCGGCCAGCACGGGGCCGCGGCGCGCGGGGCGGGCCGTCGTCGTCTGCGGTGTCATGGCGCGGCTCACCCGGAGAGGGTGATGCTGACGGACGGCATGGTCGGTATCTGGAAGTCGATGTCCTTGACGCTCTTCGGCGGGGCCGGGAACTGCGCGAACAGCGGACGGCTCTCATTGGGCTTGATCCCGGAGAGCCCCGTGGTGCACAGGCACTGGCCGTCGGTGTCCCTCAGGACGAGATAGCGCTTTTTGCCCTTCTCGTCGACCAGGGACGCGCCGGAGACGGACGAGAGTGACTTCACCTCGGTCTCCTTCGAGCGCCAGTCGATCGCGTTGAAGAGCCGGCTGCCGTGGTTGGTGACGGTGGCGTTCACGGTCACGAACCCGCCGTCGTCGCGCACGGCGGAGTGCAGGGTGACGACGACCCCGCCGGGCCCCTTCATCTCGCCGATGGTCTTGGAGGAGTCCACCGCGGGCTCCTGCTCGTCGCCGCCGTCCTTGCCCGCGGTCGACGTCCGGTCCGCGGCGTCGTCGGGTTTCTTGTCCCCGTCGCCGCTGCCGCACCCGGCCACGGCGAGGGCCAGGGCCGCGGCGAGCGCCGTCGCGGCGGCCCCCCTCCGGGCCTTCGTCGTGTGCCGAATGCTCATCGCTCGCTGTCCTTTGCTCTTCTGCTCTTCGTTCGCTCGTCAGTCGGCCGTCAGTCGGCCAGGTGCACGGAGAAGAGGTCCTTGGCGTCGGGGAAGAGATCGAGACGCGTCGGGTCGATGGTCAAGTCGGTTCCGTCGCAGAGGAGGTCGATGGGCGGCTTGTCGTCCTTGCCGTCGTCCTTACCGCCGTCGCCGCCCTTGCCGTCGTCCTTACCGCCGTCATCCTTGCCGCCGCCGTCGCCGTCCCCGCCCCCGTCGCCCTTGCCACCGTCGTCGGGCCGTTCGGTCGGCGGCGCGGGCGGCTCGGCCGTGCAGCGCGGGGTGACGACCGCCTTGGCCGTGGCCTCCCCGTACTTGCTCTCCGTACCGGGGATGACGGTCTTGCCCACGGGCTTGTGCGTCTTCACGGTGACGGTGAAGGACGTCGGCAGGAAGTCGGGCCCGCGGCAGTCGGTCACATCCGCCCCGTTCTGGTCGGCGAACCACTGCGCCTGGTCACAGGCGTTGGTGCCGCCCAGTCCCCGTCCGTCCAGCAGGTCGTCCCATGCGCTGCCGTTCGCGATCGCCTCCAGGAACCCCTTGCGCAGCTGGTCGCGGTAGTCCTGGGCGGCCGCGAGGGCCGCGGCGTCGGCGGCGGTCTGTCCGCCGTTGCGGGTGGCTCCGGCCTGGCCGACGGCGAAGAGGGCCAGCGCCAGGAAGAGCAGGCCCGCCACCGCCGTGATGTAGATCGGAAATGCCTGGCCCGCGTCGCTCCTCAGATCTCGGCGCGCTGTCACGGGACCGGTCAGATGCCGACGACCTGCGAGATCTTGTCGGAGATGGCGTTCGCGATCATGCTGCCGAAGTCCGTGGTCGACAGGACCAGCACGATGGCGACCACCACGGCGATGATGCCCAGATATTCGATCGAGGTCTGTCCCCGATCGTTCCGCATGACGCGCTTCCCCATTGTGTTCCCCTCCATGGGCTGCCGTCCCTCTGTGGTCCGGCGACTCAACCCCCGTGGTGTCGCTCGCGACACGAGCAAAGTACGCCGAAACAGCCGTCTCGGAACAGTGCCCTAGGAAGCATTGCCTTCCCCGTCCACCACGTTCGAACCGTGGACGTGACGACCAACCCCGACCGCGCATCCGTCTCACCCCCTCCCGCACCGAGGAGTTCTCCGTCGACGACTGTCCCACATTGAATTGCAACCGCGAAGGAGCTTCACCTAAAAGAGACCGTCAGTCCCCGGTCACCGAGCCGAAGTCGGTGCCCGAGCCGATGAAGAACCCCGCGACGAGCAACACCATGGTTCCGGGCACCATGAAGGTCGTGATGACCATGGTCGCCTTCGGCACCGCGCGGGCCGCGCGCCGCCGGGCGTTCTGCGCGTCCGTACGGCGCATGTCGTTCGCAATGGCGATCAACGTTTCGACAATCGGAGCGCCCAGCTCCTCGCCCTGCTGAAGGGCGGTGACGAACTGCGCGACCTGTTCCGAGTCATTACGTTTCCGTAGTTCCTCGAACGCCTGGCGGCGGCTGACACCCATGTCCATTTGCCGAAGTGTGATGCGAAGTTCATCCGCCCAGGGACCCTCATACTTCTCGGCGACCCGGTCCAGGGCCTGACGGAAGCTCAAGCCGGCGCTCACCACGACGGCCAGAACGTCCAGAAAGTCCGGCAACGTCCGCTCGATCGCGTCCTTGCGCTCGCGCACCGCCGCCCAGATGCCCACCTCGATCCAGAACAGCCCGAACGCCACCAGCAGCAGCGCCAGCAGGACTTGGCCCTTGACCAGCATCACCAGCGCCCCGACGAAGCCGAGCGCCCCGTAGACCGCCCGCCGGGCGGCGTAGCGATCCACCGTCAGGCCGCCCGGGTTGCCCGCCAGATCGATCCGGCGGCGGACCCGGGCCACCCGCTTCTCCCCCATCAGCCGCAGCACCAGCGGGGCGTAGCGCATGCCCAGCCGGTCGACGGCCGAGCCGACCGCGGTCGTCCGGCTGGAGCCGACCTCCAGGGCCACGGCCAGATCGCTGGGCAGCTTGGCCTCGCTGCGGTACAGCGTGATGCCGTAGGCGATGCCCGCCACCGCGAGACCGGCCGCCAGCGCCAGCAGCAGTGCCATCAACCTCAAGTCCCCTCTACCTGGCTTCGCTAGACGTCGATCTTGGACATGCGGCGGATGAGGAAGAAGCCGATCCCGTACAGGCAGAAGGCCACGACCACCGCCGCCTGCCCCCAGAAGGACGAGGTCATCCGGTCCAGCGAACCGGCCGAGATCCGGTTCATCAGCAGCAGCGTCCCGATCCCCAGCAGCGGTACGACATAGGCGGTGACGGTCACCTGCGAGAGCTGGGTGCGCACCTCCCGCCGGGTCTCCTTGCGCTCCTCCAGCGTCTGGGTGAGGTTGCGCAGCGAGCTGACCACGGTCCCGCCCGCGCGGTTGGACAGCACCAGCGTGGTGACCAGCACCACCAGCTCCCGGGACGGCAGCCGCTCGGCCAGCTCCTCCAGGGCGTCGTCGATCGAGTGGCCCACCGCCAGCTTGGCCGCGACCTTGGCCAGCTCCTCGCCCGCCGGCGCCTCCATCTCGTCCGCCGCCATGCCGAGCGCGGTGCGCAGCGCCAGCCCGGCCTGGGTGGCGTTGGCCAGGATCCGTGACAGCTCCGGCAGTTGGTTGATGAAGCGCTCTATCCGCTTCTGGCGCTGCCAGCTGAGGAACGCGAAGGACCCCCAGACGGCGACCACCGCCGCTATCGGACCGAAGAACGCCGCGAGGAAGGACGCCGCGATCAGCCACAGCCCGGCCGCCGCCCCCGCCGTGTAGACGAAGAACTCCCCCGGGGTGATCTCCAGGCCGGTGGCAGCCAGCCGCAGCTCCAGCTTCCGGCCCAGGGAGGTGGTGCGCAGCCGCCGGTCGACCCCCGAGAAGCGGCGCGCGCGGGTGGTGCCCGGCAGCGGGCCGGTCTCCGACAGCCGGTCGATCAGCGCGCGCTGCTGCTCCTTGCCGCGTACGTAGGTGTGCACGCCCACGACGCCCAGCGCGCCGCACACCAGCGTCGCGCCGAGGGCGGCCGTCGCGAGATGGTCCATGGGCCCTGCTACCTCCGGTCCCTGGGGTCGAACGGGGGTCGGTCGTACGGCGGTCGGTCCCGTGGCGGTCCGTCGTACGGCGGTCGATCCTGTGGCGGTCCGTCGTACGGCGGTCGGTCCTGTGGCGGTCCGTCGTACGGCGGTCGGTCCCGTGGCGGTCGGCCGAACGGGGGCCGGTCGTACGGGTCGTATCCGGCCGCGCGGGTGGCCAGCTGCGCTGGGAAGGCGGCCACGCCGAAGGCGGGCGGCACCGATTCGCTGGCCATCCGCAGCCGCTCGGCGACCCGCTCCGGCAGCGGGAAGTAGCCGAACCGCCCGTGCACCACCCGGTCCGCGCCCATCGGCTGGGCGTCGAAGCGACAGACGGTGGCGATCCGGTACGACTCGTGGCCATGGCTGTCGAGCAGCGCGATCTCGCTGATCCGCCGTGAGCCGTCGGCGTGCCGGACGAGCTGGACGATGCAGTCCACGGCGCTGTTGATCTGGTCCCGCAGCGCCTCGTAGGGGATCGCCACATCCGACATGGAGGCGAGCGTCTGGAGCCGCATCAGCGCGTCCTCGGCGCTGTTGGCGTGGACGGTGGCCAGCGAACCGTCATGGCCGGTGGACATGGCCTGGAGCATGTCGAGGGTCTCCCCGCCGCGCACCTCGCCGACGATGATGCGGTCGGGGCGCATCCGGAGGGAGTTGCGGACCAGGTCGCGGATGGTGATCCGGCCGCTGCCCTCGACGTTGGGCGGCCGGGACTCCAGCCGGATGACATGGGTCTGCTGGAGCTGGAGCTCGGCCGCGTCCTCGACGGTGATGATGCGCTCGCCGTCGGGGATCAGCCCGGAGAGGGCGTTGAGCAGCGTGGTCTTGCCGGATCCGGTGGGGCCGGAGACCACCACGTTGAACTTGGCCCGCACCAGCGCCGCGAGCAGCATCAGCATCTGCTCGTCCAGCGTGCCCATGCCGATCAGCTCATGGAGGGTGTAGGCGCGGGGGAAGCGGCGGATGGTGAGCGTGGCGCCGGTGAGGGCGAGCGGCGGGATGATCACGTTGACGCGCTCTCCGGACGGCAGCCGGGCGTCCACCATCGGATTCGACTCGTCCACCCGGCGGTTGACCGTGGAGACGATGCGCTCGATGGTCTGCATCAGCTGCTCTTCGGAGGCGAAGCGGACGGGGACCAGCTCGACCCGGCCCGCGCGCTCCACGAAGATCTGGTCCGGGCCGTTGACCATGATCTCGGTGATGGAGGCGTCCTCGAGGAGCGGTTCGAGCACCCCGAGGCCGAGCGCCTCGTCCACCACCCGGCGGATCAGCTGGGAGCGCTCGCTGGTGGACAGCACCGGGCCCTCGCGGCTGATGATGTGGCCGAGCACGCGCTCCAGGCGGGACCGGCGCTCGGCGGTGGAGAGGGACGACATCTCCGCGAGGTCGATCTCCTCCAGCAGCTTGGCGCGGTAGGCGGAGACGAGGTGCCCGTCCTGGCGCCCGCTGCCCTCGCCGGGCCCCTCGGGCGCGGTGATACGGGCCCGCAGGCTCATCGTTCGCCTCCCATCGCGGCCGGGGCCAGGCCGCCGGTGCCGCCGTCTCCGTCGTCGCAGGGCATGGTGGCGCTCTTCTCGGCGCTGCCGAAGTCGAACCCGGGGATGACGGAGGGGATCTCCACGGTCGCGGTGGCCTGCGCCTCCCCGCCTCCGCAGCCCCCGCTGCCGATGCTCGCCCCGTCGGCCAGCCACCCGCTCATCGCCGCCTTCCCGGCGGCCTGCGGGCTGGTCCGCGGCTCGTCCAGGGACGCCGTCCGCGCCGCCGCCCGCGCCGCGGTACCAGCCTGCTGCGCGGCGTACGCGGCGATGCCGAGCTGCACGGCGGCGAGCGCGACGAGGATGAGGATCGGCAGAAACCCGAGGAACTCGATGGACGCGGACCCGGCGTCGTCCCGCCCCCGGCTGGAGGCGAGTCGCGCGCGCACGTGGTGACGGGTCATCTCACTCTCCTCCGCCCGCCAGGTCGGTCTCGTCCGCCGCGCCCGCGGTGCCCGTGACCGTCCAGGGGAAGTCGGCGGCGCCCGGGAAGAGGATCGGGACGTGGAGCTTGACCGTGGCCTTGTAGACCGTGCCGTCGCCGCCGCCGCAGTCGATGTCGGCGGTCCAGGAGCCGGGGACGTCCTTGGCGGCCGCGTCCTGGCAGGCGCCCGCGCCCTTGGCGGCGCCCGCGCGGGCGCCCTTGTCGGCGGAGTTGCCCGCCAGCGAGTAGGTGTAGCCCACCAGCACCAGCTGCCAGATGACCGCGAGCACGATCAGCGCCAGCGGCAGGACGCCGAGGAACTCGACCGTCACCTGGCCTCGGTCGCCGCCCCGCTTGCGCAGGAAGCCCCTGGTGGACGGCGGGGCGATCTCGTTCAGCGCGTCGGTGCCGTCGCCCACGCTGCCCTGCGCCGGGTCGCCGCCCGCCTCTATGGCATGGCGCCGCCGCAGCCCCGGCAGGGCGCGGTCGCCGCCCCCGGCCGCGTGGCCGCCCCGGTGGCCGCCCCGGCGGCCGCCGCCCTGGGCTGCCGCCTCGACCAGGCCCAGCTCACCGGCCAGCCCCCACAGCGCCTGCTTGACGGCCGACTTGGCGTCCAGGTCGTGCATCCGGCCCGAGTCGACGGCGGGCTGGAGCTCCTTGAATCCGGCCGGGATCGCCGTGCGCGCCACCGTCGTACCGGTGGCCCGCTGGACCAGCTGCGGCTGGATCTCCGCGCTGCGGGAGTGCCGGTTGACCACGGTCACGGTCTCCTCCGCCTTACGGATCTGGAGCCGGTCCCACAGCCGCACCATGCGCTTGGCGGCGCGCACCGCGACCACGTCCGGGGTGGTCACCAGCAGCGCGATGTCCGCGAGCTCGACGGCGGCGGCGCCCGCGGAGGTCATCTGCGTACCGCAGTCGACGATCACGACCTCGAAGCGCGACCGCAGCGCGCCGATGACCTGCCGGGCGGTGCCGTCGGTCACCTCCTCGCCGCGCTCTCCCTCGCCCGGCGCGAGCAGCAGCCCGAGCCCGGTCTGGTGGGTGAACACCGCGTCCTGGAGCACCCGCGGCGAGATGTCGCTGATCTGCGCCAGATCGGCGATCGAGCGGCGGAACTGGACGTCGAGGTACGAGGCGACGTCCCCGGACTGGAGGTCCATGTCGACCAGCGCGACCTTACGGCCCGCGGCGCGCGCGGCGAGCGCGAGCTGTACGGCGGTCACGGTGGTGCCCACCCCGCCCTTGGCGCCCGCGACCGCGACCAGCTTGCCGCCCGGCCCGGCGGGATACGGATCGCCGCCGCCCCCGAGATGGCGCCGCACGCCGGTGGCCCACTGGGCGGCGCCCTGCACGCGGGCCGCCAGTTCCTCGTACGCCAGCGGTATTCCGGCGATGCCACGGGCCCCGGCGTCCATGGCGGCCGAGTACAGCGCGGGTCCCGCGTCGGCGGTCACCAGCACCACGCCCACCGCCGGGAAGCGCAGCGCGATCTCGCGGATCAGCTCCAGCGCCGGGGCCGGGCCGATGCGCTCATGGACGAGGACGACCTCCGGCAGCTCCTCCAGGGAGGCGGCGGCCAGCGCGGCGAGGGTGTCGAGCAGCAGGGTCGAGTCGCCCACCGGCGCCGACGGTTCGACACCGGGCAACTGGCCGAGCAGCCCGCTGAGGGAGTGGGCGGCGTCGGGGTCGCCGACGGCCGGCAGGATTCTGATCGTCACCGCGGCACCTCCTCACTCATTTGTCGCCGTCGAGGGTGTAGGTGCGGTCGTCGGGGTCTATGGAAGAGCCCCCGCCGGGCGCGACCAGCGCGAGCCGCACATGCGAGGCGAACGACTCGGCGTACGCGACGCGCTGGGCGTTCCTGGTGTCGAGCGCGAAGGTGATCGGCACGGCCTCGTTGATCCGCCGCTTGTCGTCCTGGTCCGGCTCCAGGGCGGTGATCTTGCCGAGGTCGAGCACCTCGGCGCCCGCGACGATCAGCTTGGAGACCGGCTTCTCGCCCTGGGTGTCGCCCTCGAAGGTGGCGAAGATATTGACCCTGGCCCCCGGGGTGATCTTGCCCGCGACACCGGTCGCCGCGTCGACCATGATCGCGATCTCCTGCTGCCCGGGCTTCAGGGCGGGCCGGTTCACGATCATGTCGCGCTGGAGCAGCGACCCCTTGGTCAGCTGGGTCACCGCGATCTTCCCGCGTAGCTCGTCGAGATCGGTGACGGCGGTGGAGGGCACATAGCGCTTGGGCATCGAGACCTTCTCGAACTCCCCGGCCTCCAGCGCCTTGTACGGCTTGACGTCCGAGGTGAGCTTGTAGGCCGTGGTCTCGGGGCCGACCTTCGACTCCACGTCGTTGACGACGGAGAGGACTCCGGCGAAGGCGCCGACGGCGCACAGGACCGACAGGAGCAGCAGGATGACTCCGCGGCGCTGGCGTGAATTCATGGGTCGCACAACCTCGTTCGGGGACGTTACCGGCTGGTCAGGGCGGGACGTTGGGACGTGATCAGTGCGGGGATCTCATCGCCGCGGGCCACCGGGCAGGAGCAGAAGGCACAGCGGTCGCCGATGAGTTCGAAGCCGCACCAGTGGCATTCCTCTCTCCGTACGGAGGCCACGAGCTGGTAGAGGACCGAGAGGTCGGGGATGGCCGCGGCGAACTCGATGAGCTTGGGGGTGCCCCACCAGCGCGCCGACTCGGCGGGCAGCGGCACCTCCTCCACGCCGCGCACGCCCCAGGCGGGGGCGAGGGCGCCGGTGACCCAGTCGTCGTGGCCCGCGCCGCCGCCCCCGTAGCCATGGCTGCTGAGCTGGCCCCGGGCGATCGTCATGGAGGTGGCGTACCCCGGGGCGGGCAGCTCGGTCGCGCCGCCGACCTTGACCAGGTGCGGGGTGGGGTGGGCGAGCACCCCGAAGTGGGCGCCGGGCACCCAGGACTTGACGTGCGAGGTGAGGCTGACCGGGACCCGGTCCAGCCTGGCGACGCTGCCCAGCAGGGCGCCCGCGTGGATGTAGTGGGAGAGCAGCCGGGCGGCGCACGCCAGGACGCCGGGGCTGAAGTCGGATATGGACAGCTGGCGCAGCTGACGGGCCAGCACGGCCACGGCCAGCGGAGGCAGTTCGAGTGGCAGCAGCGCCATCCGGTCGCTCTCCAGGACGGAGCGCACGGTGTGGAGTCTGCGGACCACGGCCGCGGGGGTCGCGGCCGGGTAGAGCACGACGAGATAGCCCTGCTGGTCGAGGAGGGTCCCGACCTCGGCGAGGGCGTCGTCGAGTGACTGTGCGTCCGGCGGGCGGAGCACGACGGCCGACGGGGTCTGCCCGTCGGGCGGCGGAAGCACCAGCTCTCGGCCGGTGACTGCTATCGCGGTGGGCACGTGGGCTACCCCGTCTCACATCGGCGCCGAGCGGCGGCGGCCACAGGTCTCTACTGCCCCTGTCTCTTTAACTGCCCCTGTCCTGGTGCGTCGTCACTTTATCCACGAAAACGGCGTGAGAGAACAGTTCCTCTGGGTTACGCACCCCGGGTCCGATGCGGAGTCCGCGCATCCCCTTGACAAGGTTATTGGTCTGGACCACTTTACGTTCATACGGTGGCCACCGTCCGCAATCTCCTCCTTCACACCGGCTTCCCAACGGATTCCCCCACGGAGGCAGTCATGGACCGTGCCCCACACCCTCGCCCCATCCGACTCAGACGCCGGTTCGCCCGGCTGACCAGCGCATTCGCCACCATCGCCCTGGGCGCCACCGGACTGGTCGCCCTCGGCGGCACCGCCGAGGGCGCCGCCGCCAACCTCGCCCAGAACCCCGGCTTCGAGTCCGGCCTCAGCGGCTGGACCTGTTCCGCCGGGAGCGGCACCACGGTCGCGAGCCCCGTCCACAGCGGCTCGGCCGCCCTCAAGGCCACCCCGGCGGGCTCGGACAACGCCCGCTGCGCCCAGACCGTGGCCGTCAAGCCCAACTCCTCGTACACCCTCAGCGCCTGGGTCCAGGGCAGCTATGTGTACCTCGGCGCGAGTGGCACCGGCACCACCGACGTCTCGACCTGGACGCCCTCCGCGACCGGCTGGCAGCAGCTCAGCACCAGCTTCAGCACCGGCGCCAGCACCACCTCGGTGACCGTCTACACCCACGGCTGGTACGGCCAGCCCGCCTACCACGCCGACGACATCAGCCTGACCGGCCCCGGCGGCGACCCCGGCGACCCGGTGCCGGGCGCGCCCGGCGGCCTCAAGGCCGGCGCCGTCACCTCGTCCTCCGTCGATCTGTCCTGGTCCCCGGTCACCGGCGCGACCGGCTACAACGTCTACCGGGACGGCTCCAAGGTGCAGTCGGTCGGCGGCACTTCCGCGACCGTGACCGGACTGGCGCCGTCCACCTCGTACCAGTTCCAGGTCACCGCCACCAACGCGGCGGGTGAGTCACCGAGGTCGGCCGCCGTCACGGGCACCACCTCGGCCGGAGGCGGCGGGGGCGGCGGCACGGTGCCCAAGCACGCGGTCACCGGCTACTGGCAGAACTTCAACAACGGCGCGGCCGTGCAGAAGCTGCGCGACGTCCAGGACCAGTACGACATCATCGCGGTCGCCTTCGCGGACGCCACCGGCACCCCCGGAGCGGTCGACTTCACCCTCGACCCCGCCGTCGGCTACGGCAGCGAGCAGCAGTTCAAGGACGACATCAAGGCCAAGCAGGCGGCCGGGAAGTCCGTCGTGATCTCCATCGGCGGCCAGAACGGCACGGTTTCGATCAACGACTCGGCCTCCGCGAACAACTTCGCCAACTCCGTCTACGCCCTGATGCGCGAGTACGGCTTCGACGGCGTCGACATCGACCTGGAGAACGGCCTCAACGCCACCTACATGACCCAGGCGCTGCGCTCCCTGTCGGCGAAGGCCGGGTCCGGCCTGGTGATCACCATGGCCCCGCAGACCATCGACATGCAGTCCACGTCCAACGCCTACTTCCAGACGGCGCTGAACATCAAGGACATCCTGACGGTGGTCAACATGCAGTACTACAACAGCGGTTCCATGCTGGGCTGCGACGGCAAGGTCTACTCACAGGGCTCGGTCGACTTCCTGACCGCCCTGGCCTGCATCCAGCTGGAGGGCGGTCTTTCCCCGTCCCAGGTCGGCCTGGGCCTGCCCGCCTCGACGCGCGGCGCGGGCAGCGGCTATGTCTCCCCGACGGTCGTGAACAACGCCCTGGACTGCCTGGCCCGCGGCACGAACTGCGGCTCCTTCAAACCGTCCCGCACCTACCCGGGTCTGCGCGGCGCGATGACCTGGTCCACCAACTGGGACGCGACGGCGGGCAACGCCTGGTCGAACGCGGTGGGCCCCAAGGTGCACGGGCTGCCGTAATGGCGTGACACGGCGCCTTTTCGACGCGGCGCCTTTTCACGGGGCCGTGCCGCGGCCCCTTCGCGGGGAGGGGCCAAGGGGGCCGGGAGCGCAACCGCTCTTGGCCCCCTCATCCGCATTTTTCACCCTCACGTGCAGGGAAGACGTCGCGCGGGCTTGACAACGCTATTGGTCTGGACCACCTTATACGCACGCCACAGGGGCCCCTGAACGCGCACTGGCACCACCTCCCCCACATCCCCCCACGCACGGAGGCTGTCGTGGTACGCGCACAGTTCACCAAGCGGCTGCTCGGAGCCGCCGCAGTCGTCGCCCTCGCCGCAGGAGGGCTCATATCCGCCGGCTCGGCCAACGCGTCCGAGGACCACCCGGACGCGAAGCAGCACGCCGCCGCCGTCCCCGAGCACGCCGTCACCGGCTACTGGCAGAACTTCGACAACGGCGCGACGAAGCAGAAGCTCTCGGACGTCCCGGACGACTACGACATCATCGCGGTGGCCTTCGCGGACGCCACCGGCACCCCCGGAGCGGTCGACTTCAAGCTCGACCCCGCCACCGGCTACAGCGACGAGCAGCAGTTCAAGGACGACATCAAGGCCAAGCAGGCGGCCGGGAAGTCCGTGATCGTCTCCGTCGGCGGCGAGAAGGGCTCCATCTCGGTCAGCGACGACGCCTCGGCGGACGCCTTCGCCTCCTCCATCACCGGCCTGATGGACAAGTACGGCTTCAACGGCGTCGACATCGACCTCGAGAACGGCGTCAACTCCACGTACATGACCAAGGCCCTCAAGGCCATCCACGACAAGAAGAGCGATGTCGTGGTCACCATGGCGCCGCAGACCATCGACATGCAGTCGGCGTCCACGGAGTACTTCAAGACCGCCCTGGCGATCAAGGACTTCCTCACGGTCGTCAACATGCAGTACTACAACAGCGGCTCGATGCAGGGCTGTGACGGCAAGGTCTACTCACAGGGCTCGGTCGACTTCCTCACCGGCCTCGCCTGCATCCAGCTCGAGAACGGCCTCGACCCGTCCCAGGTGGGCATCGGCGTGCCCGCCTCCACCAGCGGCGCCGGCTCCGGCTATGTCGAGCCGAGCGTGGTCAACGACGCCCTGGACTGCCTCGCCAAGGGCTCCGGCTGCGGCTCCTTCAAGCCGTCGAAGACCTACCCCGGCATCCGTGGCGCGATGACCTGGTCCACCAACTGGGACGCGGCCAACGGGAACGCCTGGTCGAAGGCGGTCGGCCCGCACGTCCACGGGCTGTAGGCCCTCAAGGCGCGAACGACAGTTCGACGTATGCCGGTGCGCCCCGCTCACACCACGCGGGGCGCACCGGCGTACAGGCGTTCGCTAGGGCTTGGGCAGCACGCAGCCCGCCAGGTTCAGGTCGATCTTGTTACCGGTGGTCACGCACTTGGTGATGATGTAGGTCTCCTGGGCGTAGTTGATGCCCTGGCGCACCGTCACCGTGCCGTTCTCGTCCACCTCGCACGGGTTGTTGAGGGTGCAGCGGCCGCCGTCCTCGTTGCCCGTGTTGTTGACGGCCACGACCTTGCCGGACGCCGGGTCGACGACGGGAGAGCCCGACGTTCCGCCGATCGTGTTACAGGCGGAGGTGTAGCGGACCGAGTCCTTCCAGGTCCAGTCCCCCTCCTTAAGCCGGTATGCAAATCCGTCGATATTGCAGGAGTAGATCTTCTTCCAGTAGCCGGAGACCACATTGATGGCGGAGCCCTGGGCCGGGTGGCTGTCCGACAGCTGTAGCGCCTTGATGCCGTACGACGACTGGATCTGGGCGTACGTCGACGTCAGCTGGTACAGCGAGATGTCGGTGTCGGTCATCGTCGCGTACGCGACCTTGCTCGCCCGGACGGTGCCTGCCCGGCCGCCCGAGGCGGTCAGCAGGGTGAAGCTCCGGCTGGACGGCTGGTCGACGATCACCTCTCCCGCGCCGGGGAAGCCGCTCTCCAGGCAGTGGCCGTTGGAGAGGACGAGCGCGGGGTCGCTGTCGGCCGAGCCCGGCATGCGGACGACGGAGCCGGAGCAGTTGCTGAGCGCCACCGTGCCGGTGAAGTCGACCGCCTTCGGGGCCTTGGCGGAGACCGTGGCGGAGGCCGGGGCCTTGACGGGGGCCGGGGCCTTGGCGGGGGACGCGGCCGTGGCGGGCGCCGCGCCCGCGCCGACGAGGGTCGCGCCGCCCAGTAACAGGGCCGAGAGCGCACCGACGAGAGATCTGTTCATGCGGGGGGTTCCTTCCCTCGATGAGAGATTCCTTCGGCTTCGACCATTTCCCACCCTTGCGCATGTCATGCGCATGGCCGAACACTGGCGCAGCAGTCGCTCGCCCTTACCCCCCAGGAGATGTCATGCGACGTCGCATCAGCGGTAGACGGGCCACCGCCCTCACCGCCCTGCTCACCCTCGCACTCGCCGCACCCATGGCAGCTCAGGCCGACGATCCCAGCTCACGGCCCGGCACCGAGCGCACCGCCCCATCCGAGGCCGAGACCGCCGCCGACCAGAACGTGCGGCAGTACGAGGTCTCCGGCCCCGCCACCAAGGCCGACCGCTCCGCGGTCGCCGCCACCGGAGTGTCCATCGACGAGGTGGACGCCCGCTCCCTGGTCGTCACGGCCGACCCGGCGCAGGCCAAGCGGCTGCGCGCGCTCGGCTACCGGCTCACCGCGCTCCAGGGCCCGCCCGACCGTGCCGAGGGCAGGGCAGCCAAGCCGTTCGACTTCCCGTCGGCCGATGCGAAGTACCACAACTACGCCGAAGCGAACGCCGAGATCAACGCGGCGGTGGCCAAGTATCCGTCCATCCTCAGCAAGCGCGTCATCGGAAAGTCGTACGAGGGCCGCGACATCGTCGCCCTCAAGATCAGCGACAACGTGGCCACGGACGAGAACGAACCCGAGGTCCTCTTCACCGCGCATCAGCACGCCCGTGAGCACCTTACGGTGGAGATGGCGCTCTATCTGGTGCGGCAGTTCACCCAGGGCTACGGCAGCGACTCCCGGATCACCAACGCGGTCAACGGCCGGGAGATCTGGATCGTCCCCGACGTGAACCCGGACGGCGGCGAGTACGACATCGCCACCGGCTCCTACCGCAGCTGGCGCAAGAACCGCCAGCCCAACTCCGGCTCGTCGTCCGTGGGCACGGACCTCAACCGCAACTGGGACTTCAAGTGGGGCTGCTGCGGCGGCTCCTCCGGCTCCCCCGGCTCGGAGACCTACCGCGGCCCCCGCGCCGCCTCCGCCCCCGAGGTGCAGGTCGTCGCCGACTTCGCCCGCAGCCGGGTCGTGGGCGGCAAGCAGCAGATCAAGGCCGCGATCGACTTCCACACCTACAGCGAACTGGTGCTGTGGCCGTTCGGCTGGACCTACGACGAAACCACCACCGGCATGACGCGGGACGACTACGACGCCTTCGCCGCGGTCGGCAAGAAGATGGCCGCGAGCAACGGCTACACCCCGGAGCAGTCGAGCGAGCTGTACATCACGGACGGCGCGATCGACGACTATCTGTGGGGCACCCAGAAGGTCTTCGCCTACACCTTCGAGATGTACCCGACCTCCTCCGGCGCGGGCGGCTTCTACCCGCCCGACGAGGTCATCGACCGCGAGACCAGCCGCAACCGCGACGCGGTGCTCCAACTCGTGGAGAACGCGGACTGCATGTACCGGTCGATCGGCAAGGAGGCGCAGTACTGCGCCTAAGCCGGGGCCGTATGGCACGCCAGGCGCCGTCCCGGCGGTATCCCCGCCGGGACGGCGCCCCTCACGATCCCTCGTCCGAGGGCGTGGCCCCGTCTTGCGTTTGTTCACGCTGTGTGGCGGTTCCCTCACAGAGTGGGGGGTTCCGGCTACGCTGCTAGGAGGGCGGGTCTGACAGCACAGGTTTCAACCACGTGTCGGTCGGACCCTCACTGTTGTTCCGGTGGCGGCTCGCACCCCCTCGTCGGTCAGTCGGTGGCAGGTGCGCCGAGCATCGTGGAAGCCTGCTGGATTGGGCTGGGGACACGTGTGGGCGCGGCGGTCTGGCGGAGGCCGGAGCAGGTGAAGCCGAGCCGGGTCATGGCCCGGAGAACTTCACCGGCGCTGAAATCGCGGCGGTCCTGCCGCGTGATGACCTGCCCGACCTGCTTGACCGGGTAGGTGCGGCGGCCGATGATCACGGACTCACCGATGACCTGTTCGGGCTTGACGCCCTTCATGGATTCCAGAACGCCGCTCTTGGTGAGGTCGAACGGGAAGCGGGCGATGATGCAGCGCATGATGCCTCACAGGGAGAAGAAGGGGATAGTTCTACCGCGGTAAGGCGGTTCAGTGGGCGAGGACGCCCCGAGCGCTGTCCTGGTCTTCGACGACCGGCAGTGCGACGTATCGGCGGTCCAGGGCCGCGTGCTCGGCTTCGGCGGTCGTGGTCACGGGCGAGGTGGACGGCCCACCGCCGCTGAGGATGTCGCGCAGTTGGACCCGGTCCGTGTACGCGGGGCTGTCACGGACCGCGGTGAGCTGGGCCCGGGTGACCAGTTGGGTGCACGGGCCGTCGTTGTCGCAGACGAACAGCTGCCCGGTGCGGGCGCCGGCCATGACGGACAGGGCGACTTCGATGGTCATGTCGTCGCTGACTTGCAGTGGGCCTGTGTCCACGGCGTCCGCCGCAGTCTGGTGTGCTTGGGTGACGTTCGTCGAGCGGGGCTGCATCTGAACCAGCGTCAAAAGGTGCCTCCGGCAGTGGTGGGTCAGTTTCCTGATCACGGAGTTTCTAGGCCGCCGCGTCGAAGGAAGTCTGCCGCACGGTCCTGCGTCGGGCAGCCGAGGCGGGGCTGCGTCGGCCGCGTGTGGATGCGCTGCGCTTGCGCTTCTCGGCCGCCGGCGCGGTGATCGTGACGGGGATCCCGGAGGGTGCCTGGGCGCCGGTGATCTGACTCAGGGCCTCTTCGCCGACGCGGATCTGGGTGGTCTGGGGCACGATGCCGGCGGCGGTCATGAGGCGGGTCATGTTGCGGCGCTGGTTGGGGGTGACCAGGGTGACGACGCTGCCCGACTCGCCGGCCCGCGCGGTGCGGCCGCCGCGGTGAAGGTAGTCCTTGTGGTCGGTCGGCGGATCGATATTGACGACGAGGTCGAGGTCGTCGACGTGGATACCGCGGGCGGCGACGTTCGTGGCCACGAGCACGGTGACGTGTCCGGTCTTGAACTGGGCCAGGGTCCGGGTGCGCTGGGGCTGCGACTTGCCGCCGTGCAGGGCGGCGGCCCGCACTCCGCTGTTCAGCAGGTCCTGCGTGAGCCGGTCGACGCCGTGCTTGGTGTCCAGGAACATGATCACCCGGCCGTCGCGGGCCGCGATCTCGATGGTCGTACGGTGCTTGTCCGCGCCCCGCACGTGGAGCACGTGGTGCTCCATCGTGGCGACGGCGCCCGCCGACGGGTCGACGGAGTGGACGACGGGGTCGGTGAGGTAGCGGCGGACCAGGCGGTCGACGTTGCGGTCGAGGGTGGCGGAGAACAGCATCCGCTGGCCCTCGGGGCGCACCTGGTCCAGGAGCGCGGTGACCTGGGGCATGAAGCCCATGTCGGCCATCTGGTCGGCCTCGTCCAGGACGGTGATCGCGACCTGGTTCAGCCGGCAGTCACCACGGTCGATGAGGTCCTTGAGCCGGCCCGGCGTGGCCACGACGACTTCGGCGCCGCCCCGCAACGCGCCTGCCTGCCTGCCGATCGACATTCCGCCGACGACGGTGGCCAGGCGCAGCTTCACCGAGCGGGCGTAGGGGGTGAGCGCGTCGGTCACCTGCTGGGCCAGCTCACGCGTCGGGACGAGGACCAGGGCCAGCGGCTGGCGGGGCTCGGCGCGCCGGCCTGCGGTGCGGGCCAGCAGAGCCAGGCCGAAGGCGAGGGTCTTACCGGATCCGGTGCGTCCGCGTCCCAGGGCGTCGCGGCCCGCGAGGGTGTTGGGCAGGGTCGCACCCTGGATCGGGAACGGGACGCTCAGGCCCTGCGCGGTCAGCGCGGCCAGCAGCTGGGCGGGCATGTCGAGGTCGGCGAAAGCCTCGACCGCGGGCAGCGCGGGAGTGATCGTCTTCGGCAGGGCGAACTCGCCCGAGGCCGCGGCGGACCGCCGACCGTGGCCACCCGAACGGCTCGGGCGCCCTGATCGGCTCGGGGCGGACGAGCCGAAGCGACTGCCCCGGCCCGAACCGGTGCCGGAGTTGAAAGCGGGGCCGCTGGTGCGGCGGGTCCGGGAGGAGCGGTCGTTCGTACGTGTGGGGTTCATTTGAGAACCTTCCTCGATACGGCACGTATCAAGGAATTCCCGCAGCGGAAATTCAGCGCGGGGAATCACGAGAACGGGCCGAAATGGAATGCGAAAGCGAAGACGCCATGCGGTGAATCCGCTGTGGGACGCAGGTGATGAAATGGGTGACGTAATATCGGCGTGGGATGCCGGACGTCGATGGGTGTGGCCCGGGAGAGGCGCGCACTCCTGGAGAAGAGCTGGGAGCGGTTCTGTCCCACAGGAGGCATCACCGAGGGAAATCCCCGTAGCCGGGGCCCGCACCCCGAGGGGCGCGGGCCCCGGCTACGAAGTGCGCGTCAGCGTCAGGCGGGAACGATGTTCTCGGCCGTCGGGCCCTTCTGGCCCGGGGCGATGTCGAAGGTGACCTTCTGACCTTCGAGCAACTCACGGAAGCCCTGGGCGGCGATGTTCGAGAAGTGGGCGAACACGTCAGGACCTCCACCGTCCTGCTCGATGAAGCCGAAGCCCTTGGCCGCGTTGAACCACTTCACAGTGCCAGACGCCATGTCATATCTCCTTGTGGGGCAGTACGCCGGCACCCGCGATCCACGGACACCGGGTCGCCGCAATGATGCCCCGCCCGGAGAACAACCGGAAATACAAAACGCTTCCCGCAGCTAAATGCTGGCGCGAGCGTTGAAGTCTTGGGAACCACAACTGCAACTGAGATCGACAGTAGCATGCGGTGGTGGCCGCGCACGATCGATGGAGCGAATTCGTTCGCTGCGCTAAACACACTGCCCGCGCGACATATTTAACCCTCGTCTCGCGGCAATAGATATTGCCCCACACGCGACACAGTGTTCCGGCAAGAGCGGCGCGGCATGCTCCGCGCGCAGCAGGCGGGGCCGGGCCACCTCAGCCTGCGGTCGTCGGGGTCTCCGAGGCGGCGGCGTGCCGGTATTCGGCGTTGCTGCGCTGGGCTTCTTCGAGCTGGTCTTCGAGGACGACGATGCGGCAGGCGGCCTCGATGGGGGTGCCCTGGTCGACGAGCTCCCGGGCGCGGGCGGCGATGCGCAGCTGGTAGCGGGAGTAGCGGCGGTGGCCGCCCTCGGAACGCAGCGGGGTGATGAGGCGGGCTTCGCCGACGGCGCGGAGAAAGCCCTGCGTGGTGCCGAGCATTTCGGCGGCCCGGCCCATCGTGTAGGCGGGATAGTCGTCGTCGTCGAGACGGTCGAACGATTCGCCTGCTGTCATTTGCACCTCTCTGTGGAACGGGTGGAGGGGCCCGGGTGCCATATGGCACCCGGGCCCCGAAGGAACTGCTACACCATCTGCCGGCCCTGGTACTGCGCCGGCCTTCTGTGTCCGCTGACCCGACCTGGAAGTTGTCGGGGCTGCGGGGATCGCGGTTGCTTGACCGGAGACCACCTCACTATCGATGTCCTGCGGTACCCGGGCTCAAGACTCCGCCCGGGCGATCCTGATGGCGCCTGGTTCCTCCGTTCTTCCCTCTGGGATCTGAGTACTGCTCCTGCGTGAACTGCGGTACTGCTCGCGGCGGCCCCTGATCACTGCGGGCCACCCGGTCCGGCCGCCAGTCCCGTCGCCGTCCTGCAACAACCCTGGCTTCGAAACTCCACCGCCGCACCGTCCTGCGTACTGCAACTGCGGTTAACCCTGCCCGGCAGTTCGTGTCTCCGGGCCCTGCTGTCTCTCTGGCTACGAGAGAAACCATAACCACGCCACCGCCCAATGTCTACTCCAGCCAGGATAGATTTTCGTGACCCAGGCGGAGAGATAGTCGGCACAGGCCACGGGACGGGTGCCCGGCGGTCCCGCTACAGCCGGGCGCGGCGCCGACCTGCACGGTGGCACAGACGTAGGTGGCCCCTGACCGGCGATGATGCCGGCCAGGGGCCACCCGCCACATGGGCCTGCGTCAGCCGTCGTTCTCCGCCGACGGGATGTAGGCGCCCGGCACGTCCCTGGGAGCGTAGATCTTCTTCTCGCCCGGGTACGGCTTCGCCCAGTTGTGTGTCTGGTACCACGTGAGGTGGTTCATCTGGGCGGGGGGAGCGTAGTCCGGAACGGCGTTGGGGCCGGTCAGCCGCTGCTTCGACTTCCACCGGTCCCACTCGGCGGCGACGCCTCTCATGTCCGTCGGCACCGAGGCCGACGGCACGGCCGCCGCCTTCGGGCTCTGCGCCGCCGGGGTGTCGAGACCGCAGGACGGCGGGGTCTTCACCCCGTCGGTCAGCGAGGTCCGGTTGGGCAGCGCCTTGAACGGCGTGAAGTCCGGTTTCCGGGTGAACGCCGAGGCCATCGTGGTGGCCGCGGTGTCCTTCTGGTTCATCGGCTGGATCCCGAGGATCTGCTCGATGGTGCGCGCCATGTTGATCTGCGAGTAGTAGTGGCTGTCCACCGCACCGTGCTTGGCCCAGGGGCTGATGATCTGGACCGGGGCACGGTGGCCGTCGACGTGGTCGAGACCCGCCTGGGAGTCGTCCTCGACGACGAAGATCGCCGAGTCCTTCCAGTACGTGCTGTGCGAGATCTTGTCGACGATCTGGCCCACGGCCAGGTCGTTGTCCGCGACCTGGGAGGCAGGGCTCACCGGGCCACCGGTGTGGTCGCTGGAGAGCCAGAACATGTTCAGGTTCGCCGGACCGTTCTTCTCGAAGTCCTTCTGCCAGATCTGTGCCCGGTAGATGTCCGGGACGCTGGTGTCGAACTTCGGGAAGCCGTGCACCGACACATCGTTGAGCGACGGGATCGGCGAGGTCGAGTTCAGCGGGTAGGCGGTGTCCTGACCGGTCGCCGCCATGTTCTTGCTGTCGCAGTACAGGTTCTGCCAGCTGGCGTCCGACGGCTTGGTCAGGAACTGCTGGAACTCACCGAAGTCCCGGACGGACTTGCGGGCCGCCTGCGCACCGGTCCAGATGAAGCCGGTCTTCTGGTGGCCGAGGGCGTCGTCCTCGGTGTCGTAGCTGCGGGCGTACTCACCGGCCGAGGACTCGGTGTACTCCGGGTCGTCGGCCTGCATCAGCCAGTTGTGGCCCTCGGCGGAGTTGGTGCCGATGTCGTACGTGTTGTCGTACAGGCCGAACTGCTTGGCCAGGGCGTGCTGGTTCGGCGTGACGTTCTCACCGAACTCGGTCAGCGACGGGTCGCCGTTGCCCTGCGGCATATCACCGAAGACCTGGTCGTAGGTCCGGTTCTCCTTGACGAGCAGGAAGACGTGCTTGATCGTCGAGGGGTCGCCGAGCTTGACCGGGACCGGCACCGGCTTGGCCGGGGTGCCGTCGGTCTTCTTGAGGGACTCGCCGTTCCAGCCGTTCTGCTTGAAGACCTTGCGGGTGTAGGACCTGATCACGCTGTCGTCGGGCAGCGTGAACTTCTGCACGCTCGACGTCGTGTCGTGGGTGCCGCGACCGCCGCCGGCCTTACGGCGGGCGTCGATGCCACGGGTGTTGGAGACGTACACCTCCTTGCCGGAGGTGGTGATCTCCGAGGGGAAGTAGTCCGTGGGGAGCAGACCGATGTAGCTGACCGGCTCCTGCGCGGAGGTGAACTTGTAGACGGCGACGGCGTTGGCGCGGCCGAGGGTCACCAGCAGGTGACCGTCGTCGGTGAGGGTCACCGCGTCGGGCTCATAACCCACCCGGGCCTTGGCCCACGGCTGGGTGGAGATGGTCTGGACGACCTTGTCCTTCGCCGTGTCGATGACCGACACGTTGTTGTCGGCGGTGTTGGTGACGAACACCACGCCGTTCTTGGCGTACACGGCGGTCGGGTGCAGACCGACCTCGATGCTGGAGACCGCGGCGTCCTGGTTCGCCAGGTCGATCACGCTGACCGTGCCGCTGGTGGTGGCGGCGGTCTTCTGGTCGGCGAGCACCTGCGTGCCGTACGAGTTGATCGTGGGCTCGCCGGGCTTGGCCGGGCGGCCGCCCTCGTTGCTCACGTAGAGCTTCTTCCCGACGACGACCATGCCGCGCGGGGCGTTGCCCACGTTCCAGCTCTGCTTGACGGTCCCGGTCGCGGCGTCGATGGCGACGACCCGGTTCTGGCCGTTGACCGCGGAGTACGCGGTCTTGCCGTCGGCCGAGAACGCCACCGCGCCCACCAGTGCGTGCTTGGACCCCTGCGCCGGGATGCTGACGGTCCGCGGGCTGGAGACGCCGCCGTCCGCGTTCACGGTGAACACGGTGTAGCCGTCCGGCTGGCCCAGCCACAGCTGCTTGCCGTCGGGCGAGTACGTCGGGCCTTCCTGGCCCACGTTGTTGCTGCCGATGCGGGGGTTCGACGACGCGGCGTTGCTGACGAGCTGTTGCGTCTTCCAGTTCTTCAGGTCCACGATGGCCAGGGCCGCGCCGCCGTCGGTGACCGAGGCGGCCATGTGCGTGCCGTCCGGGCTGACCGAGGACGACATGATCTTGCCCTGGTTGATGACGAGACGGTCGCCGTACGGGGCGATGTACTGGTTGCTGGAGACGACCTGGCCGTTCTTCGTGACCTGACCGACGTGCTCCGTGCCGAACTGGTGGGTCTGCGCGAGCGCCGTGCCGGTGGCCACGAGGGCTACGGCGGTGGTGCCCGCCGTCAACAGCGGTATCCGGCGGCCGATGCGTCTGCTGATGAGGTTGATCCGGGCTTCCTCGACGAGTTTGCGGCGGCGAGTCACCTGCATTGAGGGTTATCCCTTCGGGGTGGTGTCGAGCAGTTCGACATTGCCGTCGAACTGCCACAGCGGGTTCGGCGTGTCCCCGTCGGGGGTCCGCACCAGGAAGTAGCCGTTCACTTCCTTCGGTCCATCGCCGTCGGCCATGAACCGCCCGTCCGGAGTGACGTCGAGTTGGTAGATGGCCTGTCCGGTGGCCTCGGCGCCGGGAAGATGCCAGGTCACGACGCAGCGCCAGTCGTTGCCCGGACCTTCCGCCGCGACCCTGACGCTTCCCTTGTTGCACGCCGCCGTGGCCTTCAGCTGGGCCTCGGTGACGGCGGGCCGGTTGAGCTGGTCGGTCTGCATGCGGTACAGGTGCGCGAACGCCGTGGCGAGCGAGCGCTGCACCTTGTCCTGCTCGATCCCGGAGCCGGTCGCCGAGGTCGTCGCGGCGACGACCGCGAACGACGCGGCGGCCACCCCGACGAGCGGCAGGACGCCGACGGTGATCACGCGGCGGCCCGAACCGTCGTGGGCCGGGTTGGTGAAGTCGCGCCGTACGAAGAGCACATACGCCAGCGCCGTCGCGACCACGGCCCATATGAGGCTGACAACGAGGCCGATCAGCAGCGGGCCGAGTTGCCGGGGACTGGTGAACAGACCGTTCCAGGAGATGAAGGCGTAGCTCGGCAGGGCGACGCGCACGGCCACCGGAAGCGGCAGCATCTGGGCGACCGCCATCGCGAGCGAGACGAGCACCGGCACCAGCAGCCCCATCGGGGACCGTCCCAGCGTGACCGACCCGAGGAGGCCGAGTGCGGCGAGCGCCAGGGTCGGGGCGAGGACGCAGACCCAGGAGAGCAGGACCGAGACGGCGGCGTCCGACGGTGCCAGGAGATGGCCGTCGAGGCCGACCAGCGGCTGGTCGCCGACCACGAGGAGGCCGCCGACGGTGCTGGAGACCGCGAGCCCGGCCACGAGCAGCAGCAGGACGGTGAGACTGGCCACCGCCTTCGCCACGAAGATCCGCCGGGGCGAGCGGACCGCGACGAGCAGATGGCGCCAGGTGCCGAGCCGGTCCTCGGAGGCGAACACATCACCGGCCACGACCGAGGTCAGCAGCGGCAGCGCCCAGGTCCCCGCGAAACCGAGCATCACCAGCGGCCCGGCCCACCCGGAGGCGAGCATCCAGCGCCCGAAGAGGGTGTCGACGGGAAGCGTGCTCTGCTGGCTCACCCCGGCGACGAAGAGGGCGGGCGCGATCCAGCAGGCGAGGACCAGCAGGCGGATCCGCCACTGGGAGACGAGCTTGACGAGCTCGAAGCGGCAGGCGCGGGCCACGGGGACACGACGGCCCCCGGTCGGCTGTCCGCGTTCCTGTTCCCGGCTTTGGGTGAGGGTCGCGGTCATCTGCCCGCCTCCTGCTGGTCGGTGAGGGCGAGAAACGCGGCTTCGAGCGGCGACACCACGGGAGTGAGCTCGCGCAGCGCGACGCCCCTCTCCACGAGCCGCGCCACGAGCTGGTCGAGGGCGGGCACCAGGGCGCGTACGACGAGCAGTTCGGCGTCCTGCCGTACCCCGGCGCCGTCGACGACCTGGATCCCCGGCACGTCGTCCGCCAGCCGGCGCGCGGCCGGCGGGTCGGAGGTGAGCAGCCGGTAGTCCAGTTCACGGTTCTCGGTGGCCAGCTTGGGAAGCGGGCCGGAGAAGACGACGCGTCCGGCGGCGAGGATGGTCACCTCGGAGCACAGCGCCTCGAGGTCGTCCATGTTGTGGCTGGAGAGCACGACGGCGGTTCCGCCGGCCGCGAGCCGGCTGAGGACACCGTGCACATGCTTCTTGCCCGCCGGGTCGAGGCCGTTGGACGGTTCGTCGAGCACCAGCAGCCGGGGCCTGGTCAGCAGGGCGGCGGCGAGCCCGAGCCGCTGGCGCATGCCGAGGGAGAAGCCGCGGGTACGGTCGTCGGCGACATCGGTGAGACCGACCTCGGCGAGTACGTCGCCGATCCCCGCCGTGCGCGCGTCGTGGCCGCGGAGCGCGGCCAGCGCGGCGAGGTTCTGCCGTGGGGTGAGCGAGGGGTAGAGAGCGGGGCCGTCCACGAAGCCGGCGACACCGTCGGGAGCGTCGAGTGCCCGCTCGACCGGTGTCCCCAGGACCTCCAGGCGACCGCTGTCGGCCACCGCGAGCCCCAGCAGAAGGCCGAGCAACGTCGTCTTTCCGGCGCCGTTCGGTCCGACCAGGCCGTGGATCTGCCCCTGCGTCACATCGAGATCGATGCCGTCCAGCGCGACGACATCACCGAAGCTCTTGGTGATACCGCGAGCCCGGATTGCGCGGAGTTCTGCCATGGGTTCCTTCCTTCAAGTGCCGGAAGGACCCTATGAATTGATCATGCCGCTCAGGGGAATGGAGAGTTGAATGTATGGAGAACACGAAGCGACTTGGCATTCGTGATGTCGCCGCCGGGGAAGAACCTTACGTTCCGCCCAGCATTCTTTGCCATCATTTGATCAAATTCGAATGCTCCCATTAATGCATGGGCCCGCATGACGCCGACGGACCGTCGTCATGCGGGCCCCGTCCGCTAGATCACGATGCTCAGCAGGGCCGCCACCACGAAACCCGCCACCGACAGCACCGTCTCCAGCACCGTCCAGGACTTCAGCGTGTCGCTCTCGGAGATGCCGAAGTACTTCGCCACCATCCAGAAGCCACCGTCATTGACGTGCGAGGCGAAGATCGAGCCCGCCGAGATGGACATGATGACCAGCGCCAGATGGGCCTGCGAGTAGTCGCCGCCGGAGAGCATCGGGGTGACGATGCCCGCCGTCGTGACGATCGCGACCGTCGCCGAGCCCTGGGCCACCCGGAGCACCACCGAGATCAGCCAGGCCAGCACGATGACCGGCAGGCCCGCGCTGTCGAAGGCGTCGGCCAGGGCCTGGGCGACACCGCTGCCCTTGAGGACCGCGCCGAAGACGCCGCCCGCGCCGACCACCAGCAGGATGTTGCCCACCGGCTTGAGGGAGGCGGTGGAGACGGTCTCCAGGGACTTGCGGGACCAGCCGCGCCGGATGCCCAGCAGGTAGTACGCGAGGAGCAGGGCGATCGTCAGCGCCACGAAGGGGTGGCCGAAGAACTCGATGACCGAACGGCCGGTGCTCGGGTCCAGCGCCACGGAGGAGAACGTGGCGCAGAGGATCAGCACGAGCGGGGTGCCGATGATCGTGAGCACCGTGGCCACCGAGACCGGCTGCTCGGCGGGGGTGGCGCCGGAGGCGCGCTGCTGGGCCGCGACCGCCTCCCGGGACTCCTCGGCCGCCTCGACCATGTCCTGCGGTACGGGCACGAAAATGCGCTTGCCGATCCAGGCGGCGTAGCCCCACGCGGCCAGCACCGACGGGATGCCCACGACGATGCCCATCAGGATGACCCAGCCCAGGTCGACATGGAGCAGTCCGGCCGCGGCCACCGGGCCGGGGTGCGGCGGCAGGAAGGCGTGGGTCATGGACAACCCCGCGAGCAGCGGCATCGCGTAGAGCAGGATCGACTTGCCGCTGCGCTTGGCGGCCGCGTAGACGATCGGCGCGAGGACGAAGATGCCGACGTCGAAGAAGACGGGTATGCCGAAGATCAGGCCGGTGAGCCCCATCGCGAGCGGCGCCCGCTTCTCCCCGAAGAGGCCGAGCAGCCGGGCGCTGAGCGCCTCCGCGCCGCCGGAGACCTCGAGGATCGCGCCGAGCATGGTGCCCAGGCCGATGATGATGGCTATGTGACCGAGGATGCCGCCCATACCGGATTCGATGAGCGAGACGGCGTCGGACTTCTGGACCGTGCCGAAGAGTTCGGTGACCGAGAGACCGGCGGCCAGACCGACCGCGATGGAGACGCCGAGCAGCGCCACGAAGGGCTGCAACCGGACCTTGATGATCAGGTAGAGCAGCAGGGCGATGCCGAGGGCGGCGACGGTCAGCAGACCGGCGGTGCCGTGGATGAGGGCGAGCAGACCACCGGTGTGGGGTGGGGTCTCGGCAGCGGGAGCGGCCGCGAGCAGCATGGGGAACTCCGGGATGTGGGTAGGGGGTATCGCCGCACGGCCGGGGGGCCGCGCGCCGGGAAAACCTGGGGCAGAACCTGGGTGGGGGTGATCAGGGCTCGAGCTTCCGGCGACGGGGACGGTGAGGACGAGTCAGCGGTGGAACCCGCGGCGGGCGGGGAAAGCTCCCGCCCACCGCGGGGGTCCGGGGGGTCAGCCCAGTACGGCGAGGGCGTCGATCTCGACGAGCAGACCGGCCGGAAGGCCGACGTAGACCGTCGTACGGGCGGCCGGGGCCTCCTTGAGGTCGGCGAAGAACTCGTTGTAGATCTCGTTGAGTTCGGCGAAGTGGCCGGTGTCGGTGAGGTAGATCCGCACCATCACCACGTCCTCCCAGCTCGCGCCGCCCTCCTCCAGCACGGACTGCACATTGCGCAGGGTCTGGAGGGTCTGCTCGCGCAGGGTGGGCCCGACCGGGGTGGGGGCCTGGCCCGGGACGGCGGGGCCGAAGCCGACCTGACCGGCGACCTGGAGGATGTTCCCCTTCTTCACGCCGTGGGAGAACTTGGCGGGCGGGGCGGTGTGCGTGGCCGGGGTGATCGCGGTCTTCTGGAGCTTCTCGGTCATGAGGAGGTCTCCTCGGCTCTCTTCTCGGGGGTTTCCGCTGTTACTTGGGAGGGGTTCTGCGCATCGTGGGACACCGGGGCGCCGCCCGAGTATTCCCGGCTGATCTCCGCCGCCGTGCGGCGCACCAGCGGCAGCAGGGAGAGGAGTTCATCGGAGCTGACGACGACGTTCGGCGCCGACACCGAGCAGGCGGCGACGACCCGCCCGTCCGCTCCCCGGATCGGTGCCCCGACGCAGTTGATCGACTCCTCGTGGCCGCCGAAGTCGGTGGCCCAGCCCTGGTCGCGCACGGTCGCCAGCTCCTTGAGGAACGCGGCGGCGTTGGGCGTCGAACGGGACGTGTACGCGGGGTAGGTGAGCCGCTCGGCCAGCGTCCGCCGCTCGGCCTCGGGCAGATCGGCCAGCAGCAGCTTGGCCACGGCGGCCACGGTGATGGCCACGGGCTTGCCGATCCGCGAGTACATCCGCACCGGGTAGCGGCTCTCCACCTTGTCGATGTAGAGCACCTCGTTCTCCTCGTACACCGCGAGGTGGACGGTGTGCCCGCACCGTTCGTTGAGCGCCACCAGATGGGGGTGGGCGATCTCGCGTACGTCGAGGTTCTCGACCGCCTGCTGCGCGAGCGCGAAGAGGCGGGCGCCGAGGCGGTAGCGCTGGTCCTGCTGGCGGTAGACCATGCCGTGCTCATGGAGGGTGCGCAGCAGCCGCAGCGCGGTCGACTTGTGCACGCCCAGCCGCGTGGCGACCTGCTCCAGATTGGCCGGTCCCTCCGCCAGCAGCGGCAGGATGCTCAGCGCTCGGTCGACGGTCTGGCTCATGAGTCGGGTACCTCCACCGCTGCGGTCTCGGCCCACTTTTCGGCGGGACTCGGCAGATCTGTCCAGCCGGGGCCGAATCGCAGTGTGCCCCACCGCGTGGCATCGAGTGCCACCAGGTGGTCGGCGTGCGCACGGGAGGGCGGGGTGCCGAGGTCGCCGGGGACGGTGAGCGCGGCGGCGGCCATGAGGTGGCCGTGGCGCAGCCGTTCGGCGACGGACAGCCCGCGCAGGGTGCCGGAGAGGAAACCGGCGGCAAAGGCGTCGCCCGCGCCGACGGGGGCGACGACGTCGACGCGCGGGGCGGGTTCGAAGGTGACGTCGTCGGCGTCCTCGCCCGGGCGGCGGGCGTAGGCGGTGGCACCGGCGCCGCCCTGCTTGACGACCAGCACCTCCGGCTCGGGCAGCGCGGCCCGTATGGCCTCCGGGCCGCGCGCTCCCCAGACCGCCTCGGCCTCGTCCTCGCCGACGAAGACGAGGTCGCAGCGGCGGGCGAGGTCGAGCAGGACGGCGGGCCCGCTTTCGCCGTCGGCTCCCTCCTCCTCTTCCCTCCGCCAGAGCGAGACCCGGTAGTTGAGGTCGAAGGAGACGAGGGGCCGGCCGGGGGCGCGGGCCGTCACCTCGCGCATCAGCGCACGGCAGTCCGCGGAGAGGGCCGGGGTGATCCCGGTCAGATGGAGCACCCGGCCGGACCAGGCCCGCTCCCGGGGGATGAGGGCGGGGGACATGGCCGCGGCGGCGGATCCGGCCCGGTAGTAGAGCACCTCGGCGAGCGGTTCCGAGGCGGCGACGCCGTCCACGGCGCCGTCCCCGTCGATCGACTCGGCGCCGACGGCACGCTCCCCCGCCGTACGGAAGTAGATCCCGGTGGGGCGGCGCGGATCGCGCTGGACGTACGCCGTGTCCACGCCGGTGGCCGCGATCTCCCGTACGAGGTGCTCGCCGAAGCCGTCCGTGCCCACCCGGCTGATCCAGCGCGCGCTGTGCCCGGCGCGGGCCAGGCCGCAGGCGACATTGGACTCGGCGCCGCCGATGCCCCGGGCGAACGAGGGGACATCCGCCAGCCGGCCCGGTCGGGACGGCACGAAGGTCACCATCGACTCGCCGAGACACACGACGTCGGCGACAACAGCGACGCCGTCGGCGGCCTCGACGCTGGGGAGAGGGGACACGGTTGGTCTCGCTCCTCGTGGGGTGGACGGATGGGGGTCGGTCACACACCGTTGACCCGGTGCTGGGCGGGATGTTAGACAGCGCTAAGCGTTATGCGCAATGAACGTTGCAGATATTGCAACCGGAATCGTTATGGAGGCGCTCCATGGCCACCGACCACCGCGACCAGGCCGTCGCCGCCCTCGCGCGGGAGCGCGTCGACCACCGCTTCAAGGGGCTGCCGCCGAACGCCGAGGGCCTTACGGTCGGCGAGCTCGCCGCCGAGCGGCGCTCGCTGTTCACCGGTGGCTTCACCACGCCCGTACTGGCGCTGTCGGCCGAGGCCCTGGAGCACAACCTGGTGGCGATGGAGCGCTACTCCGCCGCCCATGGGCTCGCCTTCGCCCCGCACGGCAAGACCTCCCTGGCCCCGCAGCTCTTCGAGCGCCAGCTTGCGCACGGGGCCTGGGGCATCACCGCGGCCGTCCCCACCCAGGTGCGGATCTACCGGGCCTTCGGCATCCAGCGGATCTTCCTCGCCAACGAGGTCGTCGACGCCGCCGCCCTGCACTGGCTCGCGGCCGAACTCGACGCCGACCCCGATTTCCGCTTCATCGCCTACGTCGACTCGGTGCGCGGCGTGGAGCTGATGGACGCGGCCCTGCGGGAGGCGGGCGCGCGGCGGCCGGTCGATGTGGTGGTCGAGCTGGGCGGCGGCGAGGGAGCGCGCACCGGGGTCCGTACGGAGGCGGAGTGCGCGGCGGTCGCCGACGCGGTCGCGGCCGCCGGGACCCTGCGGCTGGTCGGGGTGGCCGGTTACGAGGGCGAGGTGCCGAAGCCGGACGGCGAGCGGGTACGGGCCTGGCTGCGCCGCCTCACGGCACTGGCGGCCGACTTCGACGCGGCGGGCCGCTTCGAGGACCTGGACGAGGTGGTCGTCAGCGCGGGCGGCAGCGCCTGGTTCGACGCGGTGGCGGACGTCTTCGCGGAGCTGCCCACGCTGTCGCGGCCGGTGCTGAAGCTGCTGCGCTCGGGTGCGTATGTCTCCCACGACGACGGCCACTACCGGCACATCACCCCCTTCAACCGCGTCCCGGAGGAGGGCGAGCTGCACCCGGCCTTCCGCCTGTGGGCCCAGGTCGTCTCGCGCCCCGAGCCCGGTCAGGCCTTCCTGAACGCGGGCAAGCGGGACGCGGCCTACGACCTGGACCTGCCCGAACCCCAACTCATCCGCTCCGCCCGGGACGCCACCACCCGCCCCGCCACGGGCCTCACCGTCACGGCCCTCTCCGACCAGCACGCCTGGGTCTCGGTCGCGGCCGACACGGACCTGGAGGTAGGCGACTGGGTGGCCCTGGGCCTCTCCCACCCCTGCACCAGCTTCGACAAGTGGCAGCTGATCCCGGTGGCAGAGTCGGACGGCACGGTCACGGACTACATCCGCACCTTCTTCTGACCCGCCCACCCGCCCGCCCTTCCCCGGGGCTCCGCCCCGACCCCCGATGGGGACGCCCCCCAGGGCTCCGCCCCGAACCCCGACCCCGGGCCGGGGGCCACGTCCCGGAGGGCGGGTTACCGGGGCCGGGACTCAGGACGGGGCTCCCTCGAGCGGGAGCAGGGCGCGCGCCACGTACCGACAGGCACCTGGTGCGCGACACGCCCCGGGACCGGCGCCAGTCCCGGGCGGCGGCGCTCCGCCACTGGGCGGGGGCCCGGAGGGCGCCGGACAATGGGCGCCGGGCAGGGCCCGGGCCAGGCGGGGCGGAAGGCCCGGGGCCGGGCGGAAGCGCGAGCCTCCGTCCGGCACGGGCGCGGGGCGCGCGGCTCGCGGCTCGCGGCTCGCGGGCCGTGAGGCTCGCGGCCGGGGCGGGGGTGTGGGGGCCCGGAGGTTCCCCACATCAGGGGTGGGTGGGAAAACGGACGGCGCGCCCCAGGCGCGGGCGGCAGGAAGAGAGGGCAATCCCATGGAGCTGGTCATTCGCGGTGCGGACGTCATCGACGGCACCGGGCAAGCCCGGTATCGGGCAGACGTGGCCGTCGACGGCGGCCGGATCGCCGCCATCGTGCCGGAGGGAAGCGGGGCGCGCCCCACCGCCCACCGCACCCTGGAGGCCGATGGCCTCGCCCTCTCCCCCGGCTTCATCGACATGCACGCCCACAGCGACCTCGCCCTGCTCCGCGACCCCGACCACTCCGCGAAGGCCGCCCAGGGCGTGACCCTGGAGGTCATCGGCCAGGACGGGCTCTCCTACGCGCCCGTGGACGACCGCACGCTCGCCCAGATCCGTACCGCCATCACCGGCTGGAACGGCGACGGCTCCGACATCGACTTCACCTGGCGCACCGTCGGCGAGTTCCTGGACCGCCTCGACCACGGCTTCGACGGCCGGGGCATCGCGGTCAACGCCGCGTACCTCATCCCCCAGGGCACCGTCCGCATGCTCGCCCTCGGCTGGGAGGACCGCGACGCGGCGCCCGCCGAGGTCGAGCGGATGAAGGCGCTGGTGGCGGAGGGTCTTGAGCAGGGCGCGGTCGGCCTGTCCTCCGGGCTCACCTACACCCCCGGGATGTACGCCTCCGACGCCGAACTCACCGAGCTGTGCCGGGTCGTGGCCGCGTACGACGGCTACTACTGCCCGCACCACCGCTCGTACGGCGCCGGCGCCCTGCGCGCCTACGAGGAGATGGTGGCCCTCAGCCGGGAGGCGGGCTGTGCGCTGCACCTCGCCCACGCCACCATGAACTTCGACCTCAACAAGGGCCGCGCCCCCGAACTGCTCACCCTCCTCGACGCCGCGATCGCCGACGGCGCCGACATCACCCTCGACACCTATCCCTACCTCCCCGGCTGCACCACGCTCGCCGCGATGCTGCCGAGCTGGGCGGCCGAGGGCGGCCCCGACGCGATCCTCGCGCGGCTGCGCGACGACGCCGAGGCCGAGCGCATCCGGCACGTCATGGAGGAAGAGGGGGCGGACGGCTGCCACGGGGTGCCGATCAACTGGGACACGATCGAGATCTCCGGCGTGAACGACCCGGCCCTCACCGAATACATCGGCAAGACGGTCGCCGCGAGCGCCCGCGAGCGAGCCGAGGCCCCCTGGGTCACCGCGCGCCGCCTCCTCCTGGACGACCACCTCGGCCCGACGATCCTCCAGCACGTCGGGCATGAGGAGAACGTCCAGGCGATCATGAAGCACCCCGCCCACACCGGCGGCAGCGACGGCATCCTGAACGGCGCCAAGCCGCACCCCCGCGCGTACGGCACCTTCCCGCAGTACCTGGGCCGCTACGTCCGTGAGCTGGGCGTCCTCACCCTGGAGGAGTGCGTGGCCCACCTCACCGCCCGCCCCGCGGCCCGCCTCCGCCTCCCCGACCGGGGCAGGATCCGCGAGGGCTACCGCGCGGACCTCGTCCTCTTCGACCCGGAGACGGTGGCGGCGGGCTCGACGTTCGAGGCGCCGCGCACCCTGCCGACCGGCATCCCCCACGTCCTCATCGACGGCCGCTCCGTCATCGAGGACGGGCGGCGGACGGACGTCCTCGCGGGGCGCGCGATCCGCCGCGCCTGAGCGCTCCGCTGGAAGTGTCGCGATGCGTCGTCGGCCGACTGCGGCGCCGTCGTGACTGGTCGCGCCCGCGCGGCGGAGCCGCACATCGACACAGCCCCGCGCCCCTTCGGGGCACTGCCCGAACCGTAGCGGACTTCCTCCGACCTGCTGAGGCGGTGTCCGACGGGGCCTAGTCGGCCGCGCCCTCGGGCGGGAGCTCCGCCGGGTACGGCTCGTCGAAGTCGGCCGAGCGGCTGACCCGCTCCCAGGCCGCCACCTCGGCGAGCTGACGCTGGGAGTAGTCGCGCGCCATGGTCGTCGCGTTCACGCCCAGCGGGAGATGCCCCGGGACCTCACCGCGGTGGACGGTCCGCACGATGATCTCGGCGGCACGCCGAGGGTCCCCGGCCGCCCCGTCCGCGCTCTGCCGCACCCGCCGATTCATCTCCCCGACCGTCGCGTCGTAGGCGTCGGGGATCGGGTGGACCGTCATGGAGGAACCGGCCCAGTCGGTGGCGAAGCCGCTCGGTTCGACGACCATGACGCGCACGCCGAGCGGCGCGGTCTCCGCGGCGAGGACCCGGCTGAAGCCGTCCACCGCGAACTTGGCCGCCTGGTAGGACGCGATGCCCGGCGATCCGCCGACCCGCCCGCCGATCGAGGAGATCTGCACGACGGTGCCCGACCCCTGCTGCCGCAGGACGGGGAGCGCGGCCTTCGTCACGTGGTAGACGCCCCAGAAGTTCGTCTCGAACTGGGCGCGGAAGTCCTCGTCGTCCGAGGTCTCGATGGGCGACACATTCGCGTATCCCGCGTTGTTCACGAGCACGTCGACGCGCCCGAAGCGGGCGAGCGCCGCCTCGACGGCCTCGCGCGCCGCCTCGGGGCGGGTGACGTCGAGCGCGAGGGGATGGACGCGGTCGCCGTACTCCTTGAACTCCTCCGCGAGCGCCCCGGGGCGCCGGGCCGTGGCCACGACGCGGTCACCGGCTTCCAGAGCGGCGGTGACCAGGGCGCGGCCGAGACCGCGCGAAGAACCGGTGATGAACCAGACCTGTGAACCCATAACCTGTGAACTCATAGCGTTAGTACAACACCGTTCTCTTATTTACGCAACACCGTTCCCTTAAGCGGTTCCTATGATGTCCGGCATGACTACGCCCGCCTTCCAACGTGCGCGCAGCGCCCAGGCCAAGCAGGCGCGGGAAGCGGCGATCCTGGACGCGGCCCGTGCCCTCGCCCGCGAGCGCGGGGTCCGGGACGTCACCCTCACCGACATCGCCGGGGCCGTGGGGATGCACAAGTCGGCCCTGCTGCGCTACTTCGAGACGCGGGAGCAGATCTTCCTGAGGCTCACCGCGGAGGGCTGGCGGCAGTGGTCCGCCGAGCTGCGCGGCGATCTCGAACGCCGGACGCGTGCCACGGCCCCGGAGGTCGCCGAGGCCGTCGCCAGCACGCTGGCCGCCCGGCCGATGTTCTGCGACCTGCTGGCCCAGGCGCCCATGAACCTCGAACGCAATGTGTCGATCGACTCGGTGCGCGACTTCAAACTGGTGACGCTCGAGGAGATCGAGCTGATCTGCGACGAGCTGCGACGGCTGCTCGGGTTGACCGAGCTCCAGACCGTCGACCTCGTCGCCACGGCGACCAGCCTGGCCGGGGCCCTGTGGCAGATGGCCACCCCAGGCCCCCGGCTACGGGAGCTCTACGAGACCGACCCCCGCCTCGGCCACGCCATCGTCGAGGTGGCACCCCGGCTGCGCCGCGTCCTCACCGCGTTCCTCACCGGCCTCGACGCGGAGCCCCCGGCGACGGTCCCGGACAACACTGACGACGCCCCGTAGCGGCCGATCCGGACCGCACCCCGAGCCGGTCGGCGAGAGTTCGCGGGCCGGGGCAGGCGGTTCATGCCGACGCTGCCGGCCCGGCGCACGACTGGCCGCCCGAACCGCCCGCGACGGCGGAGTGCTGAGACGGCGGGGTCGCGCGGGCACCGCGCTGACCCCGGGAACCCGAGCCTCAGCCCCGCAGCTCCGCCTCCACGAAGCGCCGCAGGTGGCGGCGGGCATCAGCCACACTCAGGGCCGGGACCTGGCGGAGGCGGCGCAGGGCGAGGCCGTCGGCCAGGGCGGAGAAGCGGTGGGCGAAGTCGGCCGGGTCGTCGCAGCGGAAGTCGCCCTCGGCCCGGCCCCGTTCCACCAGGGCCCGGATCTCGCCGTGCCAGCTCTCGTACCGCTCGGCCTGGCCACGGGCGAAGGTCTGGTCCCGTTCGCCCGCGTTCCAGTAGTCGAACCACATCCGCCAGTGCCGGTCCGTGTCCTCCGTGAAGAGCGCGTCGATGAGCAGCAGCAGCCCCTCAGCCCCGCTGGTGGCCTGCCCCGCGGCGTCGCTCAGCGCGGCGTAGTAGCGCTCGATGTGCAGCACCATCGCCTCGGAGAGGACTTCCTGCACGCTCTCGAAGTGGTACGTGACCGTGCCGACCGACACCCCGGCCGCGGCCGCCACCTCGCGCACCCCCACCGCCTTGGTGCCGCGCTCCGCGATGAGCGGCACCGCGGCCTCCACGATCAGCCGGCGGCGCACCTCGGTGGGCTGCCGGGTGCGGGCGGAGGCAGCGACGGCGCGGCGCGGCGGGCGGCGTTCGGAGCGCGACGTCACGCGGACGTCCTCGGTGTGGTGCGGTGCCATGCGCGCGTGGCCACTGTCTCTCCGTTCGCCCGTGCCTCGATGCTGCTGTCCATGATGAATTCCTCCGCCGTGGCCCGCAGTTCCATGGCGGTGACGACTTCCGCCGCCCAGTCCCCGCGCCGCAGCCGGATGGTCCACCGAGAGCTTGCCACGGCCGACAGCGGATCGCCGGACCGGATGCGGTAGGTCTCGCGGGCGCTCTCCTCGTAGCGCAGTCCGTCCGGATAGGTGCGGGAGCCGCCGTAGTTGGGATCCACCTCCAGCACATACTCCCCCGTGGCGACGTCATGGGTGACGGTGCGCTCGGGCCGGGGTTCGGCGGGCGGGTCGACGGTCACGGGGAGCGGCGGGGCCTGCTCCGGCTCCTCGAAGGTGATCGGCGGACGGCCCGCGTCGGCGCCCGGGTCCCGTACGGGCAGCAGCAGCGCGCTCTGACCGGGCCGTACGGTCAGCCGGCCGCGCTCGCCGTGCGGCCAGACCCACGGCCAGTACGCGTCGGAGACGGCGACCCTGACGCGGTGGCCGGGCGGGAAGGCGTACCCCGTGGCGTTCAGCTCGAACTCCACGTCCTCGGCACGCCCCGGCCGCCACTCCACCGCCTGCTCCCGCCCCTTCCGGGACAGCAGGTTGAGCACCCCACGGGTGACGAGGGTGGAGGAGCCGTCGGGCGCCACATCGCAGACCCGGGCGATCACATGGGCGCGCGGGGTGGCGCTGTCCAGCCGCAGCCGTACCCGGGGGCGGCCCAGGATCTCCACCCGCTCGTCCAGCGGCGCCGAGTCGAAGCAGACCGAACGGCCGTCCTCCTCGCGCTGGTCGGGCGGCAGATCGGTGGCGTTGCCGAAGGGGAAGAAGCGGCCCGCGTCCAGCCCGGTGTGCAGCGGCGAGCGCACGATCACCGGCTCGTCGGCCGGGCCGCCGAGGGGGCGTTCGTCCCAACTGACGGACGGCGAGGGCCAGGTGTCCTCGCCGACCCAGCGGCCGGGCATCGTCTCGTACGAGGTGGCGGGCGGTACGGGGTCGTTGATCCAGGCGCGGAGGATCGGCTCGTCCAGCACGCCGGTCGGCTCGTCCTTGAGCCAGTGGTCCCACCAGCGCAGGGTCTCCTGGAGGAAGCCGATCGCCGGGCCCGGGGGCAGCCCCCGGTCCGGGTACTGGTGCGACCAGGGGCCGATCAGCCCGCGTACGGGCGCGTCGAGGTGCTCCAGCAGCCGCAGCACGGTGTCCCGGTACGGATCGGCCCAGCCGCCGACCGCGAGCACGGCGGCCTCGATCGCGCCGTAGTCCTCGCAGACGCTGCCGTGCCGCCAGTAGTCATCCCGCTCCTGGTGGGCGAGCCAGGTGTGCAGATACGGCTCCAGCGCGTCGAGCCGCTCCCGCCACATGGGCAGCCAGCGGTCCTCGCCGACGGAGGTGGGGTGCGGGGGGCGGGCCGTGAACGCGAGCATGGTCCCGGCCCACGCGAGCATGTCGATGCCGAGGACGGCGCCGCCGGTGTAGTGGACGTCGTTGTCGTAACGGTCGTCGGTGGAACAGACCGTGACGATCGCCTTCAGCGGCGCGGGGCGCAGGGCGGCGATCTGGAGCGAGTTGAAACCGCCCCAGGAGATCCCGAACATCCCCACCTTGCCGGTGCACCAGGGCTGTGCGGCCAGCCAGTTGACGACGTCGACGCCGTCGGCGAGCTCGGTCGCGGTGTACTCGTCGAGCATCACGCCCTCGGAGTCGCCGCTGCCGCGCAGGTCGACGCGTACGGAGGCGTAGCCGTGCCCGGCGTACCAGGGGTGACGCTGCGCGTCGCGGGGGGCGGTCCAGTCGCTCTTGCGGTACGGAAGGTATTCGAGCAGGGCGGGGACGGGGGTGGTTTCGGCGTTCGCCGGGCGCCAGATGCGGGCGTGCAGCCGTGTGGTCCCGTCCCGGGTGGGGATCCACGCGTCCTCGACCAGCACCTCACGGTCGAATGTCTCGCGGTACTTCACGCTTCTCCCTTTTTGCGCCTAAGCCGGCGCCGCTCTCGCGGACCTGGTTCTCGCCGTTGGGGTTTCTCAATGAGTGGTTGCGGCAACGGACGAGGGCTCACCAGAACAGCCTGCCAACGGCTAACCATCCGTCGACCGCCAGCGTCGCACCCGGTGGCCACCACCCAACTCGCTCCAGAGCTCGCCCGGCTCCGCCACGTCCTCCCACTCCTCAGCCGAGACCACCACCCCCTCCGCCTCCGGATCCGGCTCCAGCGCCGCCGCCATCAGCGCCCTCGTATACGGGTGGCCCGGAGCCGCGAAGACCGCGTCCGTCGGGCCCTCCTCCACCACCACCCCGTGCCGCAGCACCACCACCCGGTCCGCGATCCCCCGCACCACCGCCAGGTCGTGGCTGATGAACAGGCAGGCCAGTGCACGCTCCCGGCGCAGGTCGTCCAGCAGACGCAACACATCGGCCTGTACGGACACGTCCAGCGCCGTCGTGATCTCGTCCGCGATCAGCAGATCGGGCTCACCGGCCAGCGCCCGCGCGATGCCGATGCGCTGGCGCTGGCCGCCGGAGAGCTGGGCGGGGAGTCGGTCGGCGAAGTCGGGGTCGAGGCGGACGTCGGCGATCAGCTGACGGGCGCGCGACGCCGCCTCGCCCCGCGACCGGGCCGTACCGAAGAAGCGCAGCGGCCGCCGTACCGCGTCGCCCACCGAGCGCCGCGGATTGAGCGAGGTGTCGGCGTTCTGGAAGACGAGCTGGACGGTGCGGCGCAGGGCGAGCGGGCGCCGCCGCGCGGGGGCGCTCAGGTCCCCGTCACGGCCGGACGAACCGCCGGGCAGGCCGCCCGACCCGCCCCCACCCCCAGCCCTCATCGTCCCGCCCGACGGCACCCGCAACCCCGCCAGCGACCACGCGATCGTCGACTTACCGCTCCCCGACTCGCCCACCAGCGCCAGCACCTCACCGCGCCGCACGCTGAAGGAGACCCCGTCCACGGCACGGCTGGCCCCGTAGTCGATCGTCACCTCCCGTACGTCGACCACGTCGACCACGTCGACCACGTCCACCGCGCCGGCCGCGTCCACCGCGCCCACCGCGCCCGCCCTCGGCCGGATCTCCCGCGTACCGTCCTCCCCCACCACCGCGAGTCCCGCATCCGCGATGCGCGGGACGCTGGCCAGCAGCCGACGGGTGTAAGGATCAGCGGGGGCGGCGAACAGCCGCCGCGTGGGGGCGGCCTCGACCACCCGCCCGGCGCTCAGCACGCACACCTCGTCGGCCATCCGCGCGACCACGCCCAGGTCATGGCTGACCAGGACGGCGGCGAGGCCGAGTTCCTCGCGGAGGGCGCCGATCAGGTCCAGCACCCCACGCTGAGTGATCACATCGAGACCGGTCGTGGGCTCGTCCAGCACGAGCACCTTGGGCCGGGCCGCGATCGCCATGGCGATGGCGACCCGCTGCTGCTGCCCGCCGGAGAGTTCATGCGGATAGCGGCGGGCGAGTTCGCGCGGGCGCTCCAGCCGCACCTGCTCCAACAGGTCCGTGACGGGCACCTCGCCGCCCGCCTCCGCGATCTGCCGTCCGATCCGCATGGACGGCGTCAGGGCATGGCCCGCGTTCTGCGCGACCATCGCGACCGTACCGCCGCGCAGCCGCCGCAACTCCCGCGCGGACAGTGCGAAGACGTCCTCGCCGTCCACCGAGACGCGCCCGCCCGTGATCCTGGAGCCATGCCGCAGATGTCCCAGAAGCGTCGCGGCGACCGTCGACTTGCCGCTGCCGGACTCGCCGACCAGGGCCAGCGTCCGGCCGCGGCTCACCTCCAGCGACACCTCCCGGACGACGGGTATCTCGCGCCCGCCCGAGCGGTACGCCACGGACAGCGCGTCCACCGACACGATGGGGGCCTTTGGAGACGTGGTCATCAGACGCCCTCCCTGATCCGGTCCACGCCCCACGCCTTGGACAGGCCGTCGGCCGCGAGGTTGAGCCCGACCACCATCGTGGCCAGGCCGATGATCGGCGCCAGGCTCGCCATCGGCACCACGGTGATCGCGGTGCGGTTCTCCGAGACCATCAGCCCCCAGTCCGGAGTGGGCGGATCCGCGCCGAAGCCGAGGAACGACAGCGAGGAGATCAGCAGCACCACCCATGACGCGCGCATCGCGAACTCGACGCACACCACATCGCTGATGTTGGGCAGCACCTCGCGCCGCAGAATCGCCCAGGTGCTCTCGCCCCGGGCCCGCGTCGCGGTGACGTAGTCCTGCGGCACGACGGCGAGCGCGGCCCCCCGCACCACCCGCACCACCTGGGGAACGCAGACGACGGCGATGGCCAGCACGATGACCGAGGACCCGGTGCCCAGCGCGGTGACGATCACCAGCAGGACGAGGATCGCGGGGATGGACAGCACCGCGTCCAGGAGGCGCATGACCACATCGTCCAGCCAGCCGCCGCGCAGCGCGGCCGCACATCCGAGGACGGTGCCGAGCGCGATGGTGATGAGGGTCGCGGTGACCGAGACGCCGAGCGCGTACCGGCCGCCGTACAGCACCCGGGTCAGCACGTCGCGCCCGTACTGGTCGGTGCCCGCCCAGTGGTCGGCGCTCGGCCCGAGCAGCGCGTGCGAGGCGTCGCCGGTGGTGGGGTGGTACGGCGTGAGCAGCGGGGCGAGCAGCGCGACCACCACGTGAACGGCCACGATCGCGAGCCCGATGACGGCCGGGCGGGAGGAGCGCACCGTGCGCCAGGTGCGGGCGGCGAAGCCGGGCCGTACGGGCGCGGGACCCATGGCGGACGACCGGGCCGTGCCCGTGGGCTCCTTCACGGAACTCATCGGATCCTCCCTCCTCGGGTGCGGAGCTTGGGATTGAGGGCCATGGACCCGAGGTCGGCGGCGAGGTTGCAGACGACGTAGACGACCGCGCTGATGAGGGCGATGGCCTGGATGACCGGCAGATCGCGGTTCTGCACGGACGTCAGCATCAGCTTCCCGATGCCGGGATAGTTGAAGACGTTCTCGACCACGGCGACGCCGCCCACCAGCCACGCCACATTGAGCGCGATGACGTGCAGCGTGGGCAGCAGGGCGCTGGGCAGCGCGTGCCGGGTGACCACGCGCCAGGTGGTCAGCCCCTTGAGCCGGGCCGTGGTGACGTATTCGCTCGCCATGACGTCGATCACCGAGGTGCGGGCCATCCGCACGATGTACGCGGCCATGACGATCGCGAGCGAGGCGGCGGGCAGCCACACCGCCGGGAGCAGCTGCCCGAACCCGGCCCCCGGCCCGTACAGCACCACGGCGGGCAGCACCGGCACGGTGACGGAGAAGGCGAGCACCAGCACCGTGGCCACGACGAATTCGGGGACGCTCATCCCGACCAGGCTGACCGTGGAGATCAGATGGTCCGGCCAGCGGTCGCGGTAGAGCCCGGCCACGACGCCGAGGACGACCGAGCCGGTGACCGCGAAGAGGACGGTGACGACGGCGATCAGGGCGGAGTTGCCGAGGTACTGGGCGACCTCGCCGCCCACCGGCTTGGTGGTGACCAGCGAGGTGCCGAAGTCCCCGTGCACCGCGCCCTTGATCCAGTCGAAGTACCGCTCCCAGGCGGGCTGGTCGAGGCCCATCTGCTTGCGCAGCGCGGCGACCGCGTCGGGGGTGGCGTCCCGGCCGAGCACCTGCGTGGCGACATCGCCGGGCAGCGCCTGGACGGCCAGGAAGACCATGACCGAGGAGAGCAGCAGGGTGCCGAGCGCGGCGACCACCCGGCGCAGGAGGAAGGAGAACATCACGCCCCCTTCAGCCCGATGTGGAGGTAGTCGAACTCGAAGCCGTGCTCGGCGTAGCCGCGCACCTTCCGGGAGATCCCGACGAGCCGGTCGGCGAACATCGGGGTGATCGCCCCGCCCCGCTCGACGACGAGCGTCTGCGCCTGTCCGTAGAGCTCGCGCCTGCGGCTCTCGTCGATCTCCCGGCGGGCCCGGTCGAGCAGCGCGTCGAACTCCTTGTCCGACCAGGCGGTCTCGTTGTACGAGGAGCCGCCGCGGAAGACCTGGTTGAGCAGCTGGTCGACGGGGCGCCCGGTGTACCAGTAGGTGGCCATGAGCGGCTTCTTCATCCAGATCTGGGTGTAGTACGAGTCCGCGGCCGCGGTCTTGACCCGGATCCGGATGCCCGCGCGCCCGGCCGACTCCTGGTAGGCGAGGGCCATGGGCGTGAAGATCGGGTCGTACGAGGAGGTGTAGAGGTCCACCGCCAGCCGCTCGTGCCCGGCCCGCTTCAGCAGATGGCGCGCCTTCTCGGGGTCATGGGCGGGGTGGGTGGCGACATGGGCGGGGTCGTTCGGCGGGACGGGGTTGTCCCAGCCGGCCGTGCCCGCGCCCTGGAGGGCGGCCTTCAGGATGTGCGCGGGGTCGTAGGCGAGCTTCATCGCCTGCCGCACCCGCGGATCGGTGAAGGGCTTCTCGGTGGTGAGCATCGGCAGCACGTACCACTGGGCGTTCTCGGCGCGGGCGATGGTGGCCCGGTCGGAGGCGGCGATGACCCGGGCGGTGGCGAAGTCGAGATTGGTCTGGGAGAGCAGGTCGACCTGCCCGGCGAGCAGGGCGTTGGAGCGCGCCTGCATATCGGCCACGGTGTAGAAGTCGATCGCGTCCAGGACCGGGCGTCCGGCCCAGTGGTCGGCGTAGGCGGTGACCCGGCCGGGCCCGGCGGCGGTGAAGGAGGCGAGCCGGAAGGGGCCGGTGCCGATGCCGGTGCGGCCGATGGAGCCCGCGCTGCCCTCGGGCACGACGTAGCAGTTGTAGTGGGTGAGCAGGCTGGGGAACTCGGCGTGCGGGCTCTTCAGCGGGACGACGAGGGTGTGGGCGTCGGGGGTGCGCAGCCGCCCCGGGTCGACCAGCGGGGACAGCACGGGGGCCTGCGGGGACGCGGTCGCCTTGGCGAGGATGTGGCGCAGGGTGTACGCGGCGTCGGCGGAGGTGAAGGCGCGGCCGTCGTGGAAGGTGACGCCGCGGCGCAGCCGGAAGGTCCAGGTGGTGGCCTTGGCGTCGGGCTCCCAGGACTCGGCGAGGTCGGGGGCGACGGTGCCGTCGGGCGCGATCCGGACCAGGCGGTTGTAGAGCGCGCCGAGGTATTCGTACGCGGACAGCGCGCTCGCGGGGTCCAGGGTCTCGGCGTCGGAGGCGGGCGGCCGGGCGATGCGCAGGGTGCCGCCGCGGTCGGGCCGCCCGGCCGGGCCGTGGGTGGGCACGGCCCTCGACGGGGAGGCGGAGGCGGCTCCCGAGCAGCCGGACAGGGCGGCGGAGCCGCCGAGCGCGGCGACGGCCGCCGCGGCGGTGGTGAGCACCGACCGCCGCGGTATCCCGGCCGCGGCGGGGGCTGTGCGGCGGGAGATCTCGGACAACAACGGGGACATGAACGGGGGCACCCTTCCCTTATTCGTTCATCGGAACGATTGGGTGAAGTGCGTGAACGATAGCCACGTGACCCGTTCGGGCCAACCCTTCTTTCGCGGAAATTAACACCAGAAACAGACTCGTTATCTCGCGCGACGTGCCGCTCCGGGGCGGCGCACGGGACCGCGCCCGCCACCACCCGCCACCACCCGGCGCCCCCGTACACCGTCCACGTGGCGAAAAACACCGAGCGGCCCCGGATACACCGCCGTATGGTTGCCGGCATGCAGGTGATCCAGTCCACGAAGCTCGCCAACGTCTGCTACGAAATCCGTGGCCCGGTGCTCGAGGAGGCGATGCGGCTGGAGGCGGCAGGACACCGCATCCTCAAGCTCAACACCGGAAATCCGGCGACCTTCGGCTTCGAATGCCCCCCGGAGATCCTCGAGGACATGCTCCGGAACCTCGGCGACGCCCACGGCTACGGCGACGCGAAGGGCCTGCTGTCCGCGCGGCGCGCGGTGATGCAGCACTACCAGACCCAGGGCATCGACCTCGACGTCGAGGACATCTTCCTCGGCAACGGCGTCTCGGAGCTGATCCAGATGTCGATGCAGGGGCTGCTGGACGACGGCGACGAGGTGCTCGTCCCCGCCCCCGACTATCCGCTGTGGACCGCCGCGGTCTCGCTCGCCGGCGGCACCGCCGTCCACTACCGCTGCGATGAGCAGGCGGACTGGTTGCCGGACCTCGCCGACATCGAGCGCAAGGTCACCGACCGCACCAAGGCGCTCGTCATCATCAACCCGAACAACCCCACGGGCGCCGTCTACGGCGAGGAGATCCTGCGCGGCCTCACCGACATCGCCCGCCGCCACCAGCTGATCGTCTGTTCCGACGAGATCTACGACAAGATCCTCTACGACGGCGCCACCCACACCCCGACCACCGCCGTCGCCCCGGACCTGCTGACCCTCACCTTCAACGGGCTCTCCAAGGCGTACCGGGTGGCGGGCTACCGCAGCGGCTGGCTCGCGGTCTGCGGCCCCAAGTCGCACGCCTCCAGCTATCTGGAGGGGCTGACGATCCTGGCCAATATGCGGCTGTGCGCCAATATGCCGGCGCAGCACGCGGTGGCCACGGCGCTCGGCGGCCGTCAGTCGATCAACGACCTGGTGCTCCCGGGCGGTCGGCTGGTGGAGCAGCGGGACACGGCGTACGAGCTGCTGACCCAGATCCCGGGCGTCACCTGCGTGAAGCCCAAGGGCGCGCTGTACGCGTTCCCGAAGCTGGACCCCAAGGTCTACAAGATCAAGGACGACCGGCAGATGGTCCTGGATCTGCTGCGGGCCGAGAAGATCATGATCGTGCACGGCACGGGGTTCAACTGGCCCGAGCCGGATCACTTCCGCATCGTGACGCTGCCCGCCAAGAAGGATCTCGCCGACGCGGTGACCAGGATCGGGAACTTCCTGGACGGATACGGCCAACCCTGATCTTTTAGTTACCGCTCAACTTTAGACAGAGTCTAAGTTAGGATGGCCTCCTCACCTCTTGGAGGCCATCCATGTACGAACCGATCCGCACCAAGTCGGTCCACAGCATGGCCGAGCCCAAGCCCGACTTCCCGCACCGCTCCCGCGAGGAAGAGCTGGACATCCGGCTGGCCGGACATCTGACCGCACTGCTCACCGTGACGGACGAGCTGCGCACCCTCACCCCGGACCCCACCCTCGACGACGCCGCCCAGCGCCTCGCCGAGCAGGCCACCCGCCTCCGCGACGGCAGCGCCCCGCTGCGCGCGGCCCCCACGGCGGCGGCCACGGACCCGGCGCATATCGCCGCCCTCCACCAGCGCGCCCACACCCTGGCCGGATGGGCCCTGGTGGTGGCCACGTCCCGTGACGACGCGGCGGCCACGACGCTGGCGGCCGAGCGCATGCGCTCCCACGCGACCGCCCTGGGCCTCGCGGCCTGAGCGGACCGCTGCGGGCCTCGCGGCGCCCCGCGGCCCGAGCCGACTCGGCCGCCGGCGTGAGCCGACAGCCGGAGAGACACGCACGGCCGGAGAGACACGCACGGCCGGAGAGACACGCACGGCCGGGGCCCGCGCCCGAAGGCGCGGGCCCCGGCCCACGGAGCGGGGTGGCTCAGCCCAGGCGCTTCACCAGCGCGTGGTACTCGTCCCACATCTCCTTGGGCGTGTGCTCGCCGAAGGTGTTGAGGTGGTCCGGCACCAGCCCGGCCTCCTCGCGCCAGACCTCCTTGTCGACCGTGAGCAGCAGTTCGAGCGAGGCGTCATCGAGGTCCAGACCGTCGGTGTCCAGCGCCTCGGGCGTCGGCAGCACCCCGATCGGGGACTCCACACCCTCGGCCTTGCCGTCCAGACGGTCGACGATCCACTTCAGCACCCGGCTGTTCTCGCCGAAGCCCGGCCAGACGAAGCGCCCGTCGGCGTCCTTGCGGAACCAGTTGACGTAGTAGATCTTCGGCAGCTTGGCGGCGTCGGCGTTCTTGCCGACCTCCACCCAATGCGCCATGTAGTCGCCCATGTTGTAGCCGCAGAACGGCAGCATGGCGAACGGGTCGCGGCGCAGCTCGCCGACCTTGCCCTCGGCCGCGGCGGTCTTCTCGCTCGCCACGTTGGCGCCGAGGAAGACGCCGTGCTGCCAGTCGAAGGACTCGGTGACGAGCGGGACCGCGCTGGCGCGGCGGCCGCCGAAGAGGATGGCCGAGATCGGCACGCCCTTGGGGTCCTCCCACTCGGGCGCGATGATCGGGCACTGTCCGGCGGGGGTGGTGAAGCGGGCGTTGGGGTGGGCCGCGGGCGTCCCGCTCGCCGGGGTCCAGTCGTTGCCCTTCCAGTCGGTGAGGTGGGCGGGCTGCTCCTCGGTCATGCCCTCCCACCACACATCGCCGTCGTCGGTGAGCGCCACGTTGGTGAAGACCGAGTTCCCCCACAGGGTCTTCATCGCGTTGGCGTTGGTGTGCTCACCGGTGCCGGGCGCGACACCGAAGAAGCCCGCCTCGGGGTTGATCGCGTACAGCCGGCCGTCCTCGCCGAACCGCATCCAGGCGATGTCGTCGCCGATCGTCTCGACCGTCCAGCCCCGGATGGTGGGCTCCAGCATCGCGAGGTTGGTCTTGCCGCACGCGCTCGGGAACGCCGCGGCCACGTACTTCGACTCCCCGCGCGGCGGGGTGAGCTTGAGGATCAGCATGTGCTCGGCGAGCCAGCCCTCGTCCCGCGCCATCACCGAGGCGATGCGCAGGGCGTAGCACTTCTTGCCGAGCAGGGCGTTGCCGCCGTAGCCGGAGCCGTACGACCAGATCTCCCGCGTCTCCGGGAAGTGCGAGATGTACTTGGTCGGGTTGCACGGCCAGGGCACATCGGCCTGGCCCGGCTCCAGCGGGGCGCCGAGGGTGTGGACGGCCTTGACGAAGAAGCCCTCGTCCCCGAGGACGTCGAGGACCTCCTGCCCCATGCGGGTCATGGTGCGCATGGAGACGGCCACGTAGGCGGAGTCGGTGATCTCGACGCCGATCGCGGAGAGCGGCGAGCCGAGCGGGCCCATGCAGAAGGGCACGACGTACATGGTCCGGCCGCGCATCGAACCCCGGAAGACGCCCTGCTCCCCGGAGAAGATCTCGCGCATCTCCTCGGGGTGTTTCCAGTGGTTCGTCGGGCCCGCGTCCGCCTCCTTCTCGGAGCATATGAACGTACGGTCCTCGACGCGCGCCACATCGCTCGGATCGGACGCGGCGTAGTACGAGTTGGGGCGCTTGATCGAGTCAAGGCGCTTGAAGGTGCCCTTCTCGACGAGCTCCGCGCACAGGCGGTCGTACTCCGCCTCCGAGCCGTCGCACCACACCACCCGGTCCGGCTGGGTGAGGGCGGCGATCTCGCCGACCCAGGAGACCAGCTCCTGGTGGTTCGTGGGGCTCGGGGTGGTCGTGAGGGAGGAAGCCACATTGCTGGGCGCCACGATCGCTCCATCCCGCCGGAACCGCACTCGCTCCGGCGTCTTGATTGAGGGTTTGGACGGATATGTGCACTCATATCCGTTTATGGAGACAGCTACCCCTTGGGGGCTGCGACCCGGATGCTCAGCTCATCCGGTGCCGACCGCGCTCATTTGATCATCCGACTGTACGGGCCATCTGTCCAGTGGGCGCCCTGGTGACCATCACCACTCGACATGAACCGGTAACTTACGGTGGCGTAGGTAGCATGAGCGCCATGACTGCCGCCGCGCCCGATGCCGCCGTTGAGAATCCCCCAGGGCCCCAAGCGGTCCCGCCGCTCCCACTGAAGCCGATGCTGCGCGGCTGGCTGCACGCCGGCATGTTCCCCGCGGCGCTGGTCTCGGGCGTGGTGCTGACAGCCCTCGCCGACAGCCCGCGCGGACGGCTGGCCTGCGCCATCTACACGCTCACGGCATGCGCGCTGTTCGGCACCAGCGCCCTCTACCACCGGGGCAATTGGGGGCCGCGCACCGCCGCGGTGCTGCGGCGGCTGGACCACGCCAATATCTTCCTGATCATCGCGGGCACTTATACGCCCTTCACGCTGCTACTCCTGCCGCAGGGCAAACAGCAGTTGCTGCTGTGGCTGGTGTGGGCCGGGGCGCTCGCCGGAATCGCCTTCCGGGTCTTCTGGGTCGGCGCCCCGCGCTGGCTGTACACCCCGTGCTACATCGCGCTGGGCTGGGCGGCCATCTTCTTCCTGCCCGACTTCCTGCGCACCGGCGGCATCGCCGTGATGACACTGATCGTCGTCGGCGGGCTGCTCTACAGCGTGGGCGCGGTGATCTACGGCACCAAGCGCCCGAACCCCTCACCCCGCTGGTTCGGCTTCCACGAGGTGTTCCACAGCTTCACGCTGGCCGCCTTCGTCGTGCACTACGTCGGCATCTCCCTGGTGGCCTATCAGCACGCCTGAGCGGCCGATCGACCGATAGACACCCCTGATTGACAGCCCACATCTTTTGAGAGTTACTGTCATTTGACGGTAACTCTCGGAGGTGTGCCATGTCCGCTGCCCCGGACCCGCGCCCGGCTCCACGCCCGGACCCGCGCCTGGTCCACGCCCGGACCCGCGCCTGGGTCCCCTCTCGGACCCGCGCCCGGACCCCGCGTCGCTGGTGGACCCTCGCGGCCCTCGTCGCCAGCACCCTGGTGATCGGGTTCGACACCACGATCCTCAACATCGCCCTGCCGACCATGGCCTCGGCCCTCCACGCCGACATCGGCGAACAGCAGTGGATCGTCGACTCCTACACGGTCGTGTTCGCCGCCGCGATGCTTCCGGCGGGCCTCCTCGGCGACCGGTTCGGCCGCCGCCGCATGCTCATCACCGGTCTGCTGATCTTCCTGACCGGGGCGCTCATCGGAGCGCTGGTCTCCACCCCCGCCCCGGTCGTTGTCGCGCGCCTGGTCATGGGGCTGGGCGCCGCACTGGTCATGCCGCTGTCCATGGCGGTCCTGCCCACCTTCTTCGGTCCCGGCGAACGGTCCAGGGCGATCGCGGCCCTGAGCGCCGCGATGGGGCTCCGCATGCCGCTCGGCCCCCTCGTCGGCGGCTGGCTCCTCGACCACTTCTGGTGGGGATCGATCTTCCTGATCAACCTTCCCCTCGTCGCGATCGCCATCCTGGCCTGCCTCTTCCTGCTCCCCGAAACCCGCGACCCGGCGGCCCCCAGGATCGACCTCACCAGCACCGCGCTCAGCGTCGGCGGGCTCATCGCGCTCGTCACGGGGCCTCATCGAGGCCCCGTCCCGGGGCTGGACCCATCCGCTGATCCTCACCGCCTTCGCCGCGTCCGTCGCCCTGCTCACCGGGCTCACCCTGCGCGAGCGGCAGTCGGCGCGGCCGATGCTCGACCTGGGGCTGCTGTTCCGGCCCTCGTTCCTGTGGAACGCCGTCGCCATCACGCTGGTGGGCTTCTCACTGCTGGGGCTGCTGTTCGTCCTGCCGCAGTACCTCCAGGCCGTCCTCGGCAACGACGCCTTCGGCACCGGGGTGCGGCTGCTGCCGATGATGGCCGGACTCCTGCTGTCGCGATCCTCCTGCCCCGTACGGTTCCCGCCGATCAAGGCGCCATGGCCCAGGAGACCGCCGATGCCCGACAATGAGATCCATGGCTTCCGCACGTACGACGTCCGCGCGGCCCAAGCTCGGGTTGCGCGAACGCAAGAAGATCCAGACCCGGCAGGCGATCCGGCGCGCCGCCTACCGGCTGTTCACCGAGCAGGGCTACGACGCGACCCCGGTGGACCGCATCGCGGAGGCCGCCGATGTCTCCCCCAGCACCGTCTTCCGCTACTTCCCCACCAAGGAGGACATCGTCCTCTCCGACGAGTACGACGATGTCCTGCTCGCCGCGCTCCGGGAGCGGCCCCTGGACGAACCGCCGGTCGCCTCGCTGCGGCGCGTCCTGCTCGACCTGTTCCGGCACTTCGCCGGTGACGAGCGGCGGGAGATGCTGGTCCGCCTCACCCTGATCCGCCAGGTACCGGGGCTGCGCGCCCGTATGAGCGAGAGCATGTCCCGGACCGGCGACCTACTCGCCGAGGTCCTGGCCGAGCGCAGCGACCGGTCACCGGAGGACTTCGAGGTGCGGGTGGTGGTCGGAGCCGTCCTGGGCGTCCTCCAGGAAGCGCTCTTCCACTGCGCCGACCAGAGCACGGCGGAGGACGCGGCGATGGCGGCCATGGAGGAGAGCATCGACCACGCCCTGGACCTGCTGTCCCGGGGCCTCCCGCTGTAGCACCGCCCCCTGGGCCGGGGCGGCCCCGAATGGGCTCCGTAGCGGGCCCGTAGCGGGCCCGGCTCAGCCCCATTCGGATGGTGGCGGCGTGAGCCGGCGCACCAGGCAAGGGGGCTCTCACAGTACCTGGATCACCAGGGTCTCCCAGACGTCCAGAACGCCTGTCAACCTGTTTGAGTCGGTTCCCAGCCGCACAGCGGAGAAGTAATGGATCCACGGGAGGCGCGCACGGCGGCCGCCCGAGAACCCCTCCCAGGCGTCCTGAACGAAAGCGCCGACAACACTCCATGGACACGCACCGCAGCTTTACCCCCCATCAGTTCAATTCAGCCGCACCGGACGCGCGACCGTGTCAGCACATGCTTCACGACAGAAGGAACGAAGACCATTGGCGGATAGCCATTTCACCACTCACTCAGACCTTTTCGATCTGAGTGGCAAGTGCGCACTTGTCACTGGCGGCACCAGGGGCATTGGGATGATGATAGCGCGCGGCCTTCTACAGGCGGGCGCCCGCGTCATCATCAGCTCACGCAAGGCAGACGCGTGCGCGGAGGCACAGCATCTGCTGTCCGAATTCGGCGACGTTCAGGCAATCCCCGCCGACCTGTCCAGGTACGACGAGTGTCAGCGCCTCGCTGATCTTGTCAAGGTCGACTCGGAACGGCTGGACATCCTCGTCAACAACGCGGGAGCGATGTGGCGCGAGCCGCTGGAGACGTTCCCGAACGAGGCCTGGGACGCAGTGATCGACCTCAACCTCAAGTCGCCGTTCTGGCTGGTGCAGGCGCTGCTCCCCGCACTTCGCAGGGCGGGCACCGCCGATGATCCCGCGCGGATCATCAACATCGGCAGTATCGCCGCCGTCCACGTCGCCGAGTCGCCCAACTACTCTTACGCCAGCAGCAAAGCGGCACTCCATCAACTCACCAGGGTGCTGGCCAGAGAACTGGGCCCACAGCACGTCACGGTGAACGCGGTAGCCCCGGGGCCGTTCCCGTCACAGATGATGGCGTCCACGCTCGATGCCATCGGCGACACGATCGCGGCGAAGGCCCCTCTGCGTCGGCTCGGCCGCGACGACGACATGGCGGGTATCGCCGTGTTCCTCGCTAGCCGGGCCGGCTCCTACCTCACGGGCACCATCATCCCGATCGACGGCGGCATCGCCACGACCGCATCAGGTACGTAGGCGTCGGCGCGGGGCCTTGGTGGGGCGGGTGGCGGGCCGGTTCGGGCGGGCTGAGCGGCGGCGCCGGGTGCGGGAGTACGTCTCGGGGCTGGTGGCGGGGTTGCCGCGGTCGGCCTACCGATCAGCACGCGGTCACGCGCTGATCGACCCGGAGCTCTACCTACCGCGGTCGTGGACCGACGACCGCGGCCGGTGCCGGGCAGCGGGAATCGAGAGCCAGGACCAGTTCCACGTACTGGCCACCCGCCGCGACGACGTACCAGGCCCGCGACCACCGGGCCTGGTACGCCCACACCACCCTGTCCATGCTGGCCGCCGCATGGCCGGCCGGCCCCCGCGCCGCGGTCGCCCCGCAGACGGCCTCGGCAAACACCACGCCCGGCTCGAAGACCTGATCAACTACCCGATCGCGGGGTCGGCCCCGCTACGCCGGCTTGGCGCGACGACTACATGGCGGGTATCGCCGTGTTCCTCGCCAGTCGGGCCGGGTCCTACCTGACGGGCGGAGGGGGTGCGTAGCCGTCGGGGTACCAGCAGAACCTCCCTTCGCCCGCGGACAGGGCCTATGGTGAGGGGGTGGCCACGATCGATCTGCGCACTGAGATCAAGGAATTCCTGAGCTCGCGTCGCGCGCGGATCGCGCCCGAGCGGGCCGGGCTGCCCGCCTACGGCGGCAACCGCCGGGTCAAAGGTCTGCGTCGCGAAGAGGTAGCTCTGCTGGCAGGGGTATCGGTCGACTACTACGTGCGTATGGAGCGCGGCAGCCTCACCGGCGCCTCCGACGGGGTGCTCGACGCGTTGGCCTCCGCCTTGCAACTTGACGAGGCCGAGCGCGATCACCTATTCCACCTTGCGCGGCAGTCCAGGACGCCCAGCGGTCCACGCCGTCGGCGACCGGCCGCGACGGTGCGTCCGGCGCTTCAGCAGGTGCTCGACGCCATCACCGATGCGCCGGCTTGGATTTGCAACGGCCGTTATGACGTGCTGGCCATGAATCAACCTGCCCGCGCGCTGTATTCACCGGTGCTGGCCGACACGCGACGGCCGGCGAACACCGCGCGGTTCGTGTATCTAGATCCCGAGGCGGCAAAGACGTTCTTCGTCGACTATGACCGAATCGCCTGCGATGTGGCCGCGAAGCTACGCATGGAAGCCGGCCGCGATCCGCACGACGAAGAGTTGATGGCCCTAGTCGATGAACTATCAACACGCAGTGAACTATTTCGGCAGCGGTGGGCATCTCAGGACGTTCGGCTCCACCGGTCCGGACGCAAGCGTGTGCACCATCCGGTAGTGGGTCAGCTCGACCTGGACGTCGAGTCGATGGAGATGCCTGCCGAACCCGGCCTGCTCCTGAATGTCTACACCGCGCCCGCTGGCACGGCGACCGCGGACGGTCTAGCCCTATTGGTGTCGTGGGCGGCTAGTCAGGAGAGGCTAGCGACCGAGATTCAAGCGCTCAGCTGATATTCCGGCAAACCCAGTCGGGATCGCCGTAGTACTCGCCGAAATCGGGCGGATATGGCTGAGTACGGCGGGCGGCCACCGGTAATCACCGACGACATGCCGCACACCGTGCCGCGCCGACGCGCGAAGCGCGAGTCCGTCGAGGACATCCGCCGGGATCTCTACATCCCGACCGGCAAACGCCGGGGGAAGAACCCCAGCATCGCCAGCATCTACCGGGCCCTGGCCGAGCACGAGAAACGGCAGGCTCACCCCGAGGCTGGGCGCTCGCCGACGCGACCGGGATGCCGATCTCCGGCGCCCGCAGTTCCTACACGGTCGAGGAGATCGCCGCCGTCGCCCGACGTATCGGTCGTCAGCCGCGGTTCTGTGCCGAGGACACCAGCACCGACTGACCTGTTCACAGGCGTGCGCCCGTATCCATCGCGGGCTTGGATACGTCTTCCGTTGCCGACGAGGAGCGGTCGGAACACCCAGCCTGACCTGCGGATCTTGACTTAGCGCCAACGGCTGCACCGCTGTGCTCACCCCCAAGCCCCACCGTGGCCCCGGGCTCCGGCCCGTCGAGGCTCCGGACAGGCCCCGTCGCGGGCACGGACTCCGGCCCGTCGAGGCTCCGGACAGACCCCGCCGCGGGCATGGGACCCGGCTCCGGACAGGTCCATCGCGGCCCCGGCCCCCGACCTCGCGGCCCCGACCCCCGGCCCCGGGCCCCGGCCTCGCGGCCCCGGGTCCCGGGCTGTCGCGGCTCCCGGCCCCGGCGGCGGGACCACGCACCGTACGTCGGCAGATCCGGTCCCGCCCCCGGTCAACCCCCCAGCTTGGCCGTCAGGGCCTCGACGTCGGCCGTGGGCGCGTCGCAGGTGAAGCCGCGGCAGACGTAGGCCGCGGGGCGGCCCTCCAGGAGGGGGCGGTCCTGGAGGAGCGGGATCTCGCCGGAGCCGGGCTCGCCGACCGCGACGACCGCCCCGGGGGCGGTGGCGAGCAGCGCAGCGCGGTGCAGGGCGCGAGTCGCCGGGTCGTCACCGGGGCCGACCACGGCCACCTCGCGCGGCCCGTCGAGCCGGGCCTCGGCCACGGCCAGGCCCCAGCCGATGAAGCGGGGCACCCGGGAGCCGAGGGCCCGCACCACGGCGAGGGCGCGCTCGGCACCCTCCCGATGGCGCGCTCCACCGGTGATGGCGGCGTAGGACAGCAGGGCCCCGGCGGCGGCCGTCCAGCCGGACGGTGCCGCGTTGTCCGTCGGGTCCTGGGGGCGGCGGATGAGCGTCTCGGCGTCATCGGCGGTGTCGAACAGCGTGCCGTCCTCGTCGGTGAACCGGCTCAGCACGGTGTCCAGCAGTAGCCCGGCGAACTCCACCCACGCGCCGTCCCCGGTGACGGCGGACAGCGCGAGGAAGCCCTCGGCCACATCCCCGTAGTCCTCGAGCACGCCCGCGTGGCCGCCCGCGGTGCCGTTGAGCGAGGTGCGGGCCAGCCGCCCGCGCTGGTCCATGTGGATGCGGACCAGCAGCTCGGCGGCCTCGGTCGCGGCGTTCACCAGGTCGGGGCGGTCGAAATAGGCGCCGGTCTCGGCGAGCGCCGCGATGGCCAGCCCGTTCCACGCCGCGACGATCTTGTCATCGCGGCCGGGGCGGGCCCGCAGCTCCCGGGCGGCCAGCAGCCGCTCCCGCACGGAGGCGATGCGGGTGGCGTCCGTCAGCCGCTCCCCGTCGGGCAGCTGGAGCACGGAGGCCCCGTGCTCGAAGGTGCCCTCACGCGTGACGCCGAAATACCCGGCGGCGAGCTCCGCGTCGGCCTCCCCCAGCACCTCGCTCAGCCGCTCGGGGGTCCACACGTAGTACGCGCCCTCGACATGCCTGCCGGTGCCGTCGTCGCTGTCGGCGTCCAGCGCGGAGGCGAAGCCGCCCTGCTGGGTGCGCAGCTCGCGGACCATGAAGTCCGCCGTCTCCAGGGCGACCCGGCGCGCGAGGTCCGAGCCGGTGGCCCGCCACAGATGGGCGTAGACCCGGCACAGCAGCGCGTTGTCGTACAGCATCTTCTCGAAGTGCGGCACGGTCCAGGTGGCGTCGACGGAATAGCGGGCGAAACCGCCGCCGAGCTGGTCGTAGATACCCCCGCGGGCCATCGCCTCGCAGGTGGCCGACACCATCTGGAGCGCACCCTCGGAGCCGGTGCGGGCGTGGTGGCGGAGCAGGAACTCCAGCGCCATGGACGGCGGGAACTTCGGCGCACCGCCGAACCCGCCGCGGGTGGTGTCGAATTCGCGGGTCAGCGCCATGAGCGCACTGTGCAGATCCTCCTCGCCGGGCGGCTGCGGCGCGTCCGAACCCAGGGCGATACCGCCGCGCTGGGACAGGTCCTCCACGATCCGGCCGGCGACGTCCCGCACCTCGTCGCGGCGGTCCGACCAGGCTGTGCTCACCCCCTCCAGCACCTGCCGGAAGGACGGCATCCCGGGCCGGGGGCGGGGCGGGAAGTACGTGCCGAAGTAGAAGGGCTGGGCCTCGGGGGTCAGGAAGACGGTCATGGGCCAGCCGCCCTGGCCGGTGGCGGCCTGCACCGCCTCCATGTACACCGCGTCGACGTCCGGCCGCTCCTCGCGGTCGACCTTCACGGAGACGAAGTGGGCGTTGAGGTAATCGGCGGTCGCCTTGTCCTCGAACGACTCGTGCGCCATGACATGGCACCAGTGGCAGCTCGAATAGCCGACGCTCAGCAGCACGGGCACCCCGCGGCGACGCGCTTCCTCGAACGCCTCGTCCGACCACGGCCACCAGTCGACCGGGTTCTCGGCGTGTTGGAGCAGATAGGGGGACGTTTCGTGCGCCAGACGGTTCGGCATGGCTCCATCCTCCCCCACCCGGCGAGACAGGCGAAGTTATCCACAGGGGAGTTATCCACAGGACTGCCGGATAAGAGCCAGAAACGGGAGACTGATGGCACTGCGCAGGAGGGGGATCACCATGCCGGGGTCACTGGCGGTGCTGCGGGACAGCCACCGGACGGAAGTCGAGCGACTGCTGTCGCGGGCCGTGGAGGAGGAGGTGCGCCGCTCGGGCGGGCGCACCGACGGCGGGGTGCTGCTCAGCCGGGCGCGCGGCGCGCTCGGCGAGATCACCGCCGCCGCCGCGGAGGAGTACGGGGCGTATGTGCGCGCGCTGGACGAGTCGGACGCGGGCAGCAGACCGCTGTCCGCCCGGCTGTCGCGCGGGCAGCTGGGCACCCCGGCACTGGCCGCGGCGGTCGCCGCGGTGGCGGCCTTCGGCGCCGATCTCGGGTACGGCACCTCGGCGGGCACGGCGCTGGGGGCGGGGGTCACGGCCGTCGTGGCCGGGTCGGTCGCGGCCGTCGTCAAGCTCACCGCGAGCCACTGGCCGGCCGCCCACCGCCAGGCCGCACTGCGCAACCAGCCCGGTGGGGCCGAGCAGTTGCGGCTCCAGTGGCTCACGGCGGTCGAGGTGCGGGGCATCCGGCCGTTCATCGACCAGCACCGGATGACCACGGCCGCCACCCGCCAGGGCGGCGGTTCGGCGAAGCGCTCCGCCTCCGCCACCGGGCAGCCGAAGCTGCGCGGCGCGGACCGCAGCCAGGCGGCCCGCAGGCGCACCGTGCTGGAGCAGTCCTTCGCCCATCTCCCCGAGGCGGACGGCCCGTTCGCCGGGCGCCATGCGCAGATCACCCAGATCGCGCAGTGGGTGCGGCAGGCCCGCGCGTCCACCGAGACCAAGCCCACGGTGGTGCTGCTGGAGGGCCCGCCGGGCTCCGGCCGGACGATGCTGGCCGTGCGGGCGGCCCACCATCTGCGCGATGAGTTCCGCGGCGCTTGTCTGGTCGATCTGCGCGGCGACAGCCCCGAGCACGCCCCGCTGCCCACCCGCGACGCGCTGCTGCATCTGCTGAACCGGCTCGGCGCACCCCGTGACCAGCTGCTCTTCCGGGAGCGCTCCTCGCAGGACCAGCACATCAGACGGCTCACCGAGCTGTATCACCAGTATCTGACCGGGCTGCCGGTCACCATCGTGCTCGATGACGCCCGCGACGCCGAGCAGGTGCGCACGCTGATCCCCGAGCGGTCCGACGGCCTGGTCCTGATCACCTCGCGCACCCCGCTCGGCCTGCCGGACGACCTCGCCGCCTGGGTCCACCGGATCGAGGTGGGCCCGCTGGACGAGCCGGGCGCCGAGGAGCTGCTGCGGGCCTCCGCCGAGGAGCCCTCCGGCGCGGGCCCCTACGACGGGCAGTCCGTGGAGCGGATCGCCGAGCTGTGCGGGCGGCTGCCGCTGGCGCTGCGGATCGCGGGCTCCTCGCTCGGCCCCCGCTCCCCCGCCGCCCTGGTCACCGACCTGGAGGCGTACGGCCCGGTGGGCGCGATCGAGCGCACCCTGTGGCTGCGCTACACCGACCAGCAGGAGGGCGCCAGGCGGCTGCTGCGCCGGCTGGCGCTGGCCGGGCGGGCCAGCCTGGGCGGCGCGGCGGCCGCGGCGCTGCTGGACGCCGATGAGCAGGAGGCCGGCCGCCATCTGGAGGCGCTCGGCCGGGCCGGGCTGATCCAGCATGTGCGCGGCAGCCGCTACCGCCTCCATGACCTGGTGCGCTCCTTCGCCCACGCCCGGCTGCTGGACGAGGAGCAGCCGGAGCAGCGCACCGCCGCGCAGGAGCGGCTGATCCGCAGCTATGCCGAGCTCGCGGACTCGGTGATCCGGCTGGTCGACGGCAAGACCTCCACCCGTGCCGACATCTTCGGCAAGGGCGCCGCCCATGGCTTCGCCTCGCTGGACGCGGCGCTGCGCTGGCTGGACGACGAATCGAGCTTCATCACCGCCGCGCTGCGCCATGCCGAGGGTGTGGACCAGTCCGCGGTGCTCCACCTCCTGGGCGCGCTGTGCGACTACTGCCTGCTGCGCGGCGATCTCTACCGGCTGGGCGAGATCAGCGAGCTCACCCAGGCCGTCGACCAGGGCCTGCTGATGCGGTCCGTGCAGTGGCGCACCGGTATCGCGGCCCGCCAGCTCGGCGAGCTGGACCAGGCCCGCACCACGCTCTCCTCGGTGGTGGACCTGTATTTCGAGGCCCAGCACCAGGCGGGCGCGGCCCGTGCCCTGTGCAGTCTCGGCATCACCCTGCACCACCAGGGCAATCTCGTGGAAGCCGCGGCGAAGCTGCGCGAGGCGCTGGAGCTCCAGCGGGCCGAGGAGCTGCGCGGCGACCGGGCCTGGACGATGCACGCCCTGGCGGCGGTGGAGCGCGACCGCGGCGGGCTGGCCGAGGCGCTGGAGCTGTTGGGCGAGGCCCTGGAGCTGCACCAGGAGAGCGAAAGCCTGCACGGCCAGGCATGGGCGCACTTCCAGCTCGGCCAGGCATGTCTGCGGATGGGCGATGTGCCGCGCGCCGAGACCGAGCTGGGGGAGGCGCTGGACACCTACAGCCGCACCCATGACCAGCGCGGTGAGGCATGGGCGCTCACCCAGCTCGCCCGCGCCCGGCTGGTGGCCGGGGAGGCGTCGACGGCCGTCGACCAGCTGCGCCAGGCCCTCGCCCGCCACCGGGAGAACGAGGACGCGCGGGGTGAGGCATGGACGCTGTACTACCTGGGCCAGGCGCTGGAGGAGCGCGGCGACCACGACTCGGCGGTGCGCGAGCTGGAGCGGGCCCGCACGATGTTCAGCCGGATGCGGGATGTGTACGGGCTGGCGTGTGCCCGGCATCACTCGGCGCGGGTGACCCGTGATCTGCGGGCGGCGCAGACGGGCTCGCTGCGCAACAGCGGCTTCGCGAGGCAGCTGCTCCAGGACGCGCGGCAGGACTTCCGCCGGGTGGGCGTGGCCCATGGCGAGGCGTGGTCCTGTGTCGAGCTGGCGGTGATCGACGCGGGAAACGGCAAGGCGGCGCAGGCCCTGGATCTGGTGGACGAGGCGGCGGTGCTGTTCGCGGGGTACGGGGACCGGCGCGGCCGCTCCTGGGCCCGGTTCCTGCGCTGCACGCTGCTGCCGTTCGCCTCCGCCGGCGGTTCCGTCATCGGCACGGCGGTGGCCCAGGAGGAGCTGGCGGAGCTGCTGCGGGAGATGCGCGAGGAGGGCACGGCGGGCGATTCCCGGCTGGAGGGGTGCGCGGAGGCGTTCGCGCTGGTGCTGGAGCGCGGCGTCGAGCCGGAGACGGGGTGGCAGGCATGGCAGCTCGGCATGGTGCCGAGCCGCCACTCGCGCGAGGTCATGGCCGTGCTGCCGGACCGGCCTCGCGCCTAGCCGCTCCGCTGGACGTGCGCGGAGATGCCGTCGTTCGTCTGCGACACCATCGTGGCCGGTCGTTTCGAACGGTGGCCGACCTCCGCCGATCCGCTGAGCCACGCGGAGCGCACAGACGGGCCGGGCCGCGGGGTCCGGCCGGGGCCGCCAGGGAGGTCCGGCCGGGTCGTGACCGGGCGTGGGTCCCGCTCGCGGGACACGCGGTCAGGCCCGGCCAGGGGTCAGGGCTGGCCCAGGGAGCTGGGCTGGCCCAGGGGTCAGGCCGTGCGCTCCTCGCCCTTGGCGCCCTTGGCGCCTTCGGTGGAGGCGGCCGCCGCAGCCTTGCCGGGCTCCTCCGGAGCCTCCTCGAAGTTCACCCGCTTCATGTGCTTGTTCATGGACTTCATCAGCAGCCACACCGCCGCGCCGATCACGGCGAAGACGATGAAACCGAGGACGCCCGGGGTCACCTTGTTCTCGTCCAGGTCCTTGGCGAGCGGGACGAGATGCGTCATGGCGAGGGTGCTGGTGGCGCTCATCATGAACTCAATTGTTGCGGATGCCCGCGAAGAGGTCGTCCTCGGGGAGGGAAGTGTCCACGAGCGACTTGGCGAGCTCGTACTCCTCGGTGGGCCAGACCTCCTTCTGGATGTCCATGGGCACCCGGAACCAGCCGCCGTCGGGGTCGATCTGCGTACGGTGCGCGATCAGCGCCTTGTCGCGGATCTCGAAGAAGTCGGCGCAGGGCACATAGGTGGTCAGGGTGCGCTCCGGCCGTCCGAACGTCTTCCAGCGCTCCAGCCACTCCCCGTACGGCGAGTCCAGCCCGCGGGCCAGCAGCGCCTCGTGCAGCGCCATGGTGCGCGCCCGGTTGAAGCCCTGGTTGTAGTAGAGCTTCTGCGGCTGCCAGGGCTCCCCCGCCGCCGGGTACTTCTCGGGGTCACCGGCCGCCTCGAAGGCCACCATCGAGATCTTGTGGGTCATGATGTGGTCGGGGTGCGGATAGCCGCCGTTCTCGTCATAGGTGGTGATCACCTGCGGCTTGAACGTACGGATCAGCTTCACCAGGGGCTCCGCCGCGGCCTCCACGTCCTGGAGCGCGAAGCAGCCCTCGGGCAGGGGCGGCAGCGGATCGCCCTCGGGCAGTCCGGAGTCCACGAAGCCCAGCCACTCCTGCCTGACGCCGAGGATCTGGCGCGCCTCGTCCATCTCCTTGGCGCGGACCTCGTGAATGTGCTCCTCGATGTAGGGGTCACCCTGGAGCTTGGGGTTGAGGATGGAGCCGCGCTCCCCGCCTGTGCAGGTGGCGACCAGCACGTCCACCCCCTCGGACACGTACTTGGCCATGGTGGCCGCGCCCTTGCTCGACTCGTCATCCGGGTGCGCGTGCACGGCCATCAAACGCAGCTGCTCAGTCAAGTTCGATCCTCAGTGATTCGTCGTGGGAGACGGCTTCTATAGTGACCTAAACCGGGGACGAATAATTCCGATCTCTCCCCCAGCAGGAGGAACGCCCATGGCCGCGGTGCGCGAGGGGCTGCCCGACGGGCGTTACGGCCGGTCCGCGGACGCGCGTGCCGACCGGACGCTGAAGATCGTCGGCGCCGTGCTCGGTGCCGGGCTGCTGGCCCTGATCGCGTGGTTCGGGTACGACTACATCGCCGGTCAGGACGTCAGCGGCCGGTTGACCGGTTTCAAGGTGGTCGCCGACGACGCCGTCGAGGTCCGGCTGGAGATCACCAAGGAAAAGGACGCGACCGGCGTCTGCACGGTGCGTACCCTGGACGAGTACCACGACGAGGTGGGCCGGAAGGACTTCACCTTCGGCCAGCACCAGGAGGACATGGTCAAGGTCGTGACCGTACGGACCACGGCCCGGGCGACCAGCGCCGAGTTGATCGACTGCACGCCTGTTCGATAATCGAACAGGACGTGTCGGGTGCGTGCCCCGATCTGACCAGCACTGACGCGATTCCTACGCATTGCGCCCAGTTCCCTCCTCCCCGTTTCTTGCCGGAATTGTTAGGCTCGTGGTTTCGCCCGGCGACGAAGGCGCACCCTTCTGAGTAGGGCGTTCATTTGTATTCCCAGTACCGACGAGGAGCACCTGTGACCCAGACCAGCGAGAACGTCACCTGGCTGACCCAGGAGGCGTACGACCAGCTCAAGGCGGAGCTGGAGTACCTGTCGGGTCCCGCACGTGTCGAGATCGCGAAGAAGATCGAGGCTGCCCGGGAGGAGGGTGACCTCCGGGAGAACGGGGGTTACCACGCCGCCAAGGAGGAGCAGGGCAAGCAGGAGCTCCGAGTGCGTCAGCTGACGCAGCTCCTCCAGCAGGCGAAGGTCGGCGAGGCACCCGCGGACACGGGCGTGGTCGCCCCCGGCATGGTGGTCACCATCGCCTTCGACGGCGACCCCGACGACACCCTGACGTTCCTGCTCGCCTCCCGTGAGTACGCGAGCGCGGACGTCGAGACCTACTCGCCGCAGTCCCCGCTGGGTTCGGGTGTGAACGGCAAGAAGGTCGGCCAGGACGCGGAGTACGAGCTCCCCAACGGCCGCACCGCCTCGGTGCGCATCCTCGAGGCCAAGCCCTACCAGGGCTGAACGCCCGGTGTGGAGCCCCGGCCATGCGGCCGGGGCTCCCCCTCACCACGGGCCGCTCAGGCGGCCGCCGAGCGGTACTTGCGCACCGCCAGCGTCCGGAAGACCACGATGATCAGGGCCGAGTAGATCAGCGACGCCCAGACCGGGTGCTGCATCGGCCAGGCGCCGGACCGCGACAGACCGGGGTCGCCGAAGAGCTGGCGGCACGCCTGCACGGTGGCGCTGAACGGGTTCCACTCGGCGATATGCCGCAGCCACGGGGTCATCTGGCTGGAGTCCACGAAGGCGTTCGAGATGAACGTCACCGGGAACAGCCAGATCAGACCGCCGGAGGTCGCCGCCTCCGGGGTGCGGACGGACAGGCCGATCAGCGCCCCGATCCAGGTGAAGGCGTATCCCAGCAGGAGCAGCAGGCCGAAGCCGCCCAGGATCTTCCCGATGTTGGTCGAGTCCGCGAAGCCGGGGCGCCAGCCCACGATCAGCGCGACGACGGCCAGCACCACCAGGGTGAGCGTCGTCTGCACCAGGTCGGCGAAGGTCCGGCCGGTGAGCACCGCGCCCCGGGCCATCGGCAGCGAGCGGAACCGGTCGATCAACCCCTTGTGCATGTCCTCCGCGATCCCCGCCCCCGCGCCCGCGGTGGCGAAGGTCACGGTCTGCGCGAAGATCCCGGCCATCAGGAAGTTCTTGTAGACGTCCGGGTCGGTGCTGTTGCCGATCTTCATCGAGCCGCCGAAGACGTACGTGAAGAGGATCACGAACATCACCGGCTGAACCAGCCCGAACAGGACCATCTCCGGAATTCTGGTCATCCGGATCAGATTCCGTCGGGCGATGACCAGGGAATCGCTCATCGTGCTCATTTCGCCTCCCCCTTCCCGGCGCCATGGCCGGTGAGCGAGATGAATACGTCGTCCAGGGTCGGGCGGCGCAGCCCGATGTCGTCGATCTCGACACCACGGGTGTCCAGTTCGCGGATGACCTCGGCGAGCAGCTTGGCGCCGCCCACGACCGGGACGGTGACCTTACGGGTGTGCTCCTGCACGGTCGTCTCGCCCTTGCCCAGGACCCGCAGCACCTCCTCGGCGGCCGCGATGTCCTCGCGCTCATGCACCACGACCTCCACGCGCTCGCCGCCCGTACGGGCCTTGAGCTGGTCGGAGGTGCCGCGGGCGATGACCCGGCCACGGTCGATCACGCAGATGTCATGCGCCAGATGGTCCGCCTCCTCCAGATACTGCGTGGTCAGCAGCAGCGTCGTACCGCCGGCCACCAGCTCCTGGATGACCTCCCACAGCGCCTGTCTGTTGCGCGGGTCCAGACCGGTGGTGGGCTCGTCCATGAACATCACGGGCGGGCTGACCACCAGGGCCGCGGCGAGGTCCAGCCGTCGGCGCATCCCGCCGGAGTACGTCTTGGCGGTGCGGTCGGCCGCATCCGCGAGGCTGAACCGCTCCAGCAGCTCACTCGCGCGGGCTTTGGCCTGCCGCGCTCCCATCTGGTAGAGCTGGCCGACCATGTGGAGGTTCTCACGGCCGGTCAGATATTCGTCCACGGCGGCGAACTGGCCGGACAGCCCGATGGAGCGACGGACCTCGTTGGGGTTCTTGAGCACATCCACCCCCGCGACCACCGCCGTTCCGCTGTCCGGGCGCAGCAGCGTGGTGAGCACGCGCACCGCGGTGGTCTTGCCGGCGCCATTGGGGCCGAGCAGTCCGAGCACGGTTCCTTCCGGTACGTCGAGATCGACGCCGTCCAGAGCCTTTACGTCACCGAAGGTCTTCACCAGACCCTCGGCGTGAATAGCGCCTGGCATGTTGGCACTCCCGGGGTTGGGTCAGTTCCACACTCAATCAAGGCATAAGTCCGCCCATATGGGCAGCGCTCGGCAGCAACTGGACGGCAATCGTAACCGAGACGCGATACATCGCGACATGCGCGAGGCGAACGAAATGAAGAAATCGAGCCGCGGCCCTACGCCCGCGAGAGAGGCCCCGCCCCCGCCGTCAGGCCATCACCGTGTACCCGGCGCCGCGCAGCGCCTCCCGGACGTCCTCGCAGTGGTCCGGCCCCTTCGTCTCCAGGTGCAGCTCCACCTCGGCCTCGCTCAGCCCGAGCCGCGGGTTGGTGCGCACATGGCTGACGTCGAGCACATTGGCGTCCAGCGTCGACAGCACCCCCAGCAGCGTGGCCAGCGCGCCCGGCCGGTCGGTGAGCCGCAGCCGCAGCGACAGATAGCGCCCCGCCGCGGCCATGCCGTGCCGCAGGATGCGCTGCATCAGCAGCGGATCGACATTGCCGCCCGAGAGCACCGCGACCACCGGCCCCTCGAAGGACTCCGGCGCAGACAGCAGCGCGGCCACCGGGCTCGCACCCGCGGGCTCCACCACCAGCTTCGCCCGCTCCAGACAGAGCAGCAGCGCACTGGACAGCTCGTCCTCGGTGACCGTACGGACCTCGTCGACCAGGTTCTCGATGATCTGGAACGGCACATCGCCCGGCCGTCCCACCTTGATGCCGTCCGCCATCGTCACGGGAGCGTCGATCGTCACCGGCCGCCCGGCCGCCAGCGACGGCGGATACGCCGCGGCGCCCTCCGCCTGCACCCCCACCACCCGCACATCCGGCCGCAGCGACTTCACCGCCACCGCGATACCGGCGGCCAGCCCGCCGCCGCCGATGCCCACCACCACGGTGCGCACCTCGGGGCACTGCTCCAGGATCTCCAGCCCCACCGTGCCCTGCCCGGTGATGATGTCCGGGTGGTCGAAGGGGTGGATGAAGACCGCGCCCGTGCGCTCGGCGTACTCCTTCGCCGCCCGCATCGTCTCGTCCACGATCTGCCCGTACAGCCGCACCTCGGCGCCGTAGTCCCGGGTGGCCGCGATCTTCGGCAGCGGTGCGCCCTCGGGCATGAAGACCGTCGAGCGCACCCCCAGCAGCGAGGCCGCGAGGGCGACGCCCTGCGCATGGTTCCCGGCGCTCGCCGCGACCACCCCGGCCGCCCGCTCCTCGGGGCCGAGCCCCGCGATCCGCACATAGCCGCCGCGCAGCTTGAACGACCCGGTGCGCTGGAGGTTCTCGCACTTGAAGTGGACCGGCGCGCCGACCAGACCGGACAGATAGCGGCTGCCCTCCAGCGCGGTGAGCCGGGAGACGCCCGAGAGCGTCTTCTGCGCGCCGCGGATGTCGTCGAGGGTGATCGTCGTCCCGGACCCCTCGGAGGCGGAACCTCCGGATACAGAACCCTCGGACGCGGACGCGGACGGAGACGCGGTCACGGGGGCGGACGCAGGGGCGGGAGGGATGAGGTGCGAGGCCGGGCCGGACCCGGAGCCGGGCCCGTCCTCGTCGCCGTGTCGTGCAGCCATGGTCCCCAGTCTCGCAGCTCACCCCCGACACACCCCCGCGGGCCGGGCCGGCGGCGGGGATGGCCCCGGACCGACGCCGGACACGGGGCCGCCGACGGGCCACGGCGCCGGGGAACGGCCCAGAACGGCAGGTTGTGGCTCGGAGGCCGTCATGTTTTTGCAGCCCCCGTACGGGCGGGCCCCCGGCCGCGTACTCTGTGCCACACCCACAGACCACCGCATGAAGTGAGCCCTAGGCCATGCCCACCCAATCGGACATGACGACTCAACTCGACACCGGCGTACTGGACGCACTCCAGCATCAGGTCGCCGTCTTCGCCCGCCGTGCGGAACAGACCCGGCTCGGCGGCGTCGGCCAGGCCCGCAATTCCATGGACCGAGCCGCGTATCTGCTGCTCAACCGGCTCGACCAGGAAGGCCCCATGGGGGTCAAGGCGCTCGCGGGGAGCATGGGCATCGACTCCTCCACCGTGACCCGCCAGGTCGCCCCACTGGTCGACTCCGGCATGGTCAAGCGCACCTCGCACCCCGAGGACGGCCGCGCGGTCGTGCTACAGCTCTCCCCGCGCGGCAAGGCCCGCCTGGAGGAGGTGCGTTCGTCACGGCGCGATCTGATGTCCCGCGTGACCGGGGACTGGACGGCGGAGGAGCGCGATCTCTTCTGCGACCTCCTGACCCGCTTCAACGTCGCCCTCTCCGCCGCGCACACCACGGTGCCCCAGGCGGCGCCCGCCACCTGACCCCGGCGCAGACATCTTGACCAGGTGCCTGTGCCTGCCGTGTCCTAAAAGGAACGGGAGGCGGAGGGCGTGGTGCGAGAGCGGCGGGCAGCACGGGATGGCCGCCGGGCCCGGGAATTCGAGGCATTCGTCGCGGGCGCGGGTGGCCGACTGCTGCATGCGGCCGCGCTGCTCACGGGGGAGCCGACGGGGGACACCGAAGCCGCCGAGCGCCTGCTGACCGCCGCGCTCGCGCGCACGTACGCGCGCTGGGACCGGCTGCGCGGCGAGGATCCGTACGACCACACCCGCCGGACGCTGGCCGCCCTCTTCGCCCACCGGGGTCACCGCTACCGCCGCCCGCGCGGCGGCACCCTGGCCCGGCTCACCCCGCAGGAGCGGCTGGTGCTGGTGCTGCGGCTGTACGAGGGGGTCGCGGAGGAGCAGACGGCGGCGGCGCTCGGGCTCCCGGTCGAGCGGGTCCGGGCGATCTGCACCCGCGCGGTCACGGCGATGCGCAGCGCGGCGGCCCGGCGCGGCACGACTGGGACGCGCCCGTCCGCCGGAACGCCAGGCTCCGCCGGAACGTCGCCCTCCGGTGGAACGTCATCCTCCGCCGGAATGTCATCTTCCGGCGGAACGCCCCCGTCCAGCGGCAGCCCGTCGGCCACCGAGGCGACGGGGGCAGAAGCCGGAGCCGGAGCCGAGGCAGGAGCCGGAGCGGGCCCATGAGCTTCCCCGACCGCAAGGAGACCGAGGTCCGCCGGATGCTGGAGGGCCCGCACCCGGCGCTGCCGCCGGATCTGGCGGGCCGGGCCGCCGAACGGGGGCAGCGGATGCTCCACCGCCACCAAGTGGTGCGCACCATCGGCTGGTTGCTGCTGCTCGCCGCAATCGTCGCGTTCGGCGTCTGGGCGGCGATCGTCGAACCGTGGGCCGCGCCGCCGCCCACCGACACCACCCCTCCCCTCGAGGGGTGGTGACGCTGGGGGTGGTGACCAGAGCCGGTCGCCACCCCGGAGCCGGTCGTCAGCCCAGAGCCTGGCCCAGATCCATCAGCAGATCGTCGATCGACTCGATGCCGACCGACAGCCGTACGAGATCGGCCGGCACCTCGAGCGCCGAGCCCGCCGCAGAGGCGTGCGTCATCCGCCCCGGGTGCTCGATCAGCGACTCGACGCCGCCGAGGGACTCCCCCAGCGTGAACAGCCGCGCCCGGTCGCACACCTCGACCGCCGCCTCCTCGCCGCCCGCGACCCGGAACGACACCATGCCGCCGAAGGCCCGCATCTGCTTGGCCGCGATCTCGTGCCCCGCGTGCTCCGGCAGCCCCGGGTAGTACACCTGGGTCACCTTGGGGTGCGCGGTGAGCATCTCCGCGATCCGCGTGGCGTTCGCGCTGTGCCGGTCCATCCGGACGGCGAGCGTCTTGATGCCGCGCATCACCAGCCAGGAGTCGAAGGGCCCGGCGATCGCGCCCATCGCGTTCTGGTGGAAGGCGAGTTCGTCGCCGAGACCGGGGTCGGCGACGATCAGCGCACCGCCGACGACGTCCGAGTGCCCGCCCATGTACTTGGTGGTGGAGTGCACCACGACGTCCGCGCCGAGCGCGAGCGGCTGCTGGAGGTAGGGGCTGGCGAAGGTGTTGTCCACCACCAGCCGGGCCCCCGCTTCGCGGGCGACGTCGGCGACGGCGGCGATGTCGGTGATGCCGAGCAGCGGGTTGCTGGGCGTCTCGACCCAGACCACCTTCGTACGGGGGCGGAGCGCGGCCCGTACCGCCGCCGGGTCGGAGCTGTCGGCCACCGACCACTCCACGCCCCAGCGCTCCACGACCTTCGCGAACAGGCGGAACGTACCGCCGTACGCGTCGTTCGGGATCACGACGTGGTCGCCCGGCACCAGGAGCGTGCGCAGCAGGCAGTCCTCGGCGGCGAGCCCCGAGGCGAAGGCCAGGCCGCGGCGGCCGCCCTCCAGCGCCGCCAGGTTCTCCTCGAGCGCGGTGCGGGTGGGGTTGGCGGAACGGCTGTACTCATAGCCGCCCCGCAGACCCCCCACGCCGTCCTGCTTGTAGGTGGAGACCTGGTAGATCGGGGGGACGACGGCGCCGGTGAGGGAGTCCGCCTCCTGGCCCGCGTGGATGGCGAGCGTCTCGAAACTCTGAGGATGCCCCTGGGGGTGCTGGTGGCTCATGGGCCCGAGCGTAACGCCCGACGCGCCCGTGCTGGATTCAACGACCGCCGGGGCGCATAGGCTGGACCACAAGCCGTTCCGCACCACAAGCCGTTACGGGCCTTCACACGGGGACACCTCATGGAGCTTCTGATCTTCCTCATCGCCATCGTGATGATTGGCGGGCTGATCGTCGTACCGGCGCTGCGGCGGATGCGCGGGGGCCGCGGGGCCATGCAGGGCGCGATGCGCGCTTCGGACCCGCAGGAGTACGGCTTCGTGCCGCGCGAGCGGCTGGACGTACGGCTGCCCGGTCCGGACCGGCAGCTGATCGACGCGCTGGAGGAGGTCCAGGCCCGGCAGGACTGGCAGCCGGCCGCCCGGCTGCTCGCCCTCACCGACGCGACTTCGGAGCTGCGCTGGCAGCGGGTGCAGACCCTGGCCGGGGCGGCGGCCTTCGAGCTCGCCCAGGCCCCCGGCCAGGGCGGGATGTGGCTGCGCACCTGGCGGGTGGCGGCCCCCGAGGACCCGGGCGCGGCGGAGGTGCACGCGGAGTTCCTGGTCCGCCAGGCGCTGCTCGACCCGTCCTCGCAGGACTTCCGGATGATCCTGGAGGAGGCCCGGGACGTCTGCCACGAGGCGGCCCGGCTGGCCCCAAAGGACCCGGTGCCGCACATCATCGAACTCGGCGTGGCCCGCGGCATGGCCTATCGGCAGGCCGACTTCGAAGAGCTGTGGACCAAGGTCACCAAGCTCGCCCCGCACCACATGGGCGCCCATCTGGCCGCCCTCCACTACTGGTGCGAGAAGTGGCACGGCTCCCAGGACCGCGCCGACGCCTTCACCCACGCGGCCGCCGCCTCCGCCCCCGCGAAGAGCCTGCTGCCCGCCCTCCCCCTCTTCGGCGTCTTCGAGCACCTGCCGGAGGCCAACCTCGTGCGCACCCTCTACCGCAGCGAGGTGATCACCAAGGCGATGGAGGGCGCCCTCTACGCCGTCCGCCAGGCCCCCGCCGACCACCCGGTGCTGCCGCACGTCCGCCACCTGCTGGTCTTCTTCCTGGTCCGCGCGGAGCGGTACGCGGAGGCCCTGGAGCAGCTGCGCCATGTGGACGGCCACGTGGGCGCGGTCCCGTGGTCGTACGGGGCGGACCCGGCGGCCGAGTACACGGTGTACCGGGCGCTGGCGGTGGCGGGCTGGGAGGGCAGCGGCGGCACACCGGCGACGCTGCCGCGGTGACACTGCCGCGCTGACGGTGAGAGGGACCGCCGGAGGCCCGGAATTCCCGTACCCCCGTACCCGTTGAAGTCAAAGCACGCCGCGCGAACGTGGCAGCCGCCGTACCCGTCCCGCGAGGAGCCCGAAGATGCTGTTCAGCCGCCACAGGAACCACCTCCCCACCGCCGAGGAGGCGCTGAAGGGCCGCCCCGAACCGGGCTTCCCCGTGCCCGACCGCCACACGGTCCTCGGCAACCCCCTGACCGGCCCGTACCCGGAGGGCCTGGTCGTCGCCGACTTCGGCCTGGGCTGCTTCTGGGGCGCGGAGCGGAAGTTCTGGCAGGCCCCGGGCGTGTGGACCACGCTCGTCGGCTACCAGGGCGGCCACACCGAGAACCCCACCTACGAGGAGGTCTGTAGCGGCCTCACCGGCCACACCGAGGCCGTCCGCGTCGTCTTCGACCCGAAGATCACCTCCTACGCCGCCCTCCTGAAGGTCTTCTGGGAGTCCCACGACCCCACCCAGGGCTTCCGCCAGGGCAACGACGTCGGCACCCAGTACCGCTCGGCGATCTACGCCCACTCCCCCGAGCAGCAGTCCGAGGCCGAGTCCTCCCGCACCGCCTACCAGTCCGTCCTGACGGGCTCCGGCTACGGCGAGATCACCACCGAAATCCTCCCCGCGGGCCCCTTCTACCCGGCCGAGCCCTACCACCAGCAGTATCTTGACCGCAACAAAAACGGCTACTGCGGCATCGGCGGCACGGGCGTCTCCTGCCCGATCGGGGTAGCCCCGGCGGACGGCTAACGGCCAGCGGTCACTGGCAGCCGGCGCGGCCAAACCCGCGGCCGATCCCGGGGCGCTGGTCTTCTGGCCGCTCGGACACTGTCCCCGCCAGGCCGAGGAGGCGCGCCCTCACTCGATCGGGCGATGCGATCGGGCTCGCAGTCGATACGCTGCTCCCAGGGATCAGAATCCCGCCCATGGGAGCAGCAATGACCACCTCCGCCACTGGGCAGCCACTCATTCCTCAGCCGCCTGCCACTGCCACGGCCCTTCGCCAGGCCGTCGCGCAGATCGCCCCGCCGCCCTTCCCGCCTTCACGCGGGAGCTGGATCAGGCGGCCGACCAGTCCCGGCAGGCTTCCGACCTGGCCCCTCTCCAGCGGTTCATCGCCCAGTGGGCCGTCTACGTGCACATTCAGCGGCAGCCGGAGATCGCGAAAGAGTTCCGTCACTGGGAGGACGCTGCCGAGACGGGGGGACGCGCCCCAGGCCCGACGCGCTGCATCCGCGATCGGCAGGATCCTGGACGACGCACATGCCGCGCTCGGACTCCCACCTCGATGAGCGTCGGCCGGCGCTGGGAGTAACGACCCCGATCACGCTCACGTGGCAGGCGGCATCCCCGCTCACGTGGTGACCGAAGTGGAGCGTCTCGCCGGGCAACTGGTCGACCTGGCCGGCATGGGCGTCGATGTCAGCGACCACGGCAAGGGCCCGCGGACAGGGGGGGATACGCCGCATGGACGCGGCAGGCGGCTACTTCTTCTTCCTGGTGGCACCACGCGACCGCCTGGGGCACTCGGCACGACCACGCTCGGCGGCAGTGGGGCCCGGGGTTCCTCGCCCGACAGCCGTGGCAACCGGGTCTGGGAGGTCAGTCGTTGTCACCGTGTCCGCCACCATCGGCGGTCTTGGAGAAGCCGTCGTGCCAGGCGGCCTTCGCTCCGGAGTCGCCGATCCGGTACACGTCCACCACGGCGCCCGCGGCCACCACGACGGAGAGCACCACTGCCGCCGCACGGACGATCAGAGCGGACCGGGGCGTGGCCGCCCGGGTCCGCTCCTCGGGGGCCGCCTCCGCCGACGCCGACCCGCGGTTCGTCCACCAGACCGCCGTCGCCAGCACGAACAGGCCCGCCGCCCAGGGGAGCAACCCGTCGCCGAGCTCGGCGTGCTCGCGCACCAGGGCGTTGCTGTCGACGTGTTCCTCCAGCCACTCGCCGGCGTTCGTGGCCACGGGCACACTCGCCAGCGTCACGAGGGCCAGAAGGGGAAGCACCACCCCCATCCGCCGGGCGGCACTCGGCCATATCGCGCCGACCACGACGGCCAGGGCGCTCAGCGGGACGAGCACGACGACGAAGTGCACGACCAGGACGTGTGCGGGCAGGCCGTTGACAACGGTGATGCTCATCAGGTGTTCCTCCAGAAAGTGACCACGAGCAGTCGGCGCGTGCACGGGCGCTCCGTGTGTCGGCCTGTGAGGCGCGCCAGACTGGCACAGGAAGTTCTGAGCTTCCTCTGAACCCGCCCCCTTTCGGCGGCCGGTCAGCTCAGCCGGGCGTCGGCGTAGATGACCATGGCGTTCCGCTGGTATTCGGCCAGCCCGGCCGCGACCTGGTCGTAGGCCGCGCGCCACTGCGCGTCGTCGACGTAGTTCCGCGCCAGGGCCTTGAACGCGGCCGCGTCCGGGGTCCACATCCGGCAGATGCCCTGGTAATGGGCGTCGATCTCGGCCTGCACGGCGGGGTCGGTCACCGGCGTGGCGGCCTGCATGAACTCGGCCATACGGACGATGGCCGCAGTCGCCTCACGCTGGAGCCGCTCCGTCTCCGCCTCGGTGAGCGTGGCGGCGAACTGCGCTGACCGCTGCGCCTGGTCGGGCCACTGTGTGCGGGCGGGCGAGTCGTAGCGGGTGGTGTCGAAGCCGGTGAACAGGTTCTCCGGCCCGTTGATCTTTCCCATGTCGGGCGTCTCCTCGTCTTCCTCCAGTTCGGCGATGGTGCGGGCGACCGTGCGGGCGAGCACGTCGAGGCGGTCCCGCTCGGCCAGCAGTCTGCGCTGGTGCTCGCGCAGCGCGGCCACCTGGTCAACCTGGTCCGCCAGGACCGCCGCGATCTCGCGCAGCCCCAGGCCCAGTTCCCGCATCAGCAGGATCTGCTGCAACCGCAGCAGGCCGGCCTGCTCGTAGTAGCGGTGGCCGTTGCCGCCGATGTACGCGGGAGCGAGCAGTCCGATCTCGTCGTAGTGACGCAAAGTCCGGGACGTCACCCCGGACATCCGTGCCACGTCCGCAATCGACCAGGCCATGGCCGCACCCTCCTCGCCGGGCCGGTGCGTCCGGCCACACGTGCGACCGTAGGAGTTGACGCGACGGAAAGCGCAAGCCGCGGACGGCGGGCGGTTACCGGCGTCCGACGCGACCGACGCCGTCGATCTCGACGAGTACGCCGTCGCGCACGAGTTGCGTGACCACCGTGGTCCGGGCGGGCAGCGGAGCGCAATCCGCGAAGAACTCCGCGTACACGCGGTTGAAGGCGGCGAAGTGGCCGCGGTCGCTGAGATAGCAGGTGCACTTGACGATCAGGTCCTTGCCGCCACCGGCCGCGGCGAAGACCGCGACGAGGTTGCGCAGGACCTGCCGCGCCTGGTCGTCGAAGTCGGCCGGTATCTCGTGCGTAACGGGGTCGAGTGGCCCCTGCCCGGAGGTGAAGATCAGCTCACCGACCCTGATGGCCTGGGACAACGGGGGCGCGGTGCCGTCGGAGAAGCGTACGAACGGGGCCTTCTCGGTGTGGATGCCTTCGATCATGGAGACATCCTCCGTCACGGACGCCCTCCCGCTACATGGCGAGACACACGGAAGGGGAATAATTGGGCATTACGGGCGCAGCGGCGGAGTGGCGAAGCGTACAAGAGGCGGTGGCCGATGACGGACAGCGGCGACGGCGGGGGCCGGGGCGCACGGGGTCGTGCCCCGGCGCAGCTGAGTGAGCTGCTGGGGCTCGTCGAGGCCGCGCTCCGCGACGAGCGCGACAGGTCCGCCTTCCTGGACGAGACCACCCGGCGCCTGGGTGCCTCGCTCCACCACGGCCGTACCGCCCGTGCGCTCGTGGAGCTGGTGATCCCGGAACTGGCGGACGCGTCCGTGGTCGTCCTGCCCGCGAGCGGACGACGTACGCACTGGCACCGGGCGGGTCCGGGCGATGGCCGGGCCGCCGGGGAGGTGACGGTCGAAGCGCTCGAGCGGATACCCAAGGTCGCGGACGCGCTGCACGGACTCCAACCCCGCCCCGCTGTCGTACGCCCCAAGGAGATGGCCGCGCTCGACGACGTCCTGCCGGGTGAGCTCGTTCAGGGCGAGGAGGCGCTGGTGGTCCAGCTCGCCGCGGGAGGCGTACCGGCCGGTGTGCTGATCATGCTGCGCGGTCCGGGGCGTGCCCGCTTCGAGGACGCGGACATCGAGCTGGCGCACAAGTTCGCCGAACGGGCCGGACTCGCGCTGGCGACGGCGGCGCTCTACTCGCAGCAGGCCCACACCATCGCCGTCCTCCAGGCCAGCATGGCTCCGGAGCCGCTGCCGGTGGCCGACGGCCTCAGGCTCGGCGCCGCCTACCGGCCGGCCGCCGAGGCCCTGCGCATCAGCGGCGACTACTACCACGTGGCCCCCTGCCCCGCGGGCGGTGTCACGTTCTTCTTCGGCGATGTGGCCGGCAAGGGCGCGGAGGCCGCGGTGCTGGCGGGGCAGGTACGGCAGAGCCTGCGCACCCTGGCCATGGTCAAGCGGGGCCCCGACCCCCTGGGCGACCTCCAACTGCTCAACGACCTCGTCATCAGCGCCGGACGCCGCTTCACGACCCTGGTCACGGGCTCCGCCCGGCCCCGCGACGACGGCTCGGTGAAGGTGGAGATCGCCAGCGGGGGCCATCTCTCCCCGCTCGTACTCCGTGGCGACGGAAAGGTGGAGGAAATCGTCTGCGAGGGCATGCTCGTCGGGGCGTTGCCCGATCCCAGTTTCGGCTGTACGGAGTTCCGCCTCGCACCCGGTGAGCTGATGCTTCTCTACAGCGACGGGCTCACCGAGGCCCGAGGCGGGATGAGCGGACGGGAGATATACGGCGACGAACGCCTCGTCGACGCGCTGGCCAGCTGCGCCGGCATGCAGGCGCCGTCGGTCGCCGAGCGGCTGGAGCTCCTCACGACCGAATGGCTCGCCGGCCGCCCGCACGACGACATCTCCCTCCTGACGCTTCAGGCGCCTCCCCGCCGTGGCTCACCGCCGCACCGTCGGCCCGAGGGCCCCGGCGGGTCCGCGAGTACCGGGGAGCCACGGAGCCCATGAACGCCACCGGGATCACCGACGCCGTCCGGGCGGACTTCGATGCCTGCCTTGCCGACGCGGACGAGGGCGGAGCGCTGGAGCTGGCCGTCGGCCTGGTGACGAGCGGCGGCGTGAGCGCGGAGGACGTACTGCTCGGCCTGGTGGCACCCGCCCAGGTGAGGGTCGGTGAGAGGTGGGAGTCCGGCGAGTGGACGGTGGCGCGGGAGCACGCGGCCACCCATGTCAGCAGGCTGACGGTGGACGCGGTCGCCTCCGCCGCCCGCACCCCTGTCGAGGCCGGGCCACCGCGCCAGGTGCTGGTGGCGTGCAGCGATGGCGAATGGCACGTTCTGCCCTCCCACATCCTCGCCGAGGTGCTGCGCCTGCGCGGCTTCCAGGTGCGTTCGCTCGGCGGCTCGATCTCCCCGCCCGAGCTCCTGTCGGACGTCCATCAGACCGGCCCCGACGTCGTCGCTCTCTCGTGCACGCTGACGTTCAACCTTCCGCTCGCGCACCGGCAGATCGAGACCTGTAGATGCGCCGGTGTCCCGGTCATGGCGGGCGGTCCGGGGTTCGGCCCCGAGGGCGTATGGGCGTACGCGCTGGGCGCGGACCTGTACGCGGCAGACGCCCGCGCCGCGGCGGGAGCGCTGCTTCACCGCTGGCCGCCGGTGTTGTGCGGGGAGTCCTCGGTCCAGGCCGGTGCCGTGGAGGAGTACGCGGCACTCGTCAGACGACGACCCGAGTTGCTGGCGCACTTGGCGTATGCGCTGCGTGACGTGTTCCCCGGCTTGCGGCCCCGCTCGGACGGCTCGGACAACTCGGACGGCTCGGGCAACTCGGCCACCTCGGCCACCTCGGCCACCTCGGCCACCTCGGCCGCCTCGGCCGCCTCGGCCGCCTCGGCCAGGGAACACGAGGAGGGCACCGATTTTCTGGGCCGGTTGCTGGATTCCCTGGCGGCGGCCGTGTTCGTCGACGACGCACGCGTATTCACCGGGCAGCTCGCCTTCGCCGCGGCGTACTTCGCCGCCCGCTCGGTGGAGCCCCGCTGCCTCCTCGCGATGACGGATGCCCTGGCCGACCAGCTGCGCGGGTCGCCCCGGACCCGCGACACGCTCTCGGCGGGCCGCCGATGGCTCGCCGCGCCGGAGACCGAGGACTAGATCAGCCAACCCGCCGGGGGTTCCCCGGCCCACTCGATCCAGGCGGCACGGGCCGCGTACGGCGCCAACCCACCGATCCCGCCCGCCGTGGCGAACCGACGCCGAAGTCGTTCGAGCCGAAGCCGTCCGAGCCGAAGCCGTCCGAGCCGACGGCGCCGAAAATCAGTGGCCACCCGAACCGGCCGACCCCACGCTGTACGTCATGGAAGATCCGCAACGCGTGATCCGTGCCGTCCATTCGGAATCCACGATCACCGTCTACCAGGCGTACTCCCCCGAAATCGGCCTGCCCGCCGTCCGCGAGGGCCGTTTTCCGGCCCGGTGGAAGCGGGACAGGATGACATGGATCAAGCCGTCGTTCCTGTGGATGATGTACCGCTGCGGCTGGGGCTCGAAGGCGGGGCAGGACACCGTCCTGGCCGTCGAGATCAGCCGTGACGGCTTCGAGTGGGCGCTGCGCCACGCGATTCTGTCGAGCCATGTGCGTGGGGTACACCCCGACCAGAACACCTGGCAGCGGCAGTTGAAGCGCGCGCCCGCTCGCGTGCAGTGGGATCCCGAGCGGGACCTGCGCCTTCAGCCCCTGCCGTACCGGTCCCTGCAACTCGGTCTCTCCGGTGAGGCCGTACGGCGCTACGCGGACGAGTGGACGGTCGCCATCCGCGACGTAACCCCGCTCGCCCGCGAGATCCACTCCCTGGTCAGCGGTGGTGACCTGGACTCCGCCGGCCAACTGCTGCCCCAGGAGCGCCCCTATCCCGCCCCGGACGACCTCCTTGCCCACCTACGGGGATGACCGGCCGTCTGGCCGGCCGATCAGGACCAGCCGATCGGACCGGCGCGGTCGATGAAGCGCCCCGTTCCGGCGCCGGGCCCCTCGGTCGCGAGGCGGACGATCGCGTCGGTGCCCTCGGTGACGGTCTGCGGACCGGTGTGGCCGTTGAGATCGGTCGCCGTGTAGCCGGGATCGGCGGCGTTGACGCGAATGTCCTTCAGCCCCTTGGCGTACTGGGTGGTCAGCATGGTGAGGGCCGCCTTCGATGCGGTGTAGAGGGGCGCGATCACCGAGGACTCGACCCGGGACGGATCGTGGGTGATGGCGAGCGACCCCATCCCGCTGCTGACGTTGATGACGACGGGGTCCGGCGAGCGGCGCAGCAGCGGCAGGAAGGCGGTGGTCGTCCGCACCACACCGAACAGGTTGACATCGAAGACGCTCAGAGCGTCCGCGCCGGTCAGGGCACCGGGATCGCCATGCGGACCGTGCACCCCGGCGTTGTTGATCAGAACGTCGAGCGCGCCTTCGTGCGCGGCGACGTCGGCCGCCGCGGCGGTGACGGAGCCGTCGTCGGTGACGTCGATACGGACGAATCGCGCACCCAGCGCGGCGGCGGCCGCCGCGCCCCGCTCCGGATCGCGGGCCCCGACGATCACGGTGTGACCGAGTTCGATGAGGCGGCGGGCGGTCTCGTGGCCGAGCCCCTTGTTGGCTCCGGTGATGAACGTAGTGGTCATGGATCGATCGTCCGCGCGGCGCCGAGGCCGTACCAGGGACGCTTCGACCGTAGGAACGGCAGTACCAGAATGGGGGCGGGAAGGGGCAGGATGGCCGGTATGGCGACGAAAGAGGGAGTCGGGCTGGGCGCGACGATCCGCGCCTGGCGGGAGCGGCTGTCCCCATCCGCCGTGGGGCTGCCGACGGACCGGGCACGCCGCGCGACCGGGCTGCGCCGTGAGGAACTCGCCGAACGCGCCGGAGTCTCCGTCGACTATGTGGTGCGCCTGGAGCAGGGGCGGGCCACGGCACCTTCGGCCCAGGTCGTCGCGTCCCTGGCCCGCGCCCTGCGACTGACCACCGCCGAGCGTGACCACCTCCACCGCATGGCCGGGCTGGCCCCTCCGAATGACGATCCGATCCCGGATCGCATCCCGCCGGGCGTCCACCGCGTACTGCGCCGTCTCGGAGACGTCGCGGTCGCCGTATTCGCCGCGGACTGGCAGCTGATCTGGTGGAACGCCGGGTGGGCGGCGCTTCTCGGCGACCCGTCGGCGTCGCCACCGGCGCTGCGCAACTTCGCCCGCGAGAGGTTCCCGATCGGCTCCGACCCCGTGCGCATCGCCGCATGGCCGGTCATCGCGCGGAACAGCGAGGCCACAGATCTCGCCATCGTCTCCGACCTGCGCCGCGCCACCGGCCGCTTCCCCCATGACACACGTCTGGCGGAACTGGTCCAGGTGCTCACCACGGGCAACCCGACATTCGCCCGGCTGTGGGCGAGCGGCACGGTGGCCGCGCACCGCGAGGACCGCAAGACGGTCGAGCATCCCGAGGTCGGCCCCGTCGACGTGGACTGCGACGTCCTGACCGACGGCGATTCCGACTTCAAGATCGTGATCTTGACCGCCGTGCCCGGCAGTGCGGATGAGACCAAGTTGAGGCACCTCACGGCGCCCGCCACCACCAGCACCTCCGCGCCCGCCTCCTGATCGCCCTGCCCACCCGCCCGCCGGGACGGTGTGGCCCCCGCCCGCCAGCACTCGGCTCGTATGGTCACGCCGGGGCGTAGACGAGTCCGAGGATGCCGCCCGGGTAGGCGGTGCTCTGCTCCAGACGCAGCCGGTCGGGGTCACCCATTGGAGGACAATCACCGGCTATGGCCATCGATTACAGCAAGCGTCCGAAAATCGACTACCGCAAGCGCCCCACCGCACCGGCCCCCGCGATCAGTTTGGAAAAGGTCGCCGCCCAGGCCCCGGGGCTGGTCAGCCTCTACAAGACCGCCGCGGTCTCCTTGGCCAAGCACGCTGCCGGTGGGCAACGGGCCGCGGTGTATCTGGTGCTGGACCGCTCCGGAAGCATGCGCCGGTATTACCGGGACGGCTCCGTACAGTACTTGGCGGAGCAGACGCTTGCCCTCGCGGCCAACCTCGATGACGACGGGGTCGTACCGGTCGTCTTCTTCTCCACGGACATCGACGGAACCGCCGAGATCAGCCTCGACGCCTACCAGGACCGGATCAACCCCCTGCACGACTCACTGGGTCACATGGGCCGAACCAACTACCACCTCGCCATGCAGGCCGTCATCGACCACTACCAGGCGTCCGGGGCCGACGATCCGGCGTTCGTCGTCTTCCAGACCGACGGCTCCCCCACCTCCAAGGCGGCGGCTGAGCACGTACTGTGCACGGCCGCGCGCCTGCCCATCTTCTGGCAGTTCATCGGGTTCGGCGACGATGAGTTCCGCTTTCTGCGCAGGCTCGACGACCTGCCGGTGCCGAACCGGCGCGTCGTCGACAATGCCGGCTTCTTCGCCGCCGGACCGACACCGAAGGCCCTCTCCGACGCCGCCCTCTACGATCAGTTGCTCCATGCATTCCCGCTGTGGCTCGACTCCGCCCGGTCCGCCGGCATCCTGAAAGACCGAACGGACCACTGAGCCGGCGTTCCGCGATCGCTCTGTCGAGGCCGGGGCGGAGCCAACCGTCCGATCCTGGAGGTCGAATGAACGAAGATCCGAGAAGCGTCGTCGAGGCGGCGTTCCGTCATTACCGGTCACAGGACCGCGAGGCGGCCCTCCCCCTTTACGCCGACGACTTCACGTTCACCAGCCCCCAGGACGACCACATCGACAGGGCGACGTTCTTCGAGAAGTGCTTTCCCACCGCCGACCGATTCAGGGAGCAGCGGTTGCTGCACGTCACGCCCGCGGATCAGGAACTCGTCCTCGTCTACTACGAGTACGAGCTCACGACGGGCGACCGGCACCGCAACGTCGAGGCGATCACCGTCCGGGACGGCCTCATCCGGGAGGTGCGGGTCTTCTTCGGCGGCAAGGTGTGAGCCGGCCCCGCTACTGGCCGGAGGGGGTCGGTGCCGGTGCGAGGCCGTCTTCGACCAGGCCGGCGAGGACCGCTTCGCCCAGGGCGTGGACGGCGGACTGGGGGCGGACCATGACGGTGAACTCCTTGATGCGGCCGTCGTCGGCGAAGTGCAGCAGGTCGATGCCGTGGATCTCCTTGTCGCCGACCCTGGTGCGGAAGAGCAGCACCGCGGACGGGGCGGAGGTGCCGTCGGTGCTGGTCTGCGCGGTGCCGGTGTGGTCGCCGACGTAGCGGAAGTCCTGGAACGTGCGTAGCAGGACCCCGAAGAGGCCCAGCACCATCGGCTTGCCCTCGAAGGGGGTGAACTTGACGGGGCTGTAGAAGCGGATGTCCTCGGTGAAGAGGTCGTCCAGGGCCGCGAGGTCGCGGTTGTCGATGGCGGTACGGAAACGGTCGGCAGTGGTCATCGCACATCCGCCTTCTTTCATAGTCATGGATGTGAGTAGTCACTTTCATGACTATCATGGTCGCGTGTCCGGCGACAGAGGCATGACAGCGGCATGCGGCGGCACGGAGACACGAAGGAGGCGATCCGATGGCCCTGCGGCACGCCGTACTGGCGGCACTGCTCGAGGGGGAGCTCAGCGGATACCAGCTGACCAAGGCGTTCGACATCGGCGTGGCCAACTTCTGGCACGCCCAGCCACAGCAGCTCTACGCCGAGCTGACCCGGCTGGAGAAGGACGGGCTGATCGCGGGCCGGGCGGTGGTCCAGGAGACCCGCCCCACCAAGCGGTTGTTCCATGTGACCGATGCCGGGCTGGCGGAGCTGGAGGAGTTCACGGCGGCGTTCGCCAAGCCGTCCTTCATCCGTGACGACCTGCTCGTCAAGGTCCAGGCCGCCGACCACGTCGACACGGAGACCCTGATCGGTCAGCTCACCGAGCGCGCCTCCTTCGCCGAGGCCAAGATCCGGCTCTTCGGCAAGCTGCTGCGCAGGATGCGCGGTGACCGCACGGAGGAGGAGTTCCTGCGCCACGGCCACCGCATCGGCCCGTACCTGACCTGTCTGCGCGGCCTGGCCCTCGAACAGGGCAACCGCGACTGGTGCGAGCGCACCATCACCGTCCTGCGAGAGAGGCAGCGCAGCCGTGCCCGACACTGACGCGCCGTACAGCCGCTATGTCGCGCTGGGCGACAGCCAGACCGAGGGCCTCGGCGACGGGGACGACGTCACGGGTCTGCGCGGGTTCGCCGACCGCCTCGCCGAGCACCTCGCCCGCGCGAACCCCGGCCTCTCGTACGCCAATCTCGCCGTACGGGGCCGTCTCGCCGCGCAGGTCCACGCGGAGCAGCTCGCACCGGCCCTGGCGCTCCGCCCCGATCTGGCCACCGTCGTCGCCGGGGTCAACGACCTCCTCCGCCCCCGCTTCGACGCCGACCACACCGCCCACCACCTGGAGGCGATGTTCGCCGCGCTCACCGCGCAAGGCGCCCACGTCGCCACGCTCACCTTCCCCGACCCCGCCCGCATCAGCCCCCTGGCGCGCCCCCTCACCCCGCGCGTCGTCACGCTGAACGAGCGCATCCGCGAGGCCGCCCGGCGCCACGGCGTCACCGTCGCCGAAACCGGCCACTACCCCGTCGTCACCGACCCCCGGCTGTGGAGCCAAGACCGCCTCCACGCCAGCCCCATCGGCCACCAGCGCATCGCCGCCGCGCTCGCGTACACCCTCGGCCTCCCCGGCGCCGACGACACCTGGAGCCACCCCCTGCCCCCGCCGGCCACCCCCGTGCCCACCGGATGGCGCGCCGCCACCGACGAACTCCGCTGGACCGCCGCCTTCCTCGGCCCCTGGCTCACCCGCCGCCTCCGCGGCCGCTCCTCCGGCGACGGCCGCACGGCCAAGCGACCGCGGCTGGGGCCGGTGCGAGCAGATCGGACGGGTCCGTGAGCGATGGTGGGTCGCGCCCACCATCGCATCCGCCCTCGCATGGATCACCCGCCCAGCCGCGGCATGGGCCGTGGCTGCGAGCGTGTCGAGCCGGTCCACTGTGGTCACCCTTGCTACCGTCCACTTCGCCCAAATCATCCATAAAGGACCGATTCGCGTCTGCGGTGGTCGAAAGGACACGGACCATGAACGACTTTTCCCGTCGCGGACTGCTGAGGGTGACCGCGGGCGCCGGTGCCGGTGCGGTCGTCGCGTCGGGCGCCGCGGTCGCCGCGGCCCCCGCTGCCGGCGCCGTGACCGAGGCGTCCGGGGGCGATGCGCATTGCGGGCCCGCGGAGCTGACCGGCCGGATCGTCCGCCCCGAAGACGCCGGATACACAGACGCACGACTCGGCTGGGACCAGCTCTTCTCCCACTATCCGCTGGTCATCGTCTTCGCCCAGAACACCCAGGACGTGGTCAACGCCCTGACGTGGGCGCGGCAGAACGACGTGGCGGTGCGGGTGCGCAGCGGCCGCCACGCCCTTGAGGGCTGGTCGAACGTGGACAACGGCCTCGTGATCGACATCAGCGAGTTGAAGTCGGTTCACATCGACACCGAGTCGCGTATCGCGACGGTCGGCGCCGGGCTCAACCAGTTGGAAGCGGTGACCACCCTCGCGGAGCGGAACTTCGCGGTGACCACCGGGACGGAGGGCAGCGTAGGCCTGTCCGGTGCGACGCTCGGCGGCGGATTCGGCTTCCTCACCCGCTGGCTCGGCATGGCCTGCGACAGCCTGGTGGGGGCCGAGATCGTCGTCCCGTCGGGCGCCGAGTGCGCCAAGGTGCTCCAGGCGAACCCGCACAACAACTCGGATCTGCTCTGGGCGCTCCGTGGCGCGGGGAACGGCAACTTCGGCATCGTCACGTCACTGACCTACAAATTGGCTCCGCTGAAGAGCGTCACTTATCTTCAGGCGACGTGGCAGGGCATCGACAACCTTCGCCCCATCTTCGAGGCATATCAGCGCACGGCGCCGACCACCGATCCCCACCTCGGAACCCAACTCGAGATCCACCGAAACCAGATCTTTCTGTTCGGGGTCCTCCCCGAAGGAACGCCGGAAGAGACGAAGAAGCTGCTGGCCCCGATCCTGTCGATCGACAGCCCGGACGTCACCACGCAGGTCGGTAACTGGGGTGACGTATACGCGGGATTCCAGATTCCGATCGAGCAGGAACCGGCGAACTGGAAGTTCCACTCGCAGTTCACCAGAAAGCCGTTCCCGGACGACGCGATCGACATCGTCGACTCGTTCATCAAAACCGCCCCGACGGATGACAGCAACTTCTTCGTCCAGGCTTTCGGTGGGAACGTCAGGAGGAGCCCCCGCGGCGGCACTGCCTTCCCGCACCGCGACGCGCTCTTCTACTCCGAACCCGGCGCCGGCTGGGGGACGCGCAGTGACCAGCCGGGCGTCTGCGACCCGCTCACCTCGCAGTGCCAGGCCTGGATCGCCGAGTTCAGCCAGGCCCTGCGGACCTACGTGGACGGCGCCTACGTCAATGTGCCGAACGTCGCGCAGCAGGACTGGGAAACCGCCTACTGGAGGAACAACTTCGACCGGCTCCGCACAATCAAGGCGAAGTACGACCCCGACAACGCCTTCCAGTACGAGCAGAGCGTCCCGCCCGCGGTCTGCTGACCGAGCAAGTCTGCTGACCGAGCAAGTCTGCTGACCGAGCAAGTCTGCTGACCGAGCAAGTCTGCTGACCGAGCAGGTCTGCTGACCGAGCACGGCGCGAGCCCCCTCCCGAGCGGCGAGGGGGCTCAGGCATGCGGCTCAACGCGGAAAGGCCGCTGCCCTGGTGCCGTCACACACCAGGGCAGCGGGTCAGTGGACCCTCATGGCTCAGCTGTGAGCTGGTCAGCCGATGGGGTTGACGAAGGTGCCGGGGTGGGCGGCGCTGCGCTGGTCGACGAGGGAGTCGGACTCCCACGGCCACTCGATCTTGAGGGCCTTGGTCTCGTTGGGCGGGGTGATCTCGACCCAGGCCGGCTGGTAGAAGCCCTCTTTCTCCCCTGTGAAGGCGAGGTTCAGGGTGAACTCGGTGCTCTGCCCGGCCTCCACCTCCACGGAGCTCCACTTCTGCGAGGAGCGGGCCAGGGACCAGCGCTCGCCGCCGTTCACCGAGGTCAGGTCAACACCGGGGAAGCCGCCGAGCTTGCAGGAGTAGGAGCCCTTGTTCATCAGGACGATGGTGGCGGTCGTCGCGCCCGCCGCGCCCTCCTCCCGCTCCGGGAGCGCGTCCTGGCCCGTGGCGAAGGCGGCTTCCAGGTTCTCGGTGCGGCAGCGCTCGACGCCCGCGTGCGCCCTGCCGCCGCCCTCGGTGGCGGCCTGCCCGCCGCCCGGCTGGTCCTTCGCGCCGTCCGCCTCCGAGCCCCCCTTGGCGTCGGAACCCCGCGCACCGTCGGAGGAACCCGAGGAGCCGCCGGACCCGGCCGGGGCCGTGTCGGCCTGGCCCGCGGACTTCTTGTCGCCGGCGTCCGAGTCGTTGCAGGCCGTCAGGGTCAGGGCGGCGGCCGCGGTCAGGACCGCGGCGGCGACGCGGAGACCGCGACGGCGGGCGATGCGGGCAGTGGTGTTGGAGCGCATTTCGGGTCCCCCGGGAGTGGTCGGTGTCGTGGTCCGCTCGGTACGACAACAACTCTGACCGGGGCCACTACCGAACTGCCGCCGTCCCGCTAACATCCGGCTAACACGGCTGTTACCGGGAACATCGAGGCCGATCTGCGGTCCGCGGCCGGTGCGCCCGCACATCCCCGGTGATCCAAGGGGTTTGGTCCCCGCGGCCCCGGGGTCCCCGCGGACCCTTGAGCCATGCCCGCCATCGGCCAACCGCACCCGCCATCGGTACGATCAGTACAGAACAGGAACCCATCCCACGGGGGTGCAGGTCATGTCCGAGTCGACCGTGTCCGGCCGAAGCGACTCGCCCGCCGTCGCGCTTGGCCCCACCGCGCTTGTGCTCGGCCTTTTCTCCGCCGTGGGCACATGGGTGCCGGTGCTCGTGCTCGTCACCTTTCCGTGGACGATCATCGCCGGGCCGCTCGCCATCGCGCTCGGCGCCATGGGTGTGCACCACGCCCGGCGCGGGGCCGGGCGCCTGTGGGTCGCCATTGCCGGAACCGCCCTCGGTGTCATTGGGTTCGGCGGCATAACCGCCCTCTTCTGGTCCTTCGGCGGCTGACTACACGTTGGTGTCGAGCTCGGCGGCGGACGCGATGATGGCGTCGAGGACGGTCAGGACTTCCTTGCGGGGCTCGGAGCGGGTGGTGCGGTGCCGGGCGATCAGGCGGCGGGTGCCCAGGCCGGGCAGGGATACCGCCTTTACGCCGTCGGGCAGTACACCCAGCACGGCCAAGGCGGGCACGATCGCGATGCCCAGGCCTCCCGACACCAGTGAGAGCGCGACGTCGTAGTCGTAGTAGCTGTGGGCCGGGGGCGCGGCCTTCAGGCCGCGCCGGGCCTGTTCGGTGGCGCTGTGGGCGGCCGCGCCCGGGTCGACGCCGAGCCAGGTGAGGTGTTCCAGGTCCGCCGTACTGACCGGGACCGGCGTCGCCGCGGGCATGACCACCACCCACGGTTCCTCCAGCACCGGCACGTCGCGGGTGCCGCGCACGGCCCGGTGTCCGATGGGGCTCTCGGCCTCCAGGATGATCAGGTCGACCGCTCCCGACCGCAGCTCCTGCTGGGCCTTCTCGCCGTCCATCTCCCGGATCAGCACTTCCAGGCCGGGGAACTGCTCGCGCAGCCGGTGCACCAGCGGTACGAGCAGCATGCGGATCACCGTCTTGAAGGCGCTGATGACGACCGTGCCCGTCACCTCCCCCTGTAGCGCCGCCAGTGCTTTGCGGGCGTCGGTCAGCTCGGACTCGATGCGCTCCGCGGTTTCGGCGAGAACGCGACCCGCCTGTGTGAGGACGGCCCCACGGGGCTGACGGTCCAGAACGGTGACGCCGACCACGGCCTCCAGACGGGCGATCTGCTGGGACACGGCGGACGGCGTCAGATGCAGGACATCCGCCGCCGCCAGCACCCCTCCGGCCCGGTGGACGGCCAGCAGTACGGCCAGTTTGCGTGCGTCGATATCCATTCAGTTCAGCTTAATGCGGGGGGAAGACAACTTCGATTGATGTGTATCCCCGTGGCCGCCACCATGGCGGTATGGAGGAGTTGCTGCCCCTGGTCGCCGCGGCGGCCGGGTGGATCGGGGCCCTGTGCACCGCCACGGCCTACGCCCTGGTGTCACGTCGGCGGATCGAACCGGATTCGCGCACATCCCAGTCGATCAACATGCTCGGTGGCGCACTGCTGGCCGTATCGGCGGCCGCCAATGGCGCCTGGCCTTCGGTCACTTCGAACTTCGTATGGGTCATCATCGGCATGCAGACCCTCGTGGGCGTACGCCGCGGGCTGGGCGTGACCGACGGTCGCTAGCCCCGCCTAACCCTGCCCAACCCCGCCTAGCCCTGCCTAGCCCGCGACAACGGCTACCACACCACCGGCACCTGCTCGAAGCTGTCCGTGAGCACTCCGGCGCGGTGCGCCAGCTCGGAGGACGGGACGGCGAGGGCGAGGCCGGGCAGGCGGTCCAGGAGGATTTCCAGGGCGACGTGCAGTTCGGTGCGGGCCAGGGCCTGGCCCATGCAGGAGTGGGCGCCGGCGCCGAAGGCGAGGTGGCGGTTGGGGGTGCGGGTCAGGTCCAGCTGGTCGGGGTGGGGGAACATCCGCTCGTCGCGGTTGGCGGAGGCGACGACCGACACGGTGGTACTGCCCTTCGGGAGCACCTCGCCGCCCAGCTGGGCGTCCTCCGTCAGGTAACGCGGCATGCCCGGGCCACGGTTGACGTCGAAGCGCAGCAACTCCTCGACGGCCGGGCGGATCAGGGAGCGGTCGTCCAGCAGGCGCTGCCAGCGGGAACGGTCATCGAGCAGGACCGGGACCAGCTTTCCGATCACGCTCGACGTGGTCTCGTGGCCGGCGTGCATCAGGCCCCGCGCGATCTGGACCAGGACCGCCTCGGGCGGGCGGGGGTCGGCAGCGTCGGTGATCTCGATCAGCTTGCTGAGCAGGTCGTCACCCGGCGCGCTCCGCGTCCGGGTCACATGCTCGCCCAGATACGCCTGGAGTTCCTCGCGGGCGGTGCGGGTCTCCCGCTCGCCGTAGCGGTCCCCGCTGAACAAGGCGCCCGACCAGTAGGCGAAGCGGTCCCAGTCCGCCTCCGGTACGCCCAGCAGGGCGCCGACGACCCGCGCGGGAAACGGGTACGCGAAACCCGTCCAGAGGTCGGCGGGGGCCGACCCGGCCTCCATGGCGTCCACCAGGGCGTGGCCGATGGTGACGATCCGGGGGCGGAGGACTGCCACCCGCTTGGCGGTGAGCGCCTGGCCCACCAGGCGCCGCCAGCGCTGGTGCCGTTCGCCCGTGCCGATCCCGTCCGGCCCCGCCTCGCTCGCGTCCCGGGGGAAGCGGGGATCGGACAGCATCGCGCGCACATCCTCGTACCGGGTCAGCACCCGCACCGGGGCGCCGGTGGAGCGCAGCCTCAACTCCGGGATCGGGCAGCCCTCCGCCCGGAGCGCCGCCCACTCCTTCGGCGGTTCGAGGGGGTGCTCCGTGGCGAACGGGAAGTCGCCGAGGGGGCAGCGCGCTTCCGCGGCCTCCGGCTTCGCGCTCCGCGCGGCTTCCGGTTTCGTCTCGTTCGCCACTTCTGCTTCACCCACGGAGCGCCTCCAGACCCGTACGACGTGCGGCGATCAGTTATGCATCACTCATGGGTGAAGTCAAAGAGGCTGCCGGTCACGGCGGTTGGCGGCCTCGGCGGTGGTCTTCAGGTCGCTCAACCACGTTTCGAGGCCCTGGCCCAGGGCCTCGGTCGCGGTGGGGATATCCGCCTCGACCTGGTCGCCCGTCCACGTTTCCTCGGTGTGGACCCGGACGCCTCCCCTGACCTTGGTGAAGGTCCACACATGGACGCCCTCGTCGATGCGCAGCCCCTCACCGATCGCGGGTCCGCTCCACCGGATGCAGGAGTCGCGCTTGAGCTGGTGGACGGTGGAGGTGATGTCGAGCGTGGTGGCGGGGGTCGTCGGGGTGGCGGGCGCCGGGGTGGTCCACCGGAACCGCGAACCCTTCCGGAGCGGACCGGGGTCGAGGCGCTTCATGGTGAGGACGGGGGGCTGCCAGGTCGGCCAGCGCTCCACGTCGGTCTGCAACGCGAAGACGGTGCTCAGCGGCGCCTTGATCACGACATCGGACCGGTAGCGGATCCGGGCGGTGGGGTCGACGCCTTCGCCGCGGCAGGTGGCGGGGTCGTCGTGGTGGGCGGCCTGGGCGGTCTTGGCCCTCGCTGGTGCGGCTTGGGTCTGCGGGGCCGCCATCCCCACGACACCCGCGGCGGCGAGCGCGATCGTGAGCGCGGTGGTGGGTACGTGGTTCCGCGCGGGTGACGGGCGGTTGCCGGACATGGGTTTCCCTTCGCTGTGGGCGATTCGCGGTCGAGTTGGGCAATGCGGTCGGTGGGATGCGTCGTCGGCGGTCCCGCGACCCGCGGGTCATCCCCGCGCGCTGATCCGGAACACCGGGAAGCCGGGCGCGATCTCCAGCAGCTTCTCGTCGCTCGACGTCGCGTCGACGCCGTCGAAGAAGCGGCCGACCTCCCACGCCCACTTCTTCAGGTACAGCCGCAGGATCTCCGGCTTCGCGTCGTCCTCGACCTCGACGGCGCTGAACGGCTCCACCCTGCGCCCCAGCCGCAGTTCGCCGCCGCCCGCCGCGCGCATATTGCGCACCCACTGGGTGTGGCCGCGCGGGGCGACGAGATAGCGCTCGCCGCGCAGGGTCAGCGGGTTGACCGGGGTGGTGCGCCACTCGCCGCTCCTGCGGCCGCGAACGGCCAGGATCTGGCTCCCGGCCAGGCCGATGCCGAGCTTCGTGAGGCGCTTGGCGAGGCCGTTGAAGATCCTGTCGAACGTGCTGGGCTTGAGGTTGCGGAGCTCGGTCATGTCATCCCTCTTCGGCCCTCGATGTGCGAGAGCGGTGTTCAGGCGGCGAGAGCAGCGCTCTCAGTTGAGAACACTGAACACCGAATCTCTGCCGCCGGTCAAGAGCAGTGCTCTCGGAATCGTGCGCCGCTCTCGCTCATGGCACACTGGTCGGCATGAACGCCAGTCGGACAGCCAGGGAGCGGGCCCGGGCGGAGCTCACGCAGGAGATCAAGAACGAGGCCCGGCGTCAGCTCGCGGTGGATGGCGCCCAGAAGCTCTCGTTGCGCTCGGTCGCCCGGGAGCTGGGCATGGTGTCGTCGGCCCTGTACCGCTACTTCGCCAGCAGGGACGAGCTGCTCACCGCGTTGATCATCGACGCGTACGACGCGGTGGGCGCGCGGGCGGAGCAGGCCGCGGAGGGGGGCGCGCCGCGGGAGCGCTGGCGCAAGGCGTGTCACGCGGTCCGGGACTGGGCGCGGGCCAATCCGCATGAGTACGCCCTGATCTACGGTTCGCCGATCCCGGGGTACGCCGCCCCGCAGGACACGGTCGCCTCGGCGGCGCGGGTACCGATGGTCCTGATCAGGATCCTGCGGGAGACGAACCCCTCGCCCGCGTTCGAAGGCCCGCCCCTGACCGACGTCCTGGCCGGTCAGTTGCGGGCCCTGAGCGAGCAGGTCACGCCGGATGGTGAGCGGATCGCGCCGGACCTGCCGCTGGAGACGCTCAACCGCGGCATCGTGGTGTGGACGCAGCTGTTCGGGATGGTGAGCTTCGAGCTGTTCGGTCAGTTCGTCGGTAGCGTGGACCCCACCGACGAGTTCTTCGACCACGCGATCGAACAGCTCGCCGACTTCCTCGGGCTTCCGCCGACCCGTTGACGGGTCACGGGCGGCGGGCCGCCCACAGGGTGCGCTCGGCGCGGACGGCGAGGTCGTCGCGTCGCAGCACACCGTCCGGCCCGTCGCTGTCGATGAGGTGGTCGAGGGTGTCCAGGTCGTCGGGGCTCAGGCGGTCCGCCACATGGGAACGCACACGGCGGAGGAACGCCTGGGCGTAGCGGCCGGTGGGCTCGGGGAGCGGGGGGCGCAGATCGATGGCGAAGGGGCGCTCCGTCACGATGGTGAATCCGGCGCGGGAGAGGCGAGGGCCCCAGTCGGAGCCCAGCTCCGGCATCCGCTCGGCGTGCTCCTGGGCCTGTACGGCGTGACAGCGGGCTTCGAGCCCTGGGCGCCCCCGGCCCACGTCCTCGGGGAGGAAGCGCGGGAAGCCGGCCATCTCGATCACGGCCAGAAGGCCGCCGGGACGCAGCCGCTCGAAGATCTCGCACAAGCCGCGGTCGGGGTCGGCGAGGTGGTGGACGGACGCCGACGCCCACACCAGGTCCACGGGGCCGAAGTCCGGCCATGTGCCGTCCAGATCCGCCTGGACGGTGCGGACGCGGTCCTCCACTCCGCGTGCGCGGGCCTTGCCCCGCAGATGCTCCAGGAGGTCAGGGGATCGGTCGACGGCGATCGCCTCGGCCTCCTCGAAACGCTGGAGCAGGGCGAGGGTGCCGGTGCCGGTGCCACTGCCCAGGTCGAGGATGCGGTGGGGCGGGTCGTCCCGCGTCAACTGGGCCAGTTGGGACGTCACTTCGGACAGATAGGTGTGCAGGACCTCGGCGTCGAGGTCGAGGAGTTCGGCCCAGCCCGAGTCGTCCGCGCTGTGCTCGTGGTGGTGCTGGTGGTGGTGGTCCTGGTGGTGCTCGTGGTGGTGGTCCGTCATGTTTCGAGCGTAAGTGGGCCTTGCTTCAGCGACATACCATCTTGCGTATGACGCAAGAGGACAGCGCTCTCGACGCCCTGGTTCGCAAGCGGATCAGGGGACTGCGTTCGGCCATGGGCTGGTCACTGGACGATCTGGCCACCCGCTGCTATCTGAGCCCGTCCACGCTGAGCCGGATCGAGACGGGGCATCGACGGATCAGTCTCGACCAGTTGAGCGCGATAGCGCGGGCCCTGGGGACCAGTCTGGATCAGCTGGTGGAGTCGACCGCCGACGATGACGTGATCATCCGGCCGCAGCATGACGCGGCGCGCGGGCTGACCACCTGGATGCTGAACCGGCAGCCCGGGGTGATCGTGGCCAAGCTGCGCCTCACCAAACCGGCCCCGACCAGCCCCGGGGCGCTCAAGGTCCATCCGGGCAGGGACTGGTTCACGGTCCTGTCCGGGGCCGTCACGCTCGTGTTGGGGGATCGGAGGATCGTCGTCGAGACCGGGCAGGCGGCTGAGTTCTCCACGATGATCCCCCACGCCTTCGGAGCGCACGGCGGGCCTGCCGAGGCCCTGGGCATCCTGGACCAGGACGGGCGCCGTACGCATCTGCGGTCGCTGTCGGAGGAGGGCGACCCCTGATCCCGGTCTGGGGCTCCGGGCGTTCCGTTACGTCCCCTCAGGCCGGGTTGGCGGCGGACTGGGCGCGGGACAGCGCCACGTCGAGTACGACCAGGAGCGCGTCGCGCACCGAACCCGTCTCGCGGGCGTCGAAGACGATCAGCGGAACGTGCTCGGAGATGTCCAGGGCCCAGCGGACCTCGTCCAGATCGTGCTGGACCTCGCCGTCGAAGGCGTTGATGGCGACGGCGAAGGGGATGTCCTTGTGCTCGAAGTAGTCGACCGCCGCGTAACAGTCGTCCAAGCGGCGGGTGTCCACGATCACCAGACCGCCGAGGGCGCCCTCGACCACGTCGTCCCACATGAAGCCGAAGCGGTCCTGGCCCGGCGTGCCGAACAGATACAGCTTCAGCTTCGGGTCGATCGTGATGACGCCGAAGTCCATGGCGACCGTGGTGGTGGTCTTGCCGGGGGTGTGGGTGAGGTCGTCCACGCCCGCCGCGACCTCCGTGATCAACGCCTCCGTGGTCAGCGGCCGGATCTCGGAGATCGCGCCCACCGCCGTGGTCTTGCCGACCCCGAAGCCACCGGCGATGACCAGCTTGACCGGCAGTGGCGGTTCTTCAACCGCTGTCGCGGAGTGAGCCCCGTGAGTCGGGGACGGCACGGAGACCATCGATAACCCTTCGCAGTACGGAGATGTCGTGGACGGTCCCGGCGTTCGGGACGTGGACCGCCAGATGTCCCGCGGCGCACAGGTCCTCCGCGAGGACCCGGACCACGTTGAGATGCAGATGCAGCCGGGCGGCCAGTTCCGCCACCGACTGGGGACGTCGGCAGGCGGCGACGATGTCGCGGCGTTCGAAGGCGAGCGACCGCAGGGCGGACAGCCCGTCCGGCGTCGCCACGATCTGGGTCTCGACCGGGAGTGGTGGCGCGGCGCCGCTCCCGGCCACCCGGCCCGCGGTCAGCAGGAACGGGCGGACGGCGGAGGCTCGGACGGCGGGCTCTGGCGGCTCCGTTGGCTCCTCGGACCCGGGCGGCTCCTCGACCCCGGGCGGCTCCTCGGACCCGGGCGGCCCTACGGACTCGGGCGGCTCCGGGGCGGCCCGGGCGTCGTCCTCCGCCTCCTGCCCGGTCCCCTCCCGCGCCGTCGTGTCGTGCGGTGCTGGCTCACCGGCGACCATCTCGACCCCCTCCTCCACGCGCCGCGCGCCTCGTCAGCCGACGGACCCGGCGCTCTTCTTCAGCTCCATGACGAGCTGCGGGGTGAGCGCGGTCCCGGCCCGGTTGGCGAAGAGGGTCATCTCGTAGGCGATGTTGCCCAGCTTCGCCTCCTTCGTGGTCACGACGCCGAGCACGGCACCGCAGCCGATGGACGACACCAGCACATGGCCGCCCTCGAGATCGATGATGACCTTGTTGAGGTCGCCGAGGCCGTAGTTGCCGGAGGCACCGGCGGCGAGGCTGGTGACGCCGGAGACGATCGCGGCGAGCCGCTCGGAGTCGGCCTGTTCCCGCAGTTGGGAGACGGCGATCAGCAGGCCGTCGGAGGACACCGCGATGGCGTCGACGACACCGGCGGTCTGGGTGGCGAATCGGTCCAGCAGCCAGGTGAAGTCGGCCGCGGCGGCTCGCAGATCGGTGGCTTCCCGCTCAGCGGTACCGCTCTTATCTGTCGGCGTGGTCACTGCCCGACTCCCTCCGGGGTCGCTGATGTGTCGATGGCATGGCTTCGGCCGGGGTGGCGGCGGCGCTGTCCCGCTCCGCCCTGCGTACGGCCGCCTCGAACTCGTCGAGTTCGGAGCGGACCGCGTCGGCGTCGGCGGGCCGACGCGTCGCCGGGATCGCCCGGTCGGCCGGTGAGGTGGTCTTGTCGAGCGTCGCGCCCCGGACGCGGCGGCGGAGGGGGCGCGAGCCGGGGGTGGTGGCCGGGGCGGCGTTCGGCTCGTTCGCGGCGGCCTTCCCGGCGTTCGGCTCGTTCGCCGCCTGCGTCTCCTTCGCGGTGCCGGCCGACTCCGCGTGCGTACGGGACGTCGCCGGGACGCGCCGCGGCAGACCCGACTCCGTCACCGGCGCCGCCGGGTGCCGCTCGGGCGCGGTGGCGGAGGACCCGGAGGGCCCGGAGGGCCGTACGGGCGGAGGCGTGCCGGCAGGCGCGGACGCGAGCTCCCGCCCGACCCCCGCAGCACCCTTACCCGAACCCGAAGCCGAGCCCGCAACCGAACCCGTAACCGTAGCCGACCCCGCAACCACCGGCTCCTCCCCCGCCCCCCGCGCCACCAGCAGCGCGGACGGCACCCACACACTGCCCGTGACCCCGCCGCCCGGCGTACGGCTCAGCGTGACCCGGATGCCCCAGCGCCGGGCGAGGCCGCCGACCACGAAGAGGCCGAGCACCTTGGTCGGTACGAGGTCGAGCCGCTCGCGGCGCACCAGGCGGGCGTTCTCCTCCGCCAGGCGCTCCGCGGCCAGGCCGAGTCCGTGGTCGATGACCTCGATCAGCGCGCCGCCGTCCGCCGTGACATCGGTGCCGGGCCGGACGACGACCTCGACGGGGGTGTCGGAGGGGGAGAACGAGACCGCGTTCTCCAGCAACTCCGCCAGCATCAGCGTGAGGTCGCCGGTGATGTCGGGCGCGACCGTGACCTCGGTCTCGGACCGCAGGGACACCCGCTGGTACCCCTCGATCTGGCCGAGCGCCGCGCGGATGACATCGGCCAGCGTCGTCGGCCGGGCGTCCAGCTCGGTCTCCCGGATTCCGGCGAGCAGCATCAGGCTGTCGGCGTTGCGCTGGAGGCGTACGGCGATGTGGTCGATGCGGTAGAGCCGCTCCAGGATGTCGGGGGAGGTCTCCTCGCGTTCGACGGCGTCGATCAGGGTGAGCTGGCGGGTGGTGAGGTTGCTGACCCGGCGGCCGACGTTGCCGAACATCTCGCCGACGTTGCGGCGGCTGAGCACCTGCCGCTCCAGCAGCGCCGCGGCGGTGACCTGCACCTGGTTGAACGCCTCGGCCAGAGCGCCGATCTCGTCGCGCACCGGGACCGGGATCGGCCGGGGCCGCAGCGGGGTGGTGTCGGTCGTGTCGTCGTCCTCGACCTTGGCGAGTTCCTCGTCCGCCACCTCGACCACCTGGTGGGCGGCGCCGGTGAGGGCCGCCAGGGGGCGTACGACGGAGCGCCGGACCAGGAAGGAGAACGTCAGCCAGGCGGCGAAGCCGAGGACGGCGAGGGCGAGCAGGGCCAGCGCCTTGTACAGGGCGACGTCGGAGGCATCGTCGGCCCGGTCGGCGATCTCGCCGATCAGCGAGCGGGCGATCTCGAGGCGGGCCTCGGCCTGCCGGTTGACCTGGGCCATCGCCGTGCGGAGCTGCCGCGGCGACTGGCTCTGGAGGGAGCTGGGGTCGATCTGGAGCTCGGCGAACCGGTCCTCGATGCCGCTCTCCTCGGCGTTCCGCTCGATGCCGTCGAGGCGCAGGACCTGGTCGGGGTCGGCGATCCTGGCGAAACGTTCCGACTGCTCCTCGTAGACCCGGTGGGCGCCGACCGCGCGGGTGTACTCGGTGAGGCCGTTGGCGTCCTGGGTCTGGGCGGAGAACACCCCGCCCTCGAACGCCGCATGGGCGGCGTCGGCGCGCATCACGGCGTCGACCAGCTCGATGACGGAGGACGAGGGGCTGTCGGAGAGGTGGTCGAGCCCGATGCCGTCGATGAGATAGCCGACGGCGGCGGCGTACGCGGGGTCGATACCGGCGGCGGGCACCGAGCCCCGTTCGACCTTGTCCCGCAGCACGCTCAGGCGCCGGACGTAGTCGAGGGCGCGGGCCTCGTCCTTCGGCAGGGCGGAGCCGAACGCCGAACGCACACCGGCGGCCCGCTCATCGGTGACCCGCTGCGCCCGGCGGTAGTCGGCGGTGGACGGGAGGGTGGCTCCGGGACGGGCAGACTCCTGCTGGACGGAGAGCAGGAGCGCCTCCCGGTGCTCGGTCTGTACGTCGTTGATCAGCCGGGCCACCTGGCCGCTGTCGCGCACCCGCTCGGCGATCCGGTTGGCGTCCATGGCCTGCCGCACCTCGCCGTTCACGGCGAGGCCGAGGAGCGCGCCGACGACCGTCAGCGGCACGATCACCAGGACGTTGAGCTTCCGCCGGAACGGCCAGCGGTCGAGGAGCGCGCCGAGGGCTTCCGTCTTACGACCCGACACCCAGGTCCTCCTTCGATGTGCTCCTGAGCGGTGACCGAGGTGTTGTTGCCGCCGATCGCCGACACCGGGAAACGGGACGTCGGCGCAGGCGATTCCGGCCGGAATGCGAGCGATGGAATCGCGCCACATGGGTGACCGGGCGTGAACACTACCGCCTGCGCGCACACGCGCAAGGCATGGCCTCCCAACGACCACGGAATGTCCACGGTTTGCTGGGTTTAGGCCATCTACGGTCATCTACGTATCCCCCAGCGCCCCGCCAACCGCCCAGTCGGTGGCCGGGAGGTGGCCACCCGGTGGTCACGGGGTGGAGACCGAGGGTGGCGCATGGGCTGGCTTGTTCACGACTGTGCCCGACGCGGCCGCGAGTGCCGAAGGGGGCTGCCCGACGCGGCGCCGCCACCCGTAACCTGTCTGCTCCCAGCCCCCGGCCCGCCCCCGGTCGACCCCCGAACCGCCCCCGGTCGACCCCGAACCACGCCCCGACCATTCCCGGCCCGAACTCTCCGTACCACTCCGTGCCCTGCGAGGAGACCCGTGCACCCCACCCGCAAGGCGGCCCTGACGGCCATCGCGCTGCTGGCCGTGGCCACCGCCGGCTGCGAGCCCGGCGCCGCCTCCACCACGACCCACCGGACCTCCGCGAAGCCCGGCTGCCCGACCGTCGTCTCCAGAGCGAAACAAGCCGTCAAGAAGGCCGAGGCCGTGGACGCCCCGTGGAAGGGTCCCACCACCGGGCCCGAGGCGGCCGGTCACGGCAAGAGCGTCGTCTTCATCGCCCATGACCTCTCCAACCCCGGTCCGGCCGGAGTCGCCCAGGGGGTGCGGGAAGCCGCGGCACTGCTGCGGTGGAGCGCCCGCACCCTCAACGGCCAGGGCACGCCGGAGGGTTACCGGTCCGCCTTCAAGAAGGCGCTCGCCCTCAAGCCGGACGGCATCGCGATCGCCGGTTTCGACCCCGGCAGCGTCTCCGACGAGATCAAGGAGGCCAAGGCGGCGGGCATTCCGGTGATCGGCTGGCACTCCGCCCCGACCCCGGGCCCGGACGGGAGCCCCGATCTGTTCACCAACGTCACCACCCGGGTCGAGGACGTCGCGAAGATCAGCGCCGACTGGATCATCGCCCGCTCGGGCGGCCGCGCGGGCGTGGTGCTGTTCACCGACGGCACGGTCCCCTTCGCGAAGCACAAGTCGGACCTGATCAAGAAGGAGCTCGCCACCTGCTCCGACGTCAAGCTGCTGAGCTACCGGAACATCCCGATACCCGAGGTCAACAAGCGCGCCATCGGGGAGGTCCGGTCCCTGCTCTCCCGCTTCGGCGACAAGTGGACGTACTCGGCCGCCATCAACGACCTGTACTTCCGGCACACCGCGGCCGCTCTGCGCGCCGCGGGCAAGGACGGCGCGGGCGCCCCGTTCAACATCGGCGCGGGGGACGGCGACCCGTCGGCCTTCGAGCGCGTCAACGGCGAGCGGTTCCAGGCGGCCACGGTGCCCGAGCCCCTCACCGAACAGGGCTGGCAGATCGCCGATGAGTTCAACCGCGCCTTCGCGGACAAGCCCGCCAGCGGGTACGTCCCCTCGGTGCACATCACCACCGCCGCCAACAGCGGTGGCGCGCTGTCGTGGGATTCCGAGGGCTATCGGCAGGCGTATCGCAAGATCTGGGGGAAGTAGGCGAAGGGGAGGGCCGGGGCCCCTGGAGGGAGCCCCGGCCTGGACGGACTCATGTCCTCCGGGACTCAGTCCTGGTGGACCTCGTTGCTGCCCGGACCGCCGGAGAGGGTGTCATTGCCCCGGCCGCCCCACAGCACGTCGTTGCCGCTGTTGCCGTACATCGTGTCGTCGCCGTCCTCGCCGTACAGCGTGTCGTCGTCCTGGTCGCCGTAGATGGCGTCAGCGCCCTTGCCGCCGCGCAGGATGTCCTTGCCGGTGCCCCCGCGCAGGACGTTGTCCTCGGAGCCACCGGTGATGGTGTCGTTCCCGGCGCCGCCCTGGCATTCCTGCGCGCAGTTGGTGATGGTGTCGTCGCCGTCGCCGCCGTAGGCGCCGAAGCCCATGACACCGCCGCCACCGTCGATCTTGTCGTTGCCGGCCTCGCCGTAGAACGTGGGCGCGGCACTGCCCTGGAGGACGTCATTACCGGCGCCGCCGTGAATTCCGGCGTAGGCCGAACCATCGGGGTCGATCTTCGCGGTGTCGTTCCCGTCACCGAGATCGACGTCGAAGTTGTCGGAGTCGTCGGAGTTCTGCGGGATTTCCACCGCGCACTGGGCGACGGTGTGATCGCTCGCGGTCGGGTAGGTGCACTCGTCCCAGTTCGCCGCCTCCGGATCAATGGTGATGTCACCCCGGTCGCGGAAGGTGAGGACGTAATAGGACTCGAATTCCCCACGGCTGACGATCTGTTCGGAGACCGTCAGATCGTTCTTCTGTCCCGCGGTGGCCTTGTACCAGAGTTCACCGTCCTCGTGGACGAGAGAGCCCGAGGTCGTCGGGGCCGCCTGGGCGGCGGGCGCCGCGAGCGCGGCTCCCCCCAGGGCGAGGGCGAGGGTGGCCGTAGCGGCCAGGGTCCGGTATCTGCGCATAGGGAAATGGCCCTTCGTGCGATCAGTGCCGATCGGGCCGGCGAAAAAACGCGGTTCCGCCACCTGGCGCCGGCGATCGGCTATTTGGTGTTTCCAATCGCCCCGGTAGACCTTGATGGATGGCAAGCGGTTGCTCCGGGAATCCCCTAGTTTCCGGGCGGTTTCCCGCAGTCGCAGGTCATCGCGTTTTTCGCCGGGCGTCGCACAAGGAATAGCGACATCGCCGTAACCGTCTTTTCCGGGCCGCTTAACCCCTCGTTCACCCGGCTGGCCGCGGCGGACGGCCACATCCGTCCGCCCGGGTCGGCACCGAGGTCATCGCACGGGAGGCGGCGCAGGGAAACTGATCCGGATTCCAGTAAACATTTCCTGGAGAACATCTCCGAAATCCGTGGAGTTCTGACGCACCCGCCTGTCAAGATCTTCCCTCATGCCTTCCCCGTTCACTCAGGAATATCAGGGATTCTCGTGCGGAAAATGAATGCGGCCGCCACCGTGGCCGTCGCGGTACTGGCTCTGGCGCTGACCGGCTGCGGCAAGGACGACGACAAGGGCGCCCAGTCGTCCAACTCCGACAAGACGGCGTCCGCCCAGAAGGCCGACGACGCGGAACGCGGCACCGCGTCCGCCACTCCCACCAGTGCGAGCCCCAGCCCGAGCCGTACGAAGCCCGCCAAGCGCCCCAGTGCAAGCCCGAGCAGCCCCCGGGCCACCCGCACCGCCGGCGGCACCGCCCCGGCCCCGCGCCATACGGCTCCGACAACGCGGGCCCCCTCGCCGACCAGCGCGGGCGCGCTGTCGAAGGTGCAGGGCACGTGGTACTCCACGGTGCGCGACCCGAACGGCAAGCCGCTCGTGATGACCGTCTCCGGCGGTTCCCTCAGCGTGGGGTACCAGGGCAAGTCCTGCCCCGGGACGATCAGCGCGAGCATGGCCGTCACCATGAGCTGCCAGGGCGAGACCATCTCCGGTGGCCACGCCGTGGTCAGCGGGGACGGCCAGAGCCTCACCATCAGCTGGCCGCAGGGCAACCCGGACCGCTACGTCCGCCCGTGAGCCGACGTTGGTCGATGCGGCCCGTCAGCGGGCGCGGGCGGTGTTGAGCCGGGCGGCCTGGCGGGTCAGGTAGTCGCGCTCGGCGAGGTTGGCCGCCTTGTGGGCCGCCTCCGCGTACAGCCGGGCCGCCGTCGCCAGGTCGCCGTCGCGCTCGTGGAGGTACGCCGCCACCGCCGCGTGGCGGGGCAGGGAGCCGTCCAGTTCCGCGAGCGCGGCCAGCCCGGCGCGCGGTCCGTCGGCCTCGCCGACGGCCACCGCGCGGTTGAGCCGGACGATCGGGCTGTCGGTCAGGCCCGCGAGCTCGTCGTACCACTCCACGATCTGCACCCAGTCGGTCTCCCCGGCCGTGGGCGCGTCCGCGTGGAGGGCCGCGATGGCGGCCTGGGCCTGGAACTCGCCCAGCCGGTCGCGGGCCAGCGCCGCTTGCAGGATCTCCACCCCCTCGGCGATCGACTTGGTGTCCCACCGGGAGCGGTCCTGCTCGGCGAGCGGCACCAGACCGCCGTCGGGCGCGGTCCGGGTGGCGCGCCGGGCGTGGTGGAGCAGCATCAGGGCGAGCAGCCCCGCCACCTCGGGGTGGTCGATCGCGGCCGCGAGCTGCCGGGTGAGCCGGATGGCCTCGGCGGCGAGGTCGACGTCGCCCGAGTAGCCCTCGTTGAAGACCAGGTACAGCACGCGCAGCACGGTGGCGACATCGCCGGGCTGGTCGAACCGCACACCCGAGACGGTGCGCTTGGCCCGGCTGATGCGCTGCGCCATGGTCGCCTCGGGCACCAGATACGCCTGGGCGATCTGGCGGGTGGTGAGGCCGCCGACCGCGCGCAGCGTGAGCGCGGCGGCGGACGACGGCGTCAGCGACGGATGGGCGCACAGGAAGTAGAGCTGGAGCGTGTCGTCCACCGAGGCCGCGGGACCGGGCGTCGGCTCCTCGTCGACGGTGTCCTCACGCCGGCGGCGGGCCGCCTCCGCCCGTCTCACGTCGAGGAACTTGCGCCAGGCCACGGTGACCAGCCAGCCCTTGGCATCACGCGGGGGGTCGGCCGGCCATACGCGGATCGCCTCGATGAGCGCGTCCTGCACGGCGTCCTCGGCCGCCGCGAAATCGGCTCCGCGGCGGACGAGGGCGCCGAGCACGCCCGGCGTGAGGCTCCTGATCAGGGCCTCGTCCATCTGCGTCACTTGAAGGTGCACTCCGTGGTGCTGGGCTCGGCGGCCAGGAACGGGCGCACCTCCAGCCACTCGTGGATCGGCTTCCCGTCCTTCCCCGGGGCGGCCGACAGCTCACCGGCCAGCTCGACGGCGCGCTCATGGCTGTCGACGTCGATCACCATCCAGCCCGCGATGAGGTCCTTGGTCTCCGCGAACGGACCGTCGGTGACGGGCGGACGCCCCTCACCGTCGTACCGCACCCACGCCCCCTCCGGGGCGAGCGCCTGACCGTCGACGAACTCGCCGGTCTTCTCCAGCCGGGCCGCGAAGTCGTTCATGAACTGCATGTGCGCCGAGATCTCCTCCGGCGTCCACTGGTCCATCGGCACGTTGTTCACCGGAGCCGGGGCGCCGCGGTAGTGCTTCAGCAGCAGGTACTTGGCCATCGTGGTTCTCCTTGATGCGGATGCGACCCATTGTGGTCGCGTTCACCCCAGGGACGGAGCCGGTCCCGCGTTCTCGACATCCCCGGCCGAAGATTTTTTCCGCTGCTCCTCGATCCGGTGCAGCACCGAGTCCAGATGCGCCTCGGAGGCCGCTCGGGCCGCCTCCGGGTCGCGGGCCTCGATCGCCCGCAGGATGGCCTGGTGCTCCTCGATCGTGGCCCGCCGACGGGCGGCGGACAGCGAGGTCTTGCGCCGCCCGGGCTCGCCGATCTCGTAGACCCGGTCCAGCAGCCGCAGCAGCAGCGGGTTGCGGGTGTACTGGGCGATGGCGCGGTGGAAGGTGCGGTCCAGGTCGGTGAACTCCTGCCGCGTGGGCTCCCGTCGCATCGCGTCCAGCAGGGCGTGCAGCTGGACGATGTCGGAGGGGGTGGCCCGGCGGGCGGCCCGGGCGGTCACCGAGGGCTCGATGCATGCGCGCACCTCCATGACCTGCAACAGCTCCCCCGTGGCGTCGAGCCCCGAGGCCAGGACGTCGCCGCGCGGAGTGGCCCCCGGGTCGAGCACGACGGTGCCGGAGCCGGGGCGTCGGGCGACCAGTCCGCGCGAGGCGAGGGCGCGCAGCGCCTCGCGGACCGAGCCCCGGGAGACGCCGAGGCTCTCCGCGAGCTCCCGCTCCGGGGGGACGCGGGAACCGGGCGCCAGCTCCCCGCTCAGGATCAGCCGCTCCAGGCCGACGGCCAGGGCGTCCGGCCTCGACAGGGTGGAGTGCCGCAGTTGCCGCCAGTCCATCTCCTGGCTTTCCTCCGCCTTCTTCAGCTTTCTTCAGCCTTCCGGCCCACTTCTTCGGCTTTCTTCAGCTTTCCGGTCCGGCCGGTGGTCCAGAGTCTCACACCCGGCGGGCGCCGTCCCGGCGTCCTCCGTACCTCAATTTGGTCCTACCAATGGACCAATCGCCATCGCTGCGCCATCCTGTCCGCACCGCAGCGCGCGCCCCCGACGTCCCCAGCAGTGAGGCATCCCGCCATGCGCCAGAGAACGAGCGGACCCAGCGACCGGCCCCCACCCACCCACCACCGACCGCGCGCCGCCGCCCTCGCCGCCCGGGTGCTGTGCCTGCTGGTGGCCGGCGCCACCGCCGGCTGCGCCTCCCTGGCCTCCCCCACGGCCGAGGTGGGCGCCGACCGGATGACCGACCCCCGGCCCGCCCGCGACGGCGGAACGCTCACCATCGCCCTCAAATCGGACCCGGACAAGCTGGATCCCACCCTGGCCAGCACCGCCGTGGGCCGGACCGTGTTCACCGCGATGTGCGAGAAGCTCTACGACGTCGACGCCGCGAACCGGATCGTGCCGCAGCTCGCCGCCGCCCCGCCCACGACGAGCGACGGGGGTCGCACCGTCACCATCAAGCTGCGGCGCGGCGTCCGGTTCGCCGACGGCACCCGCATGGACGCCGAGGCGGTCAAGACCTCCCTGGACCGGCACCGGACGCTGACCGGTTCCGTGCGCGCGAGCGAGCTGAAGCCCCTCACCTCGGTCCAGGCGGTCGGCGACGACACCGTACGGCTGCGGCTGACCAAGCCGTACGTCCCGCTGCTCGCCCTGCTCGCGGACCGCGCGGGCATGGTGATGTCCCCCACCGCGCTGAAGCGCTACGGCGAGGGCTTCGCGAGCCACCCCACCTGCGTCGGCCCGTTCCGCTACGCCGAGCGCGTGGTGGGCGACCGCATCGTGCTGGACAAGGACCCGAACTACTACGACGCCGACGCCGTCCATCTGCGGCGGGTGATCTACCGCACCATCACCGACGGCAACGTCCGGCTGGCGAACCTCCAGTCCGGCGACATCCAGGTGGGCGACCAGATGGACCCGGTCCAGGTGGGCAGGGCGCTCACCGAACCCGGGCTCCAGCTCTTCCACTCCCCCTCGCTGGGCTACTACGGCCTGACCCTCAACATCGGCAACACCAAGGGCGCCGGGGCGCCACCGGGCCGGATCGACACTCCGATCGCGCGGGACGTACGGGTGCGCGAGGCGTTCGACCTCTCCCTGGACCGCGACCTGATCAACACCATCGTCTTCCAGGGCCGCTACCGGCCCACCTGCGGTCCGCTCCCCTCCGGCACCCCGTACGCCACCGGATCCCAATGCCCGGCCCGCGACCTGGCCAGGGCCAAGCGGCTGCTCAGGGCCGCCGAGGTGACCACCCCGGTCCGGGTCCGGCTCCAGATCAGCACCACCCCGGAGGACAACCGGCTGGGCCAGGTCATCCAGGCCATGGCCAAGGAGGCGGGCTTCGCGGTGAGCCTGGCGCCCACCGAGTTCGCCACCGGCCTGGAGCACTCCCGCGCGGGCGACTTCCAGGCGGCGACCACCAACTGGTCGGGGCGGCTCGACCCGGCGGGCAACATCGACGTGTTCGCCGGCACCGGCGGCGCCCAGAACTACGGCGGGCTCTCCGACCCCGCCATCGACCGGCTGATCGCCGAGGGCGGCGCCACCGCGGCCGAGCCCGCCCGCAAGGAGATCTACGCCCGGCTCGTGGAGCGCGTCCGCGCCGCGCACACCGTGCTCTACCTGATCCAGCCCACGAACTACGTCTCCGTGACGAAGAAGGTCGCCGGGGTGAAGGTCTTCGGCGACGGGCTGATCCGGGTGAAGGACGCCGGATACGCGAAGGGAGGGAGCTGATGTCGTACCCGATCCGCCGTCTCGGCGAATCCCTGATCACGCTCTTCCTGGTCAGCGTCGTGGTCTTCGCCGGGGTACGGGCGCTGCCCGGCGACACCGCCACCGCGCTGGCCGGGGAGGAGCCCACGCCCGAGGCGATCGCCCAGATCCGCGAGAGCTACGGGCTCGACGACAACATCGTGGTGCAGTACGCGCGCTATGTGCGGCACGCCGCCACCGGCGACCTCGGGGTCTCCTCCCGCACCGGGCTGCCGGTCCTGGACTCGGTGATGGAGGCGCTGCCCGTCACCCTCGAACTGTCCGCGCTGGCGCTGCTGCTCGCGGTCGTGGTCGGCGTGGGCGCCGGGGTGGTGGCGGCGGTCCGGCGCGGCAGGCCCGAGGAGTGGCTGGTCAACGCGGTGGCGCTGCTGGGGCTTTCGGTGCCCGCCTTCTGGCTCGGCATCGTGCTGGTCCTCGCCTTCGCGATCGCCGTCCCGGTCTTCGCGGCCTCCGGTTTCGTGCCGTTCGGCGTGGACCCGATGGAGAACCTGCGCCATATGGTGCTCCCGGTGATCGTCCTCGGCTCCGGTCTGGCGGCGGTCGTGATGCGGCAGACGCGCGCGGCCATGCTGGGCTCGCTGTCCGCCGACTACGTGCGCACGGCGCGCGCCAAGGGGCTCTCCCGGCGCCAGGTGATCATGGGCCATGCCCTGCGGAACAGCCTGGTCACCGTGGTGACCGTGCTCGGGCTCCAGCTCGGGCACCTCATCTCGGGCGCGGTGGTCACCGAGCAGATCTTCGTCCTGCCGGGCTTCGGCAAGCTCACCATCGACGCGGTCTTCTCCCGCGACTACGCGATGGTGCAGGGCGTGGTGCTGTTCACCTCGACCGCCTACATCGTCGTCAACCTCCTGGTGGACCTGGCGTATTCGGTGATCGACCCCCGTATCCGACTCGGAGGTGCCCAGTGAGAATCCGGCTCGGAGGTGCCGAGTTGAGCATCGGCCTCGGAGGTGCCGAGTTGAGCATCGGCCTCGGAGGTGCCCAGTGAGCGCGGCCGCCACCGCCCTTCCCGTCGCCGAGGAGCGGGAGCGGGCCCCGCTCGCCCCGCTGTCCCGGCTGCGGCTGCTGACCCGTAACAAGCTGGCCCTCACCGGGGCCGTGGCCGCCGCGCTCCTGGTGCTGATCGCGCTGTGCGCACCGCTCATCGCGCCGTACGACCCGGCCCGGCCCGACTTCACCGCCGCCCTCCAGGAGCCGGGCTGGGCCCACTGGCTGGGCACCGACGACCTGGGCCGCGATCAGCTCTCCCGGGTCGTGTACGGGGTGCGGGCCTCGTTGCAGATCGGGCTGCTGGCGGTGGCGCTGGCGTTCGCGGCCGGGGTGCCGCTCGGGCTGATCGCGGGCTACTACGGGCGGTTCGCCGACTCGGTGGTCTCCCGGCTCACCGACACCCTGCTCGCCTTCCCCTTCCTGGTGCTGGCGGTGGGTCTGGCCACCATCCTCGGACCCTCCCTGCTGAACGCCACGATCGCGGTCGGCGTCTCGCAGATCCCGGCCGTCATCCGGATCACCCGGGCGGAGACGCTGCGGCTGAAACACCTCGACTACGTGGCGGCGGCCGTGGCCAACGGCGGCGGGGACGGCACCGTGCTCTTCCGCCATGTCCTCCCCGGCGCCCTGTCCGCGCTGACCGTCCAGGCCACCGTGGGCATCCCCACCGCGATCATCGGTGAGGCGCTGCTGAGCTTCCTCGGCCTCGGCGTCCAGCCGCCGTCCCCCTCGCTCGGGGTGATGCTCTCCAGCGCCCAGGCGTACATCGCCGCCGCGCCCTGGATGGCGGTCTTCCCGGGTCTCGCGATCATCGCCGCGACGCTCGCGTTCAATCTGCTCGGGGACGGGCTGCGCGACATCCTCGACCCCCAGGGAGACAGCCGATGACCACGTCCACCGCGCCGTCCACCGCGCCCCCCGCCCTGAGCGTGCGGGACCTGTCCGTGGTCTTCCGCACCCCGACCCGCGTGGTCCACGCGGTGGACGGGCTGTCGTACGACGTCGCCGCCGGTGAAGTGCTGGCCGTGGTCGGCGAGTCCGGCTGCGGCAAGTCCGTGACCTCCACCGCCGTGATGGGGCTGCTGCCGCCCACGGCGAGCGTCGGCGGCTCCATCCGGCTGGGCGGACGGGAGCTGGTGGGGGCGGACGAGAGCGAGCTGCGGGACGTCCGCGGCCGGGAACTCGCGATGATCTTCCAGGAGCCGATGACCTCGCTGAACCCCGTGCTCACCATCGGCCGCCAGGTCGGCGAGGTCCTCCGGCGCCATCAGGGGATCGGCCGCCGTGCGGCGCGCGAACGGGCCGTGGACCTGCTCGACCTCGTCGGCATCCCCGCCCCCGCCCAGCGGGCCCGCGACTACCCGCACCAGCTCAGCGGCGGAATGCGGCAGCGGGTGATGATCGCCATCGCGATCGCCTGCGACCCCGCCGTGCTCATCGCCGACGAGCCCACCACCGCGCTGGACGTCACCGTGCAGGCGGGCATCCTGGAGGTGCTGCAATCCCTGCGGGAGCGGCTCGGCACCGCGATCGTGCTGATCACCCACGATCTGGGCGTGGTCGCCGACATCGCCGACCGGGTGCTGGTGATGTACGCGGGCCGGGGCGTCGAACAGGCCCCGGTGGACGAGCTGTTCGGCACGCCCCGCCATCCGTACACCCGCGGGCTGCTCGGCGCGGTGCCGGTGCCGGGCCGACGGCGGGCGGAGGGCGAGCGGGGGCGGCTCCAGGAGATCCCCGGACTGGTGCCGAGCCTCACCGAACAGCCCGACCGCTGCACCTTCCAGCCCCGCTGCTCCTACGCCGACGAGCGGTGCGGGGAGCAGAGGCCCGCGCTGCGCGTGCTGCGGGCGCCGCGCGAGCGGGACGAGAGGCAGGAGGGGTACGAACGGTACGGGCATGGACGGCACGAGGCCGCATGCTGGTATCCGGTGCCGGTACACCCTGAACACCCTGAACACCCGCAATATGCCGAACGACCCGAACGGTCCGAACACCCTGAACGCCCCGAACGCCCTGAACGCCCTGAACGCCCTGAACAGGAGGCCGCCTCATGACCGCCGCCGTCGCGCCCGCGGAGGCGTCGCGGGATGAGGCCGTGCTCGACATCAGCGGCCTGGTCCGCCACTTCACCGGCCCCGCCGGCACCGTCAGGGCGGTCGACGGGGTCAGCCTCAGCATCGGCCGGGGCGAGATCGTCGGCCTGGTCGGGGAGTCCGGCAGCGGCAAGTCCACGGTGGGGCGGTGCGCCGTACGGCTCGACCGGCCGACCGCGGGCCAGGTGACGATCAACGGCCGCGATGTGACCCGGCTTTCGAAGCGGGCGCTGCGTCCGCTGCGCAAGGACTTCCACCTGGTCTTCCAGGACCCGTCCTCCTCGCTCGACCCGCGGATGACCGTGGGCGCCATCGTCGGCCAGCCGCTGCGGCTGCACCGCCTGGCCTCGGGCGACGCCCTGCGCGACCGGGTCGCCGCGCTGCTCGCCCAGGTGGGGCTGCGGCCCGAACTGGCGCGGCGGCGGCCCCATGAGCTCTCCGGCGGGCAGCGGCAGCGGGTGTCCATCGCCCGCGCGCTGTCGGTCGACCCCCAGCTGCTGGTGGCCGACGAGCCGACGTCGGCGCTGGACGTCTCCGTCCAGGCTTCCGTGCTCAATCTGCTGGTGGACCTCCAGCGGGAGCGGCGGTTCGGCTGTCTGTTCATCACCCATGACCTGGCCGCCGTCGAGTACCTCGCCGACCGGATCGCCGTGATGTATCTGGGGCAGCTGGTGGAACAGGCCCCGGCCGCCGAGCTGTTCGCCGACCCCAAGCATCCGTACACCCAGGCCCTGCTGTCCGCGGCCCCGGTGCCGAACCCGGCCGCGCAGCGGTCGCGCGCCCGGATCGTGCTCAGCGGGGAGCTGCCCAGCCCGCTGGATCCGCCGAGCGGCTGCCGCTTCCACACCCGCTGTCCGCTCGCCGTCGACCGCTGCCGCACCGAGCCGCCCGTGCTGCGGCGGCTCATGGAGAGCGGTGGCCGCCGCCAGGTCTCGTGCCATCTGGTGGCGGACGACGGCACCGCGCCCGACGCCGCTGTCCCCTGAGAACCGTGTGACCTGCCCGCACCCGCACCCGCGCCCGCACCCGCACCCGCACCCGCACGAGACCAGGAGCCTGCCGACATGTTCACCACCCGGCCCACCCTTCAGGGCACCCATGGCATGGTGTCCTCCACCCACTGGCTGGCCTCGCAGTCCGCCATGGCCGTCCTGGAGGACGGCGGCAACGCCTTCGACGCGGCCGTGGCCGCCGGGTTCGTCCTGCATGTGGTCGAACCGCATCTGAACGGGCCCGCCGGTGAGGTGCCGATCATCCTCGCCCCGGCGGGCGGCGAACCCACCGTGCTGTGCGGCCAGGGCCCGGCCCCCGCCGGGGCCACCATCGACCACTACACCGCGCTCGGCCTCGACCTCGTCCCGGGCACCGGACCGCTCGCGGCGGCGGTGCCCGGTGCGTTCGACGCCTGGATGGTGCTGCTGCGCGACCACGGTACGAAGCGGCTCGCCGAGGTGCTGCGGTACGCGATCGGCTACGCCGAGCACGGCCATCCGGCGGTCGAGCGCGTCGGGGAGACGGTCGAGACGGTGCGGGAGCTGTTCGAGACCGAGTGGACCACCTCGGCCGAGCTGTATCTGCCGGACGGGAAGTCCCCCGCCGCCGGGCGGTTGCTCACCAACCCCGCGCTGGCCGCCACCTGGCGGCGGCTGGTCACCGAGGCGGAGGGGGCGGGGCCGGGGCGCGAGACCCAGATCGAGGCGGCCCGCCGGGTCTGGCGCGAGGGCTTCATCGCGGAGGAGCTGGCGGACGCGGCGGCCCGGCCCGCGATGGACTCGTCCGGGCACCGCAACGCCGGGACCATGACCGGGGACGACCTGGCCGCCTTCGAGGCCACGTACGAGCCGCCGGTCCGCCACTTCTGGAACGGCTGGACCGTGTGCAAGGCCGGACCCTGGAGCCAGGGGCCGGTGCTGCTCCAGCAACTCGCCCTGCTGCCGTACGGGCTGAGCGAGGCCGACCTGGGCACGCCCGACTTCCTGCACCTCCTGATCGAGGGCGGCAAGCTGGCCATGGCCGACCGCGAGGCGTGGTACGGGGACGCCGCCGACGTGCCGCTGACGGACCTGCTCTCGCGTCCGTACAACGACGAGCGGCGGGCGCTGATCGGCGAATGGGCCTCGTACGAGCTGCGCCCCGGGCATCCCGGGGGCCGTACGCCACGGCTGAGCAAGCAGGCGCTGGCCGCGGTGGCCCGCGCCGCGTCCGGGGCGGACGGACCGGCCGCCGGGCCGGGCGGCGGCGAGCCGACGGTCGGCGGAGGGGACCTGGGCCTGGGTCTCGGTGGCCCGGCCACCGGCTCAGCGGGCACGGCCGATCCCGCCGTCGACCGGGACGGAGTGACCCGGGGCGACACCTGCCACCTCGACGTGGTGGACCGCTGGGGCAACATGGTCGCGGCCACGCCCAGCGGCGGCTGGTTGCAGTCCAACCCCGTCATCCCCGCGCTGGGTTTCCCGCTCGGCACCCGGCTCCAGATGACCTGGCTGGACCCCGGCCTGCCCAACTCCCTCACCCCCGGCCGCCGTCCCCGCACCACGCTCACCCCCTCGCTCGCGCTGCGCGGCGACACCCCCGTCATGGCCTTCGGCACACCCGGCGGCGACCAGCAGGACCAGTGGAGCACCCACTTCTTCCTCGGCGTCGCGCTGCGGGCGCCGGTGCGTTCCGGCCTTGATCTACAGGGCGCCATCGACGCCCCCAACTGGCACCAGGAGTCCTTCCCCGGCTCCTTCCACCCCCGGGCGATGACGGCGGGCCGGGTGGTCGTCGAGTCCCGCCTCGGCGAGCCCGCCGTCGCGGAACTCCGGCGCCGCGGCCACGACGTCGTGGTCGGCGAACCCTGGTCGGAGGGCCGCCTGTGCGCAGTCGCCCGCGACCCGGAAACGGGCGTCCTGCTTGGCGCCGCCAACCCGCGCGGGGCGCAGGGCTACGCGGTGGGGCGCTGACCGCCGGGGGCGGCGGCGTGCGCGCCAGGTGGTACGCCTGCGGCGGGCTGTTCCCCTACCCGCCCCTTCCCACAACTGGGGCTCCGCCCCAGACCCCGGCCGGTGCACTGATCGCGGTGACGGTCGGCTCGCATATCGGTCGTGCGGCCCGCCGCCCAGCCATCCGCCACCCAGCCGCCCCGCCCGCCACCAGCCCGCCGGTGCAGGTACTCACGGCGACGACGGCCAACCCGTCGCCCCCGGGGCCCGGGGCGGAGCCCCAGTTGCGGGAAGGGGCGGGTAGGGGAAACACCCTCCGGGTGCGGTGTCCGCGCTAGCGGGCGTACCCGGTGGGGTCGGCGGATCGTAGCTTCTCGGCTCGCTTCTGCGGGTCGTAGCCGGGGCCGACGCCGTCGGCCAGGATCACATCGCCCTCGATGTGGTCGGTGCGCAGCGCCAGGATGTCCTGGTAGGCGGGCGACGCGTACCACTCGCGGGCGTCCGCCATCCCGCCCGGGAACTCGATCAGCACCACACTGCCCGGCCACTCCCCCTCGACCACCTCCAGCGTGTCGCCGTGGACGAGGAACCGGCCGTGGAAGGGGTCGAGGGTGGCCTGGATCCGCTCCAGGTACTCGATGACGTCGGGGTGCGGGCTGCGGCCGTGCAGATGCGCGAGCGCGTATGCGGCGGGCATGGCTCCTCCAAGTGCTCCAGGCGGATCGGCGGACACGGATCAGCCTGCCGCGCACCGCCGGGAGCGTCGATTACCCGTGAGGTCATCGGCGCTGAGGCCATCGCCGCTGACGTCATCGCCGCTGACGTCATCGCCGCTGACGCCATGGCCGCTGAGGTCATGGCCGCGGCCCCGGGCCTCAGTCGAAGATGCCCAGGTCTTCCCGCATGATCCGGCGCATCGCCGACAGCCGGGGCTCGGCCTCCTTCAGCTCCAGCAGCGCGCCCGCCGCCGTCTCGCCGTCGTACTGGAGACCGCGATCAATCCGTTTGGCCATCGCGTCGATCCCGGCGAGCACCGTGTTGAGGTCGCGGGACGCGTCCAGGACCCGTTCGGGGACGACCATCTGCGCCTCGGCGTAACGGTCCCGGTAGTCGCGGCGGGCCTCTTCCAGCCGTACGCGGTCCTCGTCCGCGTACACGTCGTCGCGGATCCGGTGCAGCGCGTCCTTGAGCAGGGTGTGGAACTGCCGGGAGGCGCGGTTCATCGCGGTGTAGGCGGCCCGGCGCTCCTCGAAGCGGCGCCGCCGGTCCTCGGTGAGGGCGTCCTCGCTCCGCTGACGTGCCGTCATGCGCTGCTGGAGGAGGGGCGCGAAGAGGGTGCCGAGGATGCCGACGACGGCGGTGATCATGGCGGCTATGACGGTGGACACCGGGCGAGCCTAGCCGCGCCCGCTTCCGGTGGTCTCCGCCGTTCCACAGGTTTTCCACAGGCGGGGTCGGGCCCTTTCCGAAACCCAGGCGATCAGAACTAATGTGCTGTTTCATGCACACCCCGCCCTCCGACATGCACACCCCGCCCTCCGATATGCGCACCGACCGCGCCGACCGCGCCGATGACGTTCTCGCCCTCGCCCGGCTGGCCACCAGGCGTGGGGCGGTACGGGAGATGCTCGGCTGGCTGGCCCGGCGGACCGGGGGTCCGGCCGTGCTGGTCGGGGACACGGGGCGGGTGCTGGCCGGGCCGGGTGGGGAGCACGACCCGGCGGTGGCGCGGCTCGCCGTCGACGCCACCGCCGACGCCACTGTCGAGCTGCATCGGCGCGGGGCGGCCTCCGCCGTGCTGGGCGGGGGCGAGGGGCCCCCGGTGCATCTGATCGCGCTCGACACCGGCCCCAGGACGTATCTCGCCGTCGTCGGGCCGGACGATCCGCACTGCGGGACGCTGCTCGCCGACGCCGCCCGCACCCTCGCCCTGTGCTGGCGGCTGGAGCAGTCCGAGCGGGCGCGGCGGCGGATCGAGTCGGCCGAGGAGTACAGCCGGGAGGCGGTGCTGCATCTGCTGATGGTGGGCAGCGTGCCCGCCGCGCAGCGGATCGCCGGGGCGCTGCGACCGGCGCTGCCCGCGATGGTGCAGATGTACGTCATCGAGTGCCCGCACGCGCGGCGGCGCGAGATCGCCCGGCGGATCGACCACGAGGCCGGGGGCGGGGCGTGGATCGTGCCGTGTCCGGTGCGCCCGAACCATGTGCTCGCGCTCGTACCGCCCGAGCCGGGCGCGGGCGTGGGCGCGGGCGTGGGCGTGGGCGCGGCGGCGGTGGGCGGTGATCCGCCGCGCGGCGGCCCGGCGCCGCTGGACCTGCTGATCGTCCGGCTGGTGCCCGAATGCCGGGTCGGAGTGAGCGCGGCGGTCGCGCTGCGGGACACGCCGACCGCGTACGAGCAGGCAATCCACGCGCTGGCGGTGGCCCGTAACGCGCCCGAGCGCCGCGCGGGGTTCGGCGGCGACGTGGATGTGACCGTCCTGGCGGGCCCGGAGGGCTATGTGTGGGCGAGCGAGCTCCTGGCGCCCTGTCTGCGGTACGCACCGGCCCGCCGCGCCGACCCGGGCCCGCAGGAGCTGCTGGGCACGCTCGGGTCGTGGCTCAGCTTCGGCGGGGCGGCCAGCCGCCATCTGAAGATCCACCGCAATACGCTCGCGGCGCGGATGCGCCATCTGGACGAGCTGCTGGGCGTGGAGGTCAGCCGCAGTCTGGCCGCGCAGTCGGCGGCGTGGCTGGCGCTGCGGCTGCACACCGCGCCCCAGGCCGCGGCGGCCCGCGCCCAGGCCCCGCCGGGGCACACCGCCACGCTGGACGCGGTGCTGGGCACCCCCGCCGCCGGGACCTGGGCCCGGGCCCAGCTGCGTCCCCTGGAGCAGGCCGGTCCGACGGCCGGTCTGGAGACCATACGCACCTGGCTGCGCGCCGACGCCCGCCTCCCCGCCGCGGCCACCGCCCTCGGCATCTCCCTCCCGGGCGCCCGCAAGCGCCTGACCAGGGCGGAGGACGCCCTGGGCCGCTCCCTGCTGACCGCGCCGAGCGCGAAGTACGAACTATGGCTCGCGATGCGGGCTCTGGGCTCGCTCTGAGACGGGGCGACCGCGCACGGGGTCACCCTCAGGCGCGCTCACCGTTCGCCGTCATACTCACTGTTCACCGGAGCGCTCACCGTTCGAAGGGGAACCGCCCGGTGCGCTCACTGTGCACATCGTTCCTCGCCGCGGGCGGGGTGGGCGCCTATCGTCCTGGACGAGCCACGACGGGCCGCGCCGGGCCCCGCCCCTCGCGAGGGCCGAGGGCCGAGTGCGCGCTTCCCCACCCGCACGGCACCGCACCCGGCCAACCCGCCGGGCCCATGAGCCGGGGCCGGCCGCCGCGCGACGACGGGGGTGTCGCGCGCGGCCCGCCCCTGTCCCCCGTGTCCAAGGGATCAGCCGAGGACTTCGATCGCGCAGCGCGCCATGGTGCAGCGGCTCAGTCGGGCGTCACCGGTGATCAGCGGAGCCCGGTACACCTCCGCCGCCGCGATGTACGCCGCGTCGTAGCCCGTGACCTGCCCCCGCAGCTCCCACATGCGCATCAGGAGCGGCTGGATGGCGATCGCCTCGATCGACGCCCCGGTCAGCGCGGCCACGGCGTCCTCGGCGCGGGCTTGGGTGATCTTCCCTCCGAGGAGTCGGCCGCGTACCGCGTGGAAGGTCTCGACGACGAGATGCCCGGGCGCGGCCCAATGCGGGTCCTGGGCGAGGCGCGCACGGGCCGCCTTCCCGGCGGCGGCGTCCCCGGTGAGTGCTTCGGTGAGGACGCTCGCGTCCACGATGATCACGCGGTCGTCCCCGGTTCCCCCAGTGAGGGGCGGGGTCCGGCGGCGCGTGCCGCGCGGTCGGCGTCGAGCTCATGCACGGTCTCGCCCATGGAGGTCTCGGCGCCGTCCGATCGGCCCTCGAACCGCTGCAACAGCGCGACGTTGCCCGCCCGCTCGGCCTCGTTCTTGACCAGGTCCAGCAGATACCCCTGGAGGGACTGGCCCAGCTGTCTCGCCCGTTCGGCCAGTATGTCGCGCACCTCGTCCGGCACATCCCGAATCTGTAGAGCCACCATGCATGCATTTTCCATGCACGGCGGCCTCGCAGGCAAGGCGGTTCAGGACAACCGCTGGGGACGGCCGCCCGGTCACGCCCCCAGGACCACCCTCACGACCCCAGGATCGACGTCAGGAACTCCCCGGTCCACGCCAGCAGCTCCCGTCCCACCAGCGGCTTTCCGCCGATACGGGCGGTGGCGGGGCGGGGCACCAGAACCTGCTTGGTGGCGGGCTTGATGACCGAGCGCTGGTAGAGGCGCTTCAGGCGCAGCTCCTGGGATTCACGGAGCTCCACCGGGGAGAAGCGGATGTTGGAGCCCTGGAGGGTGATGTCCGTGACGCCGCAGGCGCGGGCCAGCAGGCGCAGTCCGGCGACCAGGAGGAGGTTCTCCACCGGCTCGGGGAGCTTGCCGTAGCGGTCGGTGAGCTCCTCGCGGACGGCGCGGATGTCGTCCTCGCTGCTCGCGGAGGCGATCGCCCGGTACGCCTGGAGGCGCAGCCGCTCGCCGGGGGCGTAGTCGTGCGGGACGTGCGCGTCGACCGGAAGCTCGATCTTGACCTCCAGCGGCGCCTCCACGGGCTCGCCCTCGCCCGCCTCGATCGAGGCGCGGTAGTCGGCGACGGCCTCGCCGACCATCCGGACGTAGAGGTCGAAGCCGACGCCCGCGATATGGCCGGACTGCTCGCCGCCGAGCAGATTGCCCGCGCCGCGGATCTCCAGGTCCTTCATCGCCACATACATGCCCGCGCCCATCTCGGTGTGCTGGGCGATCGTGGCCAGCCGCTCATGGGCGGTCTCGGTGAGCGGCTTCTCGGGCGGGTAGAGGAAGTACGCGTAACCGCGCTCGCGCCCCCGCCCGACCCGGCCGCGCAGCTGGTGGAGCTGGGAGAGGCCGAAGTTGTCGCCGCGCTCGACGATCAGGGTGTTGGCGTTGGAGATGTCGATCCCGGACTCGACGATGGTGGTGGAGACCAGGACGTCGAACTTCTTCTCCCAGAAGTCGACCACGACCTGCTCCAGCGCGCTCTCCGACATCTGCCCGTGGGCGGTGGCGATCCGCGCCTCGGGGACGATCTCGCGCAGCCGGGCGGCGGCCCGGTCGATGGACTCCACCCGGTTGTGGATGTAGAAGACCTGGCCCTCGCGGAGCAGCTCGCGCCGGATCGCCGCGCCGATCTGCTTCTGCTCGTACGGACCGACGAAGGTCAGCACCGGATGGCGCTCCTCCGGCGGGGTGGTGATCGTGGACATCTCGCGGATGCCGGTGACCGCCATCTCCAGGGTGCGCGGGATGGGCGTGGCGGACATGGTCAGCACGTCCACATTGGCGCGGAGCTTCTTCAGCTGCTCCTTGTGCTCGACGCCGAAGCGCTGCTCCTCGTCCACGATGACCAGGCCCAGGTCCTTGAACTTGGTTTCGGAGGAGAAGAGCCGGTGGGTGCCGATGACGATGTCGACCGAGCCGTCCCGCAACCCCTCCAGCACCGCCTTGGCCTCGGTGTCGGTCTGGAACCGGGAGAGCGCCCTGACGTTGACGGGGAACTGGCCGTACCGCTCGCCGAAGGTGCCGAAGTGCTGCTGCACCAGCAGGGTCGTGGGCACCAGCACCGCCACCTGCTTGCCGTCCTGGACCGCCTTGAAGGCGGCGCGGACCGCGATCTCGGTCTTGCCGTAGCCGACGTCGCCGCAGATCAGCCGGTCCATCGGAACCGACTTCTCCATGTCCTCCTTGACCTCGGCGATGGTGGTGAGCTGGTCGGGGGTCTCCGCGTACGGGAACGCGTCCTCCAGCTCGCGCTGCCAGGGGGTGTCCGCGCCGAAGGCGTGGCCGGGCGCCGCCATCCGCGCCGAGTAGAGCTTGATCAGGTCGGCGGCGATCTCCTTGACGGCCTTCTTGGCGCGCGCCTTGGTCTTGGTCCAGTCGGCGCCGCCGAGCCGGTGCAGGGTCGGCGCCTCGCCGCCCACGTACTTGGTGACCTGCTCCAGCTGGTCGGTGGGGACGAAGAGCCGGTCGCCGGGCTGGCCGCGCTTGGCCGGGGCGTACTCCACCACCAGGTACTCGCGGGTGGCGCCCTGGACGGTGCGCTGCACCATCTCGATGTAGCGGCCCACGCCGTGCTGCTCGTGGACGATGAAGTCGCCCGCCTCGAGGGTGAGCGGATCGATGGTCTTACGGCGGCGCGCGGGCATCCGCGCCCCGTCCTTGCCCGCGGCCTTCTGCCCGGACAGGTCGGTCTCGGTCAGCACGGCCAGCTTCAGGGCCGGGTCGATGAAGCCGTAGTCGATCGAGCCGCAGGCCACATGCACCACGGACGGCTTGATCTCGGTGAGGTCACCGTCCAGCCGGGCCGCGATCCCCTCGCCGCCGAGCACCTCGACGGTGCGGGAGGCGGGGCCGTGGCCTTCGGTCACATAGACCGTGCGCCAGCCGTCGGCGAGCCAGCCCTTGGTGTCGGCCAGCGCCCGGGCGGTGTCGCCGCGGTAGCTCTCGGTGGCGTGCATGCCGAGCTTGACGGTATCCGCGTCCAGTTCCTCGTCGGCCGCGAAGGGGCTCACCGACCACCACATCATGCCCAGCTCACGGGCGTGGTCGCGGACGTCCGCGATGCTCCACAGGGAGGCCGCGCCGACGTCGATCGGAGCCTCCCCTCCCCCGGCGGTGGCCGCCCAGGACGCCTGGAGGAACTCCTGGCTGGTGGCCACCAGGTCCGCCGCCCGGGTGCGCACCCGCTCCGGCTCGCAGACGACCGTCATGCTGCCCGCCGGGAGGACGTCCAGCAGCAGCTCCATGTCGTCCACCAGGACCGGGGCCAGGGACTCCATGCCCTCGACCGCGATCCCCTCGGCGATCTTGCCGAGCAGCTCGCCCAGCTCGGGATGGGCCTCGGCGAGGGCCGCGGCCCGCTCCCGCACGTCGTCGGTCAGCAGCAGCTCCCGGCAGGGCGGCGCCCACAGCCCGTGCTCGGCGACCTCCAGGGACCGCTGGTCGGCCACCTTGAAGTAGCGGATCTCCTCGATGTCGTCGCCCCAGAACTCGATCCGGAGCGGATGCTCCTCGGTCGGCGGGAAGACGTCCAGGATGCCGCCGCGCACGGCGAACTCGCCGCGCTTCTCGACCAGCTCGACCCGGGAGTACGCGGCGGCCACGAGCCCGTCCACGATCTCCTCCAGATCGGCGGTCTGCCCGGCCCGCAGGCTCACCGGCTCCAGGTCACCGAGCCCCTTGACCTGCGGCTGGAGCACGGACCTTACGGGCGCGACGACGACCGAGACGGGACCGGCCGCCGGGTCGTCCGGGCTCGGATGGGCCAGCCTGCGCAGCACCGCGAGGCGCCGCCCGACCGTGTCCGAGCGCGGGGAGAGCCGCTCGTGCGGCAGCGTCTCCCAGGACGGGTACTCCACCACTGCGTTTTCATGGCCTGACGGCATCAGCGAGCGCAGCGCCGCCGCGAGGTCCTCCGCCTCCCGGCCGGTGGCCGTCATCGCGAGCACGGGACGGCCCGCGGAGCGCGCCAGCGCGGCGATGGCGAACGGACGGGCGGCGGGCGGGCCGACCAGATCGACATGGGGGCGATGGCCGTCGGCGGCGCCGCGCACCGCCTCGGCGAGCGCGGGGTCCCTTACGACGGCGTCGAGCAGACCGGTGAGGCTCATAAAGGGGTATTCCATCCCGGAGGCGGACAACGCGAATGACCCGACACGTCTCACGGGCCGGGGGTCTTCCAGAGTACGGCCACCCGCCGACAGCCCGCGCCGTACACCCGATCGACCCGCGAACCCCACGGCGCTCGGCCGTTACGAAGCCCGCGCCCCGCCCCGTGCCCCGCTGCTCAATTGCGCCGAAGGCGCGAGACGGCGCCGCACCTGACCCGGCCGAGCGGCCTGACAGTCCCGCGTCCGGCCCATCACGACGGGCGGCCGGGCACGTCCTGTGACCACACTGATGCACATGGCAGAGCGAGACCCGCGCCCGTCGCCCACCAGGACGAGCACCCGCCCCCGAGCCCCCAAGCCGGCCGAGGCCGCCCGGCACGCGTGCGAACAGCTCGCCTCACTGATCGTCCATGAGCCCGAGGGCGTCAGCGGCGTGGCCCGCCACGAGGACGGCTGGCTCGTCAGCGTGGACGTCCTCGAGGTCGCCCGGATCCCCGACACCACCAGCCTGCTGGCCACGTACGAGGTGCGCATCGACGAGCGGGGCGAGCTCCAGGAATACCGGCGGGTCCGCCGCTACCGGCGCGGTGCGGCCGACGACTGCTGAGACGACCGGAGACGACAGCCGAAAGGACGCCCCGAGATGCCCACTGGCACTTACACGGAAGAGGTCGTCTGCATCCAGCGGACCGGCACCCTCTACGACTGCCTGGAACTCATCCTCGACCGGGGCATGGTGATCGACGTCTTCATCCGGGTCTCCCTCGTCGGCATCGAGATCCTGAAGATCGACGCCCGGATCGTCGTCGCCAGCGTGGACACGTACCTCCGCTTCGCCGAGGCCTGCAACCGCGTGGACCTCGAATTCGACCGCAGCAAGACCGTTCCTGAACTGCTGGGCGGGATGGCGGGCGGCGGCGGGAGCCCGGCCGGGCGGATGGCCACGGGGCTCGGCAAGAAGAAGGCCAAGAAGGCGGTGGCCGGCGTGGGCGAGAAGGTCAAGCGGGCCGTCGGGGCCGATGAGGAGGAGGAAGAAGAAGGGGAGCGGGAGGAGCGGGAGAGCCGCCCCCGGCGGCGCGCCGCCCCCACCCGCCGCCGTTCCGCTTCCGCTTCCGAGCCGTCCGAGGAGGACTGAGCCATGACCGCGCCCGCGCCGACGCCGACGCCCACGGCCACGCCCACACGCCAGAGCGTGTACGTCTACGGCGTCGTCCGCGCCTCCCACGCGGTACCGCCCGGCCGCACCGGAGTGGGCGAGCGGCCCGCCCCGGTCCGTACCGTCCGGGCCGGAGCGCTGGCCGCGGTGATCAGCGACGCTCCGGCCCGGCTGCGCGCCAAGCGCCGCGACCTCCTCGCCCACCAGGACCTCGCCCTGACGCTGGGGCGGGACGGGCCGGTGCTGCCGATGCGCTTCGGCATGGTCGCCCCCGACGAGGAGTCGGTGCGGCGGCAACTGCTGTGCACACAGAACGACTGTCTGGCCGCGCTGGAACGCGTCGAGGGACGCGTCGAGATGAACCTCAAGGCGCTGCCCACCGAGGCCGACCTGGGCGCGCTGGTACGGGAGGACCCCGAGGTGGGCCGGTTGCGCACCGCCGCGCGCCGGGCCCCGGGGTACGAGGCCAGCGTGCGGCTCGGCGAGGCCGTGGCGCGCGGGCTGCGGCGCAGGGCGGCGGCCGCCGCGGCCACGGTGCTCGCGGAGCTCTCGGCCGTGGCGGACGCCACGGTGCACGGCCCGGAGGTCGAGGGGTGCGTACTCAACGCCTCGTTCCTGCTGGACCGGCGCGAGCAGCGGCGGTTCGAGGGCGCCGTGGAACGCCTCGCGGCCGCCCACCGCGACCGGGCCGAACTGCGGCTCACCGGCCCGCTGCCCTGCTACAGCTTCACGGAAGGCCGGGCCTGAGATGGGCGTACTGAGCCAGGTCGTCCTCTTTCCACTGGCGCCGGTGCGCGGGGTGGTGTGGATCGCGGAGCGCGTACGGGACATGGCGGAGGAGGAGATGTGCCATCCCTCGGTGCTGCGCGCCCGGCTCGCCGCGCTGAACGAGGCGCTGGAGTCGGGGGCGATCGGCCCGGAGGAGTTCGACCGGGAGGAGGACCGGCTGCTGGATCTGCTGGAGCGCTCGGGCGGCCGGGGAGGAAGGGCGAGGGTGCGGACGCCATGACCGAACGCGACCTGACCTGCCCCCCGTCCGTGGTCGACGAGCGGCGCCCCTCCGACCTCGCCGAGATCCTGGAACGGGTCCTGGACAAGGGCATCGTGATCGCCGGGGACATCAAGATCGATCTGCTGGACATCGAACTGCTCACCATCCGGCTGCGGTTGTTCATCTCCTCCGTGGACACCGCCCGCAAGGCCGGCATCGACTGGTGGGAAACCGATCCCGCGCTCTCGTCGCGCGCCGCGCGGGACACCCTCGCCCAGGAGAACGCGGAACTGCGGGCACGGCTGCACGCCCTGGAGTCACGGATCGGCGCGGAGGAGCTCAGCACGGTCGGCGCGGCCGAGGAGGAGGGGCGCCCATGACCCAGGCCGCCAACCTCACCTACGCCTTCGCGGTCTGCCTGGGCGGCGACCTCACCTCCCCGGCGGGACCGTTGGCGGAACTCCCCGGGCTCGGCACCGGCGCCCCCGTCCGTACGGTCGCGGCGGGCCCGCTCACCGCCGTGGTCCAGGACGTGCCCGCGGCCGGGTACGACGAGGCGGCGCTGCGGCGACGGCTGTCCGACGGCGCCGAGCTGGAGCGCTGCGCCCGCGCCCACCACGCGGTGATCACGGCGGCGTGGGCGCTGGCCCCGACCGTTCCGCTGCCCCTGGCCACGGTCTATCTCGACGACGGCCGCGTCCGCGAGGCCCTGGCCGACCGGCAGACGTCCTTCCTGACCGCCCTGGACCGGATCGCGGGCCGGGTCGAATGGGGCGTCAAGGTCTACGCCCCCACGGGGCCGCCGCCCGCACCGGCCGCCACGGACGCCACGGCCGCCGCCCCGGCGGAGGGCCCTGGCCCCGGCGGGAGCGGCCGCGCCTATCTGGACCGCGTCCGCACCCGGCAGCGCGGCCGCGAACAGCGCCACACCCTGGCGCTGGGGGCCGCCGAGCGGGTGAACACCGTCGTCCGGGGCCTCGCCGTGGCCGCGCGCCGACTGCGCCCGCACGGCGTCGAGGTGACCGGGAAGCACCGCATCCAGGTGCTGAACGCGGCCTACCTGCTCGACCTGGGCCGGGAGCGCGAACTGCGCGCCGCACTGGCGTCATTGCGCCACGACGAGACGGACGTGCGGATCGAACTCTCCGGACCGTGGGCGCCGTATTCGTTCGCCGCCGGAGGCATCACGGACGCGGGGGCCGCCCCATGACCAGGCCCACCTGGGACCCCGCTCCGGCCCGAGCGCTGTGGGAAGCGAACCCCGCCGCCACCGCCCGCCAGGAGGCCCCCGAGTGGGGAACCGCCCCCGCCGAGGCCCTGGGCCCGCTCGGCGTCCCCCTCGTGGACCTCCTGGACCGGGTGCTCGCCACCGGCGTCGTCATCAGCGGCGACCTGGTCATCGCGATCGCCGAGGTCCCCCTCGTCCGCCTCTCCCTGCACGCCCTCCTCTCCTCGGTCAACGAACGGGTCAAGTCCCCCTGGACCGACAGCGGCCCGCTATGAGCACGCCGATCCCCTCCGCCTCCTCCCGCGTCTCCGCCCCCACCCGCGTCGACATCGACCGCGACTCGGTCGGCCGCGACCTGGTGGCCCTGGTACTGACGGTCGTCGAACTCCTCCGCCAGCTGATGGAGCGCCAGGCCATCCGCCGCATCGACGCCGGCGGCCTCACCGACGACCAGATCGAGCGCGTCGGCACCACGCTGATGCTCCTCGACCAGCGCATGACGGAGCTGTGCGACCAGCACGGCCTGACCCCGGAAGACCTCAACCTGGACCTCGGCCCCCTGGGCACCCTGCTCCCCCGCGACTGAGGCAGGGGGCAGGGGCAGCGGGCAGATCAGCCGCCGAGGGCCTCAGCCATGCGGTCGAGGTCGGCGAGGAGGGCGGCCAGGCGCCGCTGCGGAAGGGCGTCGACCATCGTCCGTTCGATGGCGTAGACGGCGGAGCGGGCCACGTCGAGCCGTTCGCGGCCGTGGTCGGTGAGGTGGGCGGGGAGCGCGCGGCCGTGGTCGGTGGTGGCGGGCCGGGAGATCAGGTCCGCGTCCTGGAGGCCGCGGAGCACGACGTTCATGGACTGCCGGGTGACGAACGTGGAGCGGGCGAGCTCGGCGTTGGACAGGCCGGGTTGCTGGTCGAGGAGTTCGAGGCAGGCGTACTGCGGCACCGTCAGCCCGTGCTCGCGCAGCGCCTTGTCCATGGCGCCGCGCAGCGCCGCGGCGGCGCGTTTGAGGCGGTAGCCCACATGCTCGGTGACGTCGTCGGCGGGGTGCGGCGGGGCCACGGGAGTCCGATCTTCCATGTCAGGATTTTGACATAGCGAAAGGCCGCGCGTACAGTCCAGTCATGTCAAAGTCCTGACATCGAACGGCACTGGCGCAACCAACAACCGGGGAGGACCCATGCCCGCCACCATCGACGGCCCCGACTTCATCGCCCTTCAGGTACGCGATGTCGAGGCGGCGGCCGCCTTCTGCGAAACCCACCTCGGCCTGCGGCGCGCACCGGCCTCGCCGCCCGGTGCGGTGGTGTTCACCACCGAGCCGATCGCGTTCGCCGTCCGCGAACCGCTGCCGGGCGTGGAGCTCGACGACATCGCACGGCCCGGTCTCGGGGTGGCCCTGTGGTTCCGCACCCCGGACGCCCAGGCGCTGCACGACCAGCTCGCCGCCGCCGGGGTGCCCATCGTCAGCCCGCCCCAGGACAGCCCCTTCGGCCGCACGTTCACCTTCATCGGCCCGGAGGGCTACGCCCTCACGGCGCACGGGGGCTGACCGTGACCGCCGTCGTCCTCACCCCGTCCGGCCCCTTCTCGCTCGCGGCGAGCGCGCGCTTCCTGGAGGGCTTCACCCCGGCGAGCTACCAGGGCACGGCGGACGACGTGCTCCACCTGGCCTTCCCCGCCGACGACGGCCACTCCACGGTGGCCGTCGCGGTGCGGCAGGAGGAGACGGCGGAGGGAGGAGCGGGCCGGGTACGGGCCGAGTTCACCACGTACCCCGACACCCCGGAAGACCCGGTGTCCGCCGGGACCGGACCCGAGCCCGGACCCGGCGAGGCCGAGGCCGAGGCCGAGGCCGTCCGGGCCCAGCTGGCCCGCGTCCTCTCCCTCGACGTCGACGGAAGCGGCTTCCCCGAACTCGCCGCCGACCCCGTGGTGGCCGGGCTCATGGCGGACTGTCCGGGCCTTCGGCCGGTGTGCTTCCACTCGCCCTACGAAGCCGCCGCGTGGGCGGTCATCGGCCACCGCATCCGCATGACCCAGGCCGCCGCCATCAAGGCCCGCCTCGCCGAGCGGCACGGGCGGCGGGTCCGGATCGAGGGCCGCACGCTGTACGCGTTCCCCACCCCACCGGCCCTGCGCGCGATCACCCGCGCCCCCGGGCTGACCGAGGTGAAGATCGAGCGGCTGCACGCACTGGCCGAAGCGGCCGACGCCGGTGAACTCGACGCCGCACGGCTGCGCTCGATGCCGGTGGACGACGCCCTCGCGGCACTGCGCCAGCTCCCCGGCATCGGCCCGTTCTCCGCCGAACTCATCCTCATCCGGGGCGCCGGGCACCCCGATGTCTTCCCGCGCCACGAACCGCGGCTGCACGCCGCCATGACCGGCGCGTACGGCCCCGGCGAGACCGCTGCCGGCGACATCCGCCGGCTGGCCGGTATCGCCGACCGCTGGCGGCCCTACCGCAGCTGGGTCGCGCTGCTGCTGCGCGCCCGCGCCGCGCACATCGGCGGCCGTACGCCGTAACCACGACGAAGAGCCGGTCCGCCCCCCGTCCGCGGACCGGCTCCGCACCGGTGGCCGACGGGGTCAGCCGTTCTCGACGACCATCACCGCGTTGCCGTCCGCGTCCCGGAAGCTGAACATCGGCGGCACCGGGGCGCCCCAGCGCTGGACCTCCGGGTCGGTGTCGACGCCGCGCTCGCGCAGCGCCGCGTGGTCGGCGTCGATGTCCTCGGAGGTGAGGATGAGGCCGGTGTCATAGCCCGGCCCCTGCCCGCCCTCGCGCGGCAGGACCAGCGCGATCCCGGTCGCGGCGCCCACCGGGGCCACCTCGATCCAGCGGTGACCGTCGCCGAAGGGGATGTCGGCACGCTTCTCGAAGCCGAGCGTGCCCACGTAGAACTCCAGCGCCCGGTCCTGATCGGCGACGGTGACGGCGACCCGGCCCACCTCGGTGAAACGGGCGCCTCTCGCGGTCTCGGTCATGGTGATCTCCCTTGGAGTGATGCGTTCACCCCCAAAGACCCCGGGCCGCCCCGAAACTCATCGGTCCCCCGATCAGCGGTTGACGAAGGCGAGGCTCTTCTCGTCGTAGCGGGTGCCGGCGACCTGGTCGGCCGGGGCGGCGGCGTCGATCGCGGACAGCTCCTCGGGGGTCAGCTCGAGGGTGGCGGCGGTCAGGTTCTCCTCCAGGTACTTCTGGCGCCGGGTGCCCGGGATGGGGACCACGTCGTCGCCGCGGTGCTGCACCCAGGCGAGGGCGAGTTGACCCGCGGTGACGCCCTTCGCGGCGGCCAGCTCGTTCAGCCTCTCCACGATGGCCAGGTTCTTCTCGAGGTTGCCGTCGGCGAACCGGGGCTGGGTGCGGCGTACATCGCTCTCCGGCAGGCCGTCGGTCGAGGTGTAGCGGCCGGTCAGGAAGCCGCGGCCGAGCGGGGAGAAGGGGACCAGGCCGATGCCCAGCTCACGGCAGACCGGGACGACCTCGTGCTCCAGGTCCCGCGTCCACAGCGACCACTCGCTCTGGAGGGCCGCGATGGGGTGCACCGCGTGGGCGCGGCGGATGGTCTCCGCGCCCGCCTCGGACAGTCCGAGATGGCGCACCTTGCCCGCCTGGACCAGCTCGGCCATCGCGCCGACGGTCTCCTCGATGGGAACGTCGGGGTCGACGCGGTGCTGGTAGTAGAGGTCGATGTGATCGACGCCGAGCCGCCGCAGCGAGGCGTCGCACGCCTGGTGGACATACGCGGCGTCCCCCCGGATCGCGGTCGGCTCCCCCAGCTGGTTGGCGAACCCGAACTTGGTGGCCAGCACCGCCCGCTCCCGCCGCCCGGCCAGGGCCCGGCCGAGCAGCTCCTCGTTGTGCCCGGCGCCGTAGAAGTCGGAGGTGTCCAGCAGCGTGACGCCCAGGTCGAGGGCGCGGTGGAGGGTGGCGATGGACTGGGCGTCGTCCGAGACGCCGTAGCCGTGGCTCATCCCCATGCACCCCAGCCCCTGGGCCGCGACGGTCAGGGCGCCCAGGTGGCGGGCGGGCAGTTCGGACATCGGGTACCTCCCTCGTGGTCAACGTCGATCACGCTAGGAGTTGGAGCGCACTCCAAGTCAAACCAGCTCCGTGCACCTGGAGATCCACAGAGAATCGGCCATCAGCGACGAATACAAGTGAATTCCTCGAATTGGCCCGGCTAGCTTTCTGGTTGAGGTGGAAGGTCCACCGGATCGGAGTGTTCGATATGCGCTCTCGTCGCCTTGCGTTAGCCGCGGCAACCACCCTCGGGGCCCTCGCCCTCACGCTGGGGATCGGAGGAACGGCCCAGGCCGCTCCGCGCCCTCCGCTCACCAAGGCCGAATGCTGGGCTTCTGGAGGCATAGTCGTCCCGATCAATGTCGTCGGGTCCGTCTGTATCTGGCACAACCCCGACGGCACCAGCGACTCCGCGCAGATCACCGACCCGCTGGGCATCAACTGACCTGAGCGCCTGTGGACACGGCCGGCCCGGTGCGCTCCCCCGTCGCGCACCGGGCCGGTCGGTCGCCCTGCTGCCCATCCCCCCATGGAGGGCAGCGGGCCCATTTCCCCCGTTGGCCATTTCCGCCGTTGGCCAGTTCCCCGTTGGCCAGTTCCGCCGTTGGCCAGTTCCCCCGTTGGCCGTTCCCCCGCCGGCTATTCCGTGGCGATCGCGTTCAGGACGTTCATCCGCGCCGCCCGGAAGGCCGGGACCAGGGCCGCGATCAGGCCCACGACCGCGGAGCCGATGAAGACCGTGATGATCGTCGGCCACGGGATCTCCAGGGTCTTCAGACCCTCGAGCGCCAGCAGCTTCTGGGCCGTGGTGCCCCAGCCCATGCCGAGCCCGAGGCCGAGCAGGGCACCGAAGAGGGCGATGACCACGGACTCCAGTCGGATCATGCGGCGCATCTGGCGGCGGGAGACACCGATGGCGCGCATCAGGCCGATCTCGCGGGTCCGCTCGACGACCGAGAGCGCCAGGGTGTTCACCACGCCGAGGACGGCGACGATGATCGCGAGCGCCAGCAGACCGTAGACGAGGTTGAGCAGCTGACCGACCTGGTCCTTGACCTCCTTCTTGTAGTCGGTCTGGTCGCGCACCTTCACCGACGGGTAGTGGTGCAGCTGGGACTTGAGGGAGTCGTACGCCTGCTTCTCCTGGCCGTCCTTGGCCTGCGCCAGCATCATGACGTCCGCCGGGATCAGCTTGGCGGGCACGTAACGCTCGACGGTGGCGATGTTGAGGTACATCGCGCCCTTGTCGAGGCTGACGTCGTCCGAGGTGATCGCGGCGACGGTCAGCTTGGCGGTGCGGCCCTCCTTGAAGGCGACGGTGAGGGTGTCGCCCTTCTTCACCTTGTGGTCCTTGGCGAAGCCCTCCGGCACCGACATGGCGTCCTTGCCGTACGCGGCGGACAGGTCGCCCTCGACGACCGGGGTGCGCAGGTCCTCGGCGTACGTCGGGCTGGCGGCCGAGAGGTCCTTGGTGACCGTCTTGCCGTCGGGCAGGGTGAGCTTGGTGCCCTCGATGTCCTTGGCCTCGCTGATGTGCTTCAGCCCCTTGGCCTGGCGCACCGCGTCCGCGATCCCCTTGGTGATCGGCTGGCCGGTGTCGGACTGGACGATGAAGTCCGCGCCCACCGACTTGTCCAGCTCATCGGTGGCCGAGGCGACCATCGAGGAGCCCACCACCGACAGACAGGCGACCAGCGCCAGGCCGATCATCAGGGCCGCGCCGGTGGCGCCGGTGCGCCGCGGGTTGCGCAGCGCGTTGCGCTCGGCCAGCCGGCCGACCGAGCCGAAGATCCGCAGTACGACGGTGGCCAGCACGCGGACCACCAGACCGGCCAGCAGCGGGCCGATGACGATGAAGCCGATGAGCGTCAGCACCACGCCGAGGCCCAGGAACATCGAGCCGTCGACCGCCTTGTCCGCGTTCCCCGCGACCACCAGGGCGGCCGCGCCACCCGCGGTGAGCAGGGTGCCGATCGCGCCGCGGATCCATCCGGCCTTGCTGTCCGCCGGGGTGCCCGCGTCGCGCAGGGCCGCCATCGGGGAGATCTTCCCGGCCCGGCGGGCGGGGATGTACGCCGCGATGACGGTGACGACGACGCCGATGCCGATGCCCACGATGGGCGTGGTGGCCTTCACCGTCAGCTGGTCGGTGCTCAGGTGGAGCCCCGCGCTGCCCATGATCTTCATCAGGCCGACCGCGAGGCCGACGCCGCCGAGGACACCGAGGATCGAACCGACGACGCCGAGCAGCAGCGCCTCGATCAGCACCGACCGGTTGATCTGCTTCCGGCTGGAGCCGATGGCCCGCATCAGGCCGATCTCACGGGTGCGCTGGGCGACCAGCATCGAGAAGGTGTTGACGATCAGGAAGATGCCGACCAGGACGGCGATCCCGGCGAAGCCGAGCATCGCGTACTTCATCACGTCCAGGAACGAGCCGATGTCGTCCTCGGCCTCCTTGCTGGACTCGGCCTTGGTCTGCACCTTGACCCCGGTGCCGAGGTCGGCGACGACGTTCTTCTTCAGCTGGTCGTGGCTGACGCCCGCCTTGGCGGTGAGCGAGTAGCTGGAGTAGACCCCGGGGGCGCCGAGCAGCTTGCGCTGCGCGGTGTCGGTGTCCATGTAGATCAGCGTGGCGCCGGGGTTGGTCACCTGGAACGTGGCAATGCCGACGATCTTCGCGCGGAACTCGCCCGGGATGGCGATGATCCGCACCTCGTCGCCCAGCTTCAGCTTCTTGTTCTTGGCGGTGTCGGCGTCGACCATCACCTGGGTCGGGCCGCGCGGCGCGTGGCCGGAGGTGATCTCGACCGACCGCTGCTCGGTCGGGTCCCAGTTGGTGCCGACGGTCGGGGCGCCGGTGTCCGAGCCGATGCTGTTGTCGTTCCGGTCGGCGGCGGTGACCGACTGGCTGGTGGCGTCGCCGAGCACCGACTTGACGCCGTCCACCTGCTTCAGCCGCGCCAGCTCCGAACCGGGCAGGGTACGGATCCGGCCCTGCCGGGTGTCCTTGTCGCTGACGCCCTTGGGGCTGACCGTGACATCGGAGGCCGTGCTCGCGAAGAGCTTGTCGAACGTGGCGTTGGTGGTGTCGGTGAAGACGAGCGTGCCGCAGACGAAGGCCACCGAGAGCAGCACGGCGATCGCGGACAGCGCCATCCGCCCCTTGTGGGCGACGAAGTTGCGCAGTGAGGTCTTGAGGACGGTCATGACACCCGTCCTCGCGCGTCGAAGTGCTTCATGCGCTCCAGGACCAGATCGGCCGTCGGGTTGTACATCTCGTCGACGATCCGGCCGTCGGCCAGGTACAGCACCCGGTTGGCGTAAGAGGCGGCGACCGGGTCGTGGGTGACCATCACGATGGTCTGGCCCAGCTCGTCCACCGACCGCTTGAGGAAGCCCAGCACCTCGGCACCGGCCCGCGAGTCCAGGTTTCCGGTCGGCTCGTCACCGAAGATGATCTCGGGACGGGCGGCGAGGGCGCGGGCCACGGCGACGCGCTGCTGCTGACCGCCGGAGAGCTGGTTCGGACGGTGCTTGAGCCGGCCGGCCAGGCCCACGGTCTCCACCACCCGGTCCATCCAGGCCCGGTCGGGCTTGCGGCCAGCGATGTCCATCGGCAGCGTGATGTTCTCGATCGCGCTGAGGGTGGGAAGCAGGTTGAACGCCTGGAAGATGAAGCCGATCCGGTCCCGGCGCAGCTTGGTGAGCTTCTTGTCCTTCAGCTTGGTGATCTCGGTCTCGTCGATGAAGATCTGCCCGGAGCTGACGGTGTCCAGACCGGCCAGGCAGTGCATCAGGGTCGACTTGCCGGAGCCGGACGGGCCCATGATCGCGGTGTACTGCCCCCGCGCGATGTCCACGTCCACATGGTCGAGCGCGACCACCCGGGTCTCCCCGGAGCCGTACGCCTTGACGACCTGACGCGCTCGGGCGGCGACGGCCGTATGTCCTCCGCTGCCCCCGGTCCTGGGAATCGATACAGCCGTTGTCACGGTCTTTCTCCTTCAGTGTCCGATCGGTGATCTCTGTTCCCCGATCGCCGCAATAAGACTGCCGCGATCCGGGAACCTCCGCGATGGGGAATGACTCCCTCTCAGCGGTAGGGCTAGCCCCACCCCCTAGGTCGCGCAGCCCGTAGCAACCATATGAAGTGGGGACGACGGGCTCCTCATCCGCCCGGACGAACCGGGAGTAGGAGTACAGGGTGGGCATCCCCTAGGGGAGTGAGTCCTGGGTCTGACCCCGGACTCGGGGTCGATGCTGCACCCTCCCGCCACGTCAGGCTCAAGCCGGGCCGTCTGGGCAGCCCGGATGCGTTCTTCCGCCAGCCTGGCCCGGCATGGAATCGTGGGTCGTACAAGAATCGTGCGTACGTGAGTCCGTCGTACGAACAACAGGGACACGTGCCGGCGCGTACCGGCGGAGGGAGCGCGCCACCGTGGGCGGCACCGCACGACGGCCGATGGACGCGGACCCCAGGCCCCCCGCACCCCAGCTCCACTCCGAGACCCCCGCCCCCAGCGGCCGCCGCCCCGTCGTGGCCGCCCTGATGCTCGGCATGTCGCTGGCCGCGCTGGACTCGACCATCATCTCCACCGCCGTCCCGCAGATCGTCGGCGACCTCGGCGGCTTCTCCGTCTTCTCCTGGCTCTTCTCCGGCTATCTGCTCGCCGTCACGGTCTCCCTGCCGCTGTACGGAAAGCTCTCCGACACCTTCGGCCGCAAGCCCATCCTGCTCGCGGGCGTGGTGCTCTTCGTCATCGGCTCGCTGCTGTGCGCCGGGGCCTGGAACATGGCCTCCCTCATCGCCTTCCGGGTCGTCCAGGGGCTGGGCGGCGGGGCGCTCCAGGGCACCATCCAGGTCGTCGCCGCCGACCTCTATCCGCTCAAGGAGCGCCCGAAGATCCAGGCCAGGCTCTCCTCGGTGTGGGCGCTCTCCTCCGTGGCGGGTCCCGCGATCGGCGGTCTGCTCGCCGGATACGCCGACTGGCGGTGGATCTTCCTCATCAATCTGCCGGTCGGTGCCCTGGCGTTCATCCTGATCACCCGCCATCTGCACGAACCGCGACGGCACCGGGAGAACCGCCCCCGGGTCGACTGGGCCGGGGCGCTCGGTGTGTTCCTCAGCGGCGGGCTGCTGCTCACCGCGCTCGTCCAGGGCGGAGTGGCCTGGAGCTGGCTGTCCGCGCCCTCGCTCACCATGCTCGGCAGCGCCGCGGTGTGCGCCGCGGCCACCGTGTGGATCGAACGGCGCGCCGCCGAACCGATCATCCCCGGCTGGGTCTGGCACCGCCGCACCATCTCGGCGGTGAACATCGCCTTCGCCGCGCTCGGTCTGCTGATGATCGCCCCGACCGTCTTTCTGCCCACCTACGCCCAGTCGGTGCTGGGGCTCGGACCGATACCGGCCGGGTTCGTACTGTCCACGATGACGCTCAGCTGGCCGATCGCGGCCGCGCTCAGCAGCCGCGTCTACAACCGCGTCGGCTTCCGGCGCTGCGCCATCACCGGGATGACAGCCGCCACGCTGATCCTGGCCGCCTTCCCGCTCCTGCCCTATCCGGGCGCCGCCTGGCAGCCCGCGCTGATCATGCTGCTGCTCGGGGGCGCGCTCGGGCTGTTCCAGCTGCCGCTGATCATCGGGGTGCAGTCGTCCGTCGGATGGGCCGAGCGCGGCACCGCCACCGCCTCGATCCTCTTCTGCCGCCAGGTCGGCCAGAGCGTCGGGGCCGCGCTCTTCGGCGCCGTGGCCAACGCGACGCTGGCCTCCCGGCTGACCGAGGCGCCCGACGCCATCCGGCCGGGGCTGCCCGACGACCTGGACTCGGTCTCGCGCGCCCTGGAGCACCCCGGCACCCTCACCGACCAGGCGGCCGACTATCTGCGGCGGGCCGTGGACACCGCCGTCGACCACGTCTATCTGGGCTCGGCGACCGCCGCGCTGCTCGCGCTGCTGGCCCTGGTGTTCCTCGCCCCGCGCCGCTTCCCGGTCCGCACGGAGGCGGAGTCGGGGGCGGGGGCGGAGTCGGGGGCGGGGGCGGACGCGGAAGCCTGACCGGCGGCCCGGTCCTCGATGCCGGGCGGTGGGTTCAGGACTCGTGGTGCGGGGCGGCCGTCGCGTCCTCCGCCACCGGCTTGCCGGTCAGGGCCGCCAGGCTGCCGCGCACATGCTCCAGATGCGCCTTGAGCTCCTCGCGCCGCTCCACATGCTCGCGCAGCGTCCGCTCCGTCTCCCGCGCCAGCCGCTCCTCCCGGGCCCGCGCCTGGGCGATGATCTCCGCCGCCTGCGCCTGTGCGTCCTCCTGCCGCAGCCGCGCGGCCTGCTCGGCCATCCCGTACTCCCGCTTGGCGTCGGCGAGCCCCGCCTGGGCGTACTCCTCCAGCTGGGCCAGCCGGACCGTCATCGCGTTGTCCCGCTCGGCCAGTTCGCGGCCCGCCGCCTCCCACCGCTCGGCGTGCTCCCGCTCCTGCTCGGCCAGGATCGCGGCGGTGCGCTGCCGCATCTCCCTCAGCTCCGCCAGCGCCTGGGCCCGCCACTCCTTGGCGTCCTGGCGCGAGACGGCCCGCAGCTCGTCCACGTCCACCTGGACCGACTCCAGGGTGGCGCGCGCCGCCGCCTCGGCGGCCTCGCGGACCAGCTCCGCCTCGTCGCGGGCGGCGTCCCGCACCGTACGGGCCACGGCCTGCGCGGCCTCCCACTCCTCCTGCGCCGTCGCCTCGGCCGCCGCCCGCAGACAGCCGACCTCCTCCTCGGCGGCCATCAGGATCAGCTGGGCCCGGTCGCCGAGGGACTCATAGGTCTGGGGGGCCAATTGGGAGATCACCTCGCGCAGCCGCTCCGCCTCGGCGGTCAGCTCATTGGCCAGCACGGTGAGGCGCGCGGCGCGCTCCCACGCCGCGTCCCGCGCTTCGGACAGGTCTGCCACATAGCGCTCGACCTGCGCGGGACGGTAGCCACGGCCCCGTCCGCCGACGATGGTGAAGCCATGACGTGACACCGATGCGCCCATCCTTGGAACCCCTTTTGTCCGGTATGCAACGCGCTTCGGCGCACATCTTTATAGATGGCCTCTCATCCCCATAACGCGACACTCCGCCCATATCCGCGGCCGGGAGCGCCGCCGGTGACAACAACGACGAGGCGCCCGCCCCCGTCACGGGGGTCGGGCGCCTCGATCGCCATTCGTTCTTCGGTCGCGCGGTTCGTCCGGTGGCGCGCGGTCAGGGCCGCGCGGGCGGACTCACAACGGGCTCACAACGGACCTACGACGCACTCACAGCAGGCCGTCCCACATCTGCTCCAGCAGCACGGCCCACCAGTTGTCCGGCGTGGACAGCGCCGCCGGGTCGAGACCCGCGAGCTGCGCCTGGAAGTCCACCGTCCAACGGCCCGCCTGGTCCGGCGTCAGCCCGTACCGCAGCCGCCACATCCGGCCCAGCAGCGCCATGCACCGCACGAACTCCGGCAGCCCGGTGTTCACGAACTGCGGCGGGGTCGGCTGGGGCGTCGCCTCCAGCGGCACCGCCACGATGTTCGCCGTGCCGTACTGCACACACAGCTGACGGCCGAAGTCATTGCCCATGACCAGGTACGAACCCGCGTCCGGCGCGGACTGCACCCCGCGCTCGGCCGCCAGCTCCGCCAGCGTCGGCACCGGGCGGCCCGCCTGGGCCTGCGCCCAGAAGAACGGGCCGAAGTCCAGCGGCAGCCCCGCCCACACCAGCGTCTGCGCCACCACCTCCGGAACGCCCATCCGCGACACCGCGCGCTGGTCGAAGCGGACGATGCCCTGCGGCCCGAACGCCTGGCCCAGCTCATGCGCGAGACCCTCCGGCGGCACCGGCGGAATCGGCTGCACCTGGCTGGGGTGCGGCAGCGGCACCCGGTTCGGCGCCGGACGGGCCGGGCCGTCCGCCACCTGGTGCAGCTCGCCCTGGTGCTCCAGCAGATGCCGTACGCCCTGCTGCCGGGTGGCGTGATCGCGTCCGTACGGAGCGGTGTGGCTGATCCGCACCTGCGGCCAGCTCTCCCGGATCATCCGGGCGCAGTAGCCGCCGGGCAGATCGCAGGACTCCAGCTCGGTGTGGAGCTCCAGCACCTGCTGCGGCGGGACGTTCATCGCCCGCAGCTCATGCAGGATCTGCCACTCCGGATGCGGGGTGCCGGGCGCCGAACGGCGGATCAGCTGCTGCTCCGAGCCGTCCTGGGCGCGGTAGCGCAGCACCGCCATATAGCCCGGGCCCACGGTCGGCTGACCTGGGGGCGGCGGCGGATACGCATAGCCGGGCTGCGGCGCCATCCCCGGCGCGGACGCGCCCGGAGGCGGCGCCAGCCCCTGAGCGGGAGCACCGGCGGGCGGGGGCATACCGGGCGCGCCGGGCGCGCCAGGAGCGCCGGGTCCGCCCGGGTACGCCGGCCCGGCCGCGCCCGGCCGGGGCGGCGATAGTCGATGACG
>NZ_BAAAIF010000019.1:0-140680 GCF_039525925.1 Streptomyces javensis | reverse complement strand
GGCCCCGCCCGCGGTCGCCGCGCCCGGCCGTCCTCCGGCGCTGGCGGGCGGCACGGACCCGGCCGAGGGGCTGGACGTGGCCGCGCTGGAGTTCCTGGCGGCGGACGCCGCGGTACGCGCCCAGCGGCTGCTGGCCGAGGCTCTCGCACCCGGCCACGCCACCGCCCCGGTCGCGGTTGCGCTGACGGTGTGGGAGGACACGGTGCGGCTGACCGCCGCCGGTCCCCCGGCGGCGGTCGCCGCCCGGCTCACGGCGGGCTGCGGGCGCGACCGCACCGATCTGGCGCGGGCCGTCCGCGCCTGGGAGCACGGCGGGGCCGCCGCGCTCACCGTGCTGGAGGAGGAGTGGACGCCGGACGCGGAGGCCCTCGCGCGGGCCCGCGCCCAGCTCGCGACCGCCTGGGAGGGGGACGAGCGGGCGCCCCGGCTGCGCGCCACGGCGAACCGCTGGACGGTGGTGGGCGCCGATCTCCAGGTGCGCTACGGACACGACGGCCGCTGGTGGCCGTACCGCAGGGAGCGCGGCCGCTGGTGGCCCGCGGGCCCGGCCGGACACGACCCGGCGGCGGCGCTGGCGATGCCCGGCTCCGACGGCTGACGCGGCGGCGCACGGCCGGTGGCGGCGTCCCCTCCGCCATCGGCCTCGGGCCAGGGCCAGGGCCAGGAGGGGCGTCCCGCCCCGAGGGCGCTTCGGTGCCCGCAGGCGAGACGGGCGGAAGGTCCAGGCGGCCCGCAGATCCATGCGGGCGGCAGAACCGGCCACGCCGAAGGCAGCCGGGCGGCAACCTTTGGGTGGGCCGTGGAGACCGTAAGGCGTCAACCCCCTCGGCACGCCTCCACGGGACGGAGTCACCGACCATGACCCTCAGCCCACGGCGCCCCCGGCGGCGCCGCCCCGCTCCGCTCATCGGCTCCCTGGCCCTGGCCACCGGCGTCGGGCTCGCCGTCGCCCCGGCCCACGCCGCCACGCCCTCCGCCGACAGGCCCACGGCCGCGGCGGCGACCATCGTGGTGGCCAAGGACGGCAGCGGCGCCTACACCACCGTGCAGGCGGCCGTCGACGCGGTGCCGGCGAACAACCCGTCCACCGTCACCATCTCCGTCAAGCCCGGTACCTACCGCGAGACGGTGAAGGTGCCCGCCAACAAGCCGCACATCCGGCTGGTGGGGACCACGAGCAGCAAGAACGATGTGACGATCGTCTACAACAACGCCTCCGGCACCCCCAAGCCCGGCGGAGGCACCTACGGCACCAGCGGCAGCGCGACCGTGGCCGTCGAGGCCGATGACTTCCAGGCGCGCAATCTACAGTTCGTGAACGACTTCAACGAGGGCAACACCGGCATCACCGACAAGCAGGCGGTCGCACTGCGCACCGCGGGCGACCGGATCGTCCTGGACAACATCGGCGCGCTCGGGGACCAGGACACCCTGCTGCTGGACTCGGCGAGCAAGGACAAGGTCGGCCGGGTGTATGTCAACAACGCCTGGATCCAGGGAAATGTCGACTTCATCTTCGGCCGGGCCTCCGCCGTGATCAACAAGTCGGCGATCCGGCTCGTCAAGCGCTACGACGGGAGCTCCGGCGGCTATGTCGCGGCGCCCTCGACCGCGGCCGGGAAGAAGGGCTTCCTGTTCATCAACAGCAACATCACCGGGGATGTCAGCAGCCGGTCGTTCTATCTCGGCCGTCCCTGGCACGCGGGCGGCGACGCCAGTCTCGATCCGCAGGCGATCGTTCGCAATACGGATCTGTCAGCGGCGGTCAAGACCACACCGTGGACAGACATGAGCGGCTTCTCCTGGAAGGACGACCGCTTCTCGGAGTACAAGAACACCGGCGCCGGTTCCGGTGCGGCGAGCACGGACCGTCCGCAGCTGACCGACGCCCAGGCCGCGGACTACGAGATCGCCGACTGGCTCGGTGGCTGGCAGCCGTCGTCCTGAGCGGTCGGCTGCCGGAGTCCTGAGCCGGTGAGAGCCCCGGCCGCCGGTCCCGTCGGCGGGCGGGACCGGCGGCCGGACCCGACCGGCCGGACGCGGTAAGCCAAACCCGGTCAGCCGGACCCGGTCAGCCGCGCGCGGCCAGCAGATGGTCCATGGCCAGCTGGTCGAGGCGCTCGAAGGCCATGCCGCGCTCGGCGGCCGCCTCGACGTCGAAGTCCTCGAAGGCCGTGCGGTCCGCGAGCAGCGCCGCCGGGGTCTCGCCCTCGTCGAGGGTCGGCAGGCCCAGCTGGTCCAGGCGCGAGGCGCGCAGCGCCTCCTGGACCTCGGGGTCGGCGCGGAAGGCGGCCGCGCGCTCCTTGAGGATGAGGTAGTTGCGCATGCAGCCCGCGGCCGAGGCCCAGACGCCCGAGATGTCCTCGGTGCGCGGGGGCTTGAAGTCGAAGTGGCGCGGACCCTCGTAGCCACCGGTCTCCAGCAGGTCCACGAGCCAGAAGGCGGCCCGCAGATCGCCCGCGCCGAACCGCAGGTCCTGGTCGTACTTGATGCCGTTCTGGCCATTGAGGTCGATGTGGAAGAGCTTGCCCGCCCACAGCGCCTGTGCGATGCCGTGCGGGAAGTTCAGCCCGGCCATCTGCTCGTGGCCCACCTCCGGGTTGACCCCGTACAGCTCGGGCCGCTCCAGCCGCTCGATGAAGGCCAGGGCGTGGCCGACGGTCGGCAGCAGGATGTCGCCGCGCGGCTCGTTGGGCTTGGGCTCGATGGCGAACCTCAGATCGTAGCCCTGCTCGGTGACATACGCGCCGAGCAGGTCGAACGCCTCCTTCATCCGGTCGAGCGCGGCGCGTACGTCCTTGGCGCCGCCGGACTCGGCGCCCTCGCGGCCGCCCCAGGCCACATAGGTCTTCGCGCCCAGCTCGGCGGCGAGGTCGATGTTGCGCATGGTCTTGCGCAGCGCGTAGCGGCGCACATCACGGTCGTTGGCGGTGAAGCCGCCGTCCTTGAAGACCGGGTGGGTGAAGAGGTTGGTGGTCGCCATGGGCACGGTCATCCCGGTGGCGTCCAATGCCTGCCGGAAGCGCTTGATATGCGATTCGCGCTCGGTCTCGGAGGCCCCGAAGGGGATGAGGTCGTCGTCGTGGAAGGTGACGCCGTACGCGCCGAGTTCGGCGAGCCGGGTCACGGACTCCACGGGGTCGAGCGCCGGGCGGGTGGCGTCCCCGAACGGGTCCCGGCCCTGCCAGCCGACCGTCCACAGTCCGAAGGTGAACCTGTCCTCGGGGGTGGGGTTGTAGCTCATCGCGGCTCCCTCGCCTATTTCGTCATGGCACTTTACAAATTAGTATGCGCGAGCATTCCGGGGAAGCCCCGTACAGTCCGCACACCGCACGACCCATGAACGCAAGGGAGAGCGCGAGATGGCAGCAGCAGCCGTGCCCGTGCCGCAAGGACCGCTCGTCGTCGGCGTGGACAGCTCCACGCAGTCGACCAAGGCGCTCGTCGTCGACTCCGCGACCGGTGCGGTCGTCGCCCGAGGACAGGCCGCGCACACCGTGGGCGGCGGCAGCGACGGCACCGGTAAGGAGTCCGTCCCCGAGCAGTGGTGGGAGGCGCTCACCGAGGCGTTGCGCCAGTGCGGGACCCCGGCCCGGGAGGCGGCCGCGGTCTCCGTGGGCGGTCAGCAGCACGGCCTGGTCGCGCTGGACGCCTCGGGCCGCTCGGTGCGGCCCGCGCTGCTGTGGAACGATGTGCGCTCCGCGCCGCAGCGCGACCGGCTCATCGAGGAGCTGGGCGGCCCCAAGGCGTGGGCGGAGCGGGTCGGCAGCGTGCCCGCGCCCGCCTTCACCGTCACCAAGTGGGCCTGGCTCATGGAGAACGAACCGGAGGCCGCCCGCGCCACCGCGGCCGTCCGGCTCCCCCACGACTACCTCACCGAGTGGCTCACCGGCTACGGCACCACCGACCGTGGCGACGCCTCGGGCACCGGCTGGTGGGCCTCGGCCACCGAGTCCTACGACGAGGAGATCCTGGACCGGGTCGGGCTCTCCCCCGAACTGCTGCCGCGCGTGCTGCGCCACGGCGAGGCCGCCGGGACCGTACGGGAACTGCCGGATCTGCCGCTTCCCACCGGTGCCCTGGTGGCCACCGGCACCGGCGACAACATGGCGGCCGCCCTGGGGCTCGGGCTGCGCCCGGGGCAGCCGGTGCTGAGCCTGGGCACCTCCGGCACCGTCTACGCGGTCTCGGCCCACCGGCCCACCGACCCCACCGGGGTGGTCGCCGGGTTCGCCGACACGCGCGACGCCTGGCTGCCGCTGGCGTGCACGCTCAACTGCACCCTCGCGGTCGACCGGATCGCGGCGCTGCTGGGCCGCGACCGGGAGGCGGTGGAGCCGGGCGGCTCGGCGGTGCTGCTGCCGTTCCTGGACGGCGAGCGCACCCCCCATCTGCCGCACGCCTCGGGGCTGCTGCACGGTCTGCGCCACGACACCACCCCCGGGCAGGTGCTCCAGGCCGCCTACGACGGGGCCGTCTTCGCCCTGCTCACCGCGCTGGACCAGGTGCTGGACGCGGACGCGGCGCCCGACGCCCCGCTGCTGCTCATCGGCGGCGGCGCCAAGGGCACGGCGTGGCGGGAGACGGTCCGGCGGCTGAGCGGACGCCCGGTCCAGGTGCCCCGGGCCGAGGAGCTGGTCGCCCTCGGGGCCGCCGCACAGGCCGCGGGGCTGCTGCTGGGCGAGGACCCGGCGGCGGTGGCGCGGCGCTGGTCGACCGCCGAAGGGCCGTCCTACGGCCCGGTGCCCCGCGACGAGGCGGCGCTGGAGCGGCTCTCCCGGGTGCTGGCGGACGCGGACGGACTGCTGCGCCACGCGTGAACGCGCCGCGCCACGCGTGGACGCCGCACGGCGGGGTCGCGGCGCCGTACCGGGGTCGCCATCGCGGCCGGGCGCCCGGTGTCGTACCGGCCCGGCACAATGAGCGGATCGGCCGAGAGGAGACGGATTCAGGTGGCAGCGCCACTGCCCAACACCCAGCAGGCGATGCGCCGGCGCAATCTCTCCCTCGTGCTGCACGCCGTGGCCGCCCACGGCCCGCTGTCCCGTGCCGCGGTGGCGGCGCGGGTGGGGCTCACCCGGGCCGCCGTCTCCACGCTCGTCGACGAGCTGATCCGGGACGGGCTGCTGGTCGAGCTGGGCCCCTCCCGGCCCGGCACGGTCGGCCGCCCCGGCAGCGCCCTCCAGCTCAACGAGCACGGTCCGGCCGGTCTCGGCGCGGAGATCGGGGTGGACCACCTCGCGGTGTGCGCGGTGGACCTCGCCGGGCGGATACGGGCCCGTACGGAGCTCGCGTCGGCGAACCGCGACCGCCCACCGGCCCCGGTGCTCACCCAGCTCGCCGGTTTGGTCCGGCAGGTCGCGGCGGAGGCGGAGCTGGGCGGGCTGCGGCCGGTGGGGCTCGCGGTGGCGGTGCCCGGCCTGGTGGCGCGGGACTCGTCGCTGGTCGTCCGCGCCCCCAATCTGGGCTGGGAAGGGGTGGACATCGGCCCCGAACTGCGCGCGGCGCTGCCCGGTCTGCCGGTGACGGTGGACAACGAGGCGAATCTGGGCGCGCTCGCCGAGCTGTGGCGGGGCGGCCACGACCCGGCGCCCCGGGACTTCGTCCATGTCTCGGCCGAGATCGGCATCGGCGCCGCGGTCGTGCTCGACGGGCAACTGCTGCGCGGCACCCACGGCTTCGCGGGCGAGCTGGGCCATGTGCCGGTGCGCCCCGAGGGGCCCGAGTGCGCCTGCGGCGGCCGGGGCTGTCTGGAGCAGTACGCGGGCGAGGAGGCGGTGCTGCGGGCGAGCGGACTGTCCCCGGAGGAGGCCGCGGCCCGGCATCCGGGCCCCGGTGGCCGTATCGCCGTGCTGGCGGTGCGGGCGGCGAGCGGCGACCAGCTGGCGCGGCGCGCGCTGCGCGGCGCGGGCTCGGCGCTCGGGATCGCCCTCGCGGGCGCGGTGAATCTCCTGGACCCGGAGAAGGTGGTGCTCGGCGGCGCGCTGACACCGCTTGCGCCCTGGCTGCTGCCCGCCCTGGAGCGGGAGCTGGGCCGGCGGCTCACCGACCCGGCCCGTCCGGGCAGCGGGGCGGTGACCGTCTCCCGGCTCGGCCCGGACGGTCCGCTGCTGGGCGCGGCCAGCTCGGTGGTGCAGGCGGTCCTCGACGATCCGGCGGGGTTCCGGGACCCCGCCGGGGCCGGTGAGCCGGCCGGGATCAGAGGAAGCGATGCATGATGTGCAGCCCCACATAGCCGTTCGTGGGGTGGGCGAACGCCTTGGGGACGGTGCCGATGACCTCGAAGCCGAGTGAGCGCCACAGCGCCACCGCCCGGGTGTTGCTCTCCACCACGGCGTTGAACTGCATCGCCTTGTAGCCCTCGGCGCGCGCCCAGTCCAGGACGTGCTCGCCCAGGGCGCGGCCCACACCGCGTCCGCCGTGCTCGGGGGCCACCATGAAACTGGCCCCCGCGATATGCGCGGCGGGCCCCATGTGGTTGGGGTTCATCTTGGCCGAGCCGAGGACCGTGCCGTCGGGGTCGGTGGCGACGACGGTACGGCTCGGGGGCTCCAACATCCAGATCTCGCGGGCCCGGTCCTCGTCCAGGTCGCGGGGGTAGGTGTAGGTCTCCCCCGCGGCGACGATGCGGCGCAGAAAGGCCCAGATGGCGGGCCAGTCCTCGGCGGTGGCGGTCCTGATGAGCATGAGGGCAAGCATGGCCGTGCGGGCGGCGGCACGCGAGTGATTTTCTCCCCGGCCGCCGCCCAACCAGGCGTCAGCGGGCAGCGCGCAGAAACGCCTCCAGGCCCGCCAGGTCATCGGTGTTGAGGTAGTCCACGTCGGCGGCCAGGAGCTCGCGCCACAGGGCGTCGCGCTCCGGACCCGCCACGTCCGGGGTGGCCCAGAAGCGCACGGTCTGCCGGGCGCCGTGCGCGGAGGCGACGAGGCGGCGCAGCGTCTCGCGCTCCGCCGCCGGTATCGGACCGGCTCCCGTCCAGGTGAAGGTCTTGGTCCAGTCGGCGCTGATCAGCGGGATGAAGGAGGCGGGCACGCCCGAGCCGAGATCCTCCAGCCGCCCGTCGTAGAAGGCGTGGCGCACCTTCTCGGCCTCCATGGGGGCGCGTGCGCCGCGGTCACCGGAGATGACGGCGGTCACCGCGCCGCGGCGCACCCGGCCGCCGACCCCGCCGTAGGCGGCGCTGAACAGGTGGCCGTAGCGGCGCAGCCGTTTGGCCAGCTCCAGGTAGGTCGGCTCGCCGGCGGTCTTGAGGTCGATCAGCAGCTGGAGCGACAGGTCGTAACCGCCGTAGACCCGGCCCCCGTTGGCCTTCACCCGCCGGGCTAGCGGGTCGAGGTAGAGCGACTCCAGGGTGCGGGTGGGGTCGAGGTCCGTGGCGTCGTGCGCGACCAGCAGCTGGCCGTCGACCAGCCAGATGTCGGCCTCCACGCTGCCGAAGCCGTGGGAGAGCGCGTCGAGGAGCGGACGCGGGTGCTCGTAGTCGTTGTGGGCGTGGGCTCTGGCCAGCGGCCGCTTGCCCTTGGCGCGGTCTCTCGGGCCGACCTTCGAGTTGTCCGTCGCGACGGCGGTGTCGCCGAACGAGGCGGACGTGCCCGCGAACGCGGGCGCGGCAGCGCCGCCCGCCAGAGCGGCTCCGAGGGTGACGACAAAGGCACGGCGTGTACGGCGGTCCATGGGGCCTCCCGGCTCTCGTCCCGGCGGGGTGCCGGATACGCAGGATCGACGCCAGTGAGTATCGGACGGCCGTACACCCAAAGGGCAGTACTGAGCGAAGAGTTCCACGGGTGGTCCCCGGCCATTTCCTCGCCGTTCCCGAGGTGCCGGGGCGGTCGCGGCGGTGCCCGTGGGGGGCGCGGGGCGGGTGCGCGCGCCGGGTGAACGGGCGGGGCGCGGGGCCGTCGGCCCACGACGCATTCGGAATGTTTACCCGTCGGCGGCGGCCGCCATAACCCTCAGCCGGGCACTCTTTTGAGTGAATGCAAAGGCCCAAAGTCCGCTGATAGCTTGGCAGTTGCTCGAGCGGAATTTTTCTTCAAGGTCCGTACAGGGATGGGTGAGCATTCACGATGACGACGTCCGTTGAACCGGGTTCCGGTACCGACATTTCGCAGCCGCAGTTGAGCCTCGGCACGGCGGCCGCGCGGAATCTGGCGACGACGACCAAATCCGTTCCGCAAATGCAGGGCCTCACCTCGCGGTGGCTGCTGCGCATGCTGCCGTGGGTGCAGGTTCCGGGTGGTTCCTACCGGGTGAACCGCCGGGCGTCCCATACGCTCGGCGACGGCCGGGTGGAGTTCACCACCACCGGATCACAGGTGCGGGTCATCCCGGTCGAGCTGCGTGAGCTGCCGCTGCTGCGCCGGTTCGAGGACACCGAGGTTCTCGAGGCCCTGGCGGACCGCTTCGCCCAGCGGGAGTTCGCGCCCGGCGATGTGCTGGTGGAGGCCGGGCGCCCGGCCGATGAGCTCCTCCTCATCGCCCACGGCAAGGTCGACAAATTGACCGAGGGCGCGTTCGACGAGCCCTCGGTGGTCGGCTCGGCCGCCGGTGGCGACCACATCGGGGAGCCGGAGCTGACCGCCGCCGAGGCGGGCACCTGGGGCATCACCGTGAAGGCCGTGACGTCCTGCACGGTGCTGGCCCTGCCCCGGCAGGAGTTCGAGGAGCAGCTGGACCGCTCACCGGAGCTGCGCGCGCATGTGGAGGCGGTGCGCTCCGCGCCGGAGACCGACCGGAACGAGCACGGGGAGGCGGCCATCGCGCTGGCCTCGGGACACTCGGGCGAGCCGCTTCTGCCGGGCACCTTCGCGGAGTACGAGCTGACGCCGCGGGAGTACGAGCTGAGCGTGGCCCAGACCGTGCTGCGCGTCCACACCCGCGTCGCCGACCTCTACAACGAACCCATGAACCAGGTCGAGCAGCAGCTCCGCCTCACCATCGAGGCCCTGCGCGAACGCCAGGAGCACGAGCTCATCAACAACCCCGAGATCGGCCTGCTGCACAACGCAGACCTCTCCCAGCGCATCCACACCCGCAGCGGTCCGCCCACCCCCGACGACCTCGACGCGCTGCTGGCCACCGTCTGGAAGGACCCGGGGCTGATCCTGGCGCATCCGCGCGCCATCGCGGCGATCGGCCGGCAGTTCAACAGCCGTGGCATCTCCCCGCAGCCCACGGAGGTGAACGGGCATGCGCTGCCCGCCTGGCGGGGCGTGCCCATCCTGCCGTGCAACAAGATTCCGGTCTCCGGGAGCGGTGTGAGCTCGATTCTCGTTCTGCGCACCGGGGAGGAGAACCAGGGGGTCATCGGGCTGCACCGCACCGGAATTCCCGACGAATACCAGCCGAGCCTCTCGGTGCGGTTCATGGGAATCAGCGAGCAGGCCATCATCTCGTATCTCGTCAGCGCCTACTATTCCGCGGCCGTGCTCGTCCCGGACGCACTCGGAATTCTGGAGAACGTGGAAGTCGGGCTCTGAACCGCCCGGCGGACCCTGACGTCCACCCGACCGGGCCTATGGCCTTCGCATACCTTCCCGAAGATCTACCGAAATGGGTGATGAGCACTTATGACCACCTCCGTGGAGTCCGGTGAGCAGCCGCTGAGTCTGGGCACGGCCGCGGCACGGAATCTGGCGACCACCACCAAGTCCGTTCCGCAGATGCAGGCCATCTCCTCCCGGTGGCTGCTGCGCGTCCTCCCCTGGGTCCAGGTGTCGGCCGGTACGTACCGGGTGAACCGGCGGCTGACCTACACGGTCGGGGACGGGCGGGTGGAGTTCATCACCACCGGATCACAGGTGCGGGTCATCCCGCCGGAGCTGGGCGAGCTGCCGACACTGCGCGGCTTCGGGGTCACCTCCGTGCTGGAGTCGCTGGCCGACGGCTGTGTCCAGCGCGAGTACGCGCCGGGGGACGTGCTGGTGGAGGCGGGCCGCCCGGCCGACCAGGTGTTCCTGATCGCCCACGGCAAGGTCCGCCAGATCGCCCCCGGCGCGTATGACGAGGGCAGCACGCTGGCGGTGCTGGCCGACGGGGAGTACTTCGGCGACGCGGTGCTGGCCGGTCCGGAGCACACCTGGGAGTTCACCGCCCGGGCCATCACCCGGACCACGGTGCTCACCCTCCCCCGCCGCGTGGTCCAGGAGGCCGCCGACCGCTCCGCGGCGCTGCGCGACCATCTCCAGGGGCTCGCCGAGCGGACCGCGCCCGCTCAGAACCGGCGCGGTGAGGCCGATATCGCCATCGCGTCCGGCCACTCGGGCGAGCCGGCGCTGCCGGGCACGTTCGTGGACTACGAGCTGGAGCCGCGGGAGTACGAGCTGAGCGTGGCCCAGACCGTGCTGCGCGTCCACACCCGCGTCGCCGACCTCTACAACGAACCCATGAACCAGGTCGAGCAGCAGCTCCGCCTCACCATCGAGGCCCTGCGCGAACGCCAGGAGCACGAGCTGGTCAACAACCGGGATTTCGGTCTGCTGCACAACGCCGACCTGTCCCAGCGCATCCACACCCGCAGCGGTCCGCCCACCCCCGACGACCTCGACGAGCTGCTGGCCCGGCGCCGCAAGACCCAGTATCTGCTGGCGCATCCGCGCACCATCGCCGCCTTCGGGCGGGAATGCAGCAGCCGAGGTCTGTATCCGCAGGGCGTCGAGGTGGCCGGGCTCGCGGTGCGGGCGTGGCGCGGGGTTCCGCTGCTGCCCTGCAACAAGATCCCGATCAGCGAGTCCGGCACCAGCTCGATCCTGGCGATGCGCACCGGGGAGGAGAGCCAGGGGGTCATCGGTCTGCATCAGACCGGTATCCCGGACGAGTACGAGCCCAGTCTGAACGTCCGGTTCATGGGCATCAGCGAGCAGGCCGTGACGTCCTATCTGGTCTCCGCCTACTACTCGGCGGCGATCCTGGTGCCCGATGCGGTCGGTGTGCTGGAGGACGTCGAGATCGGCCGCTGAGCCCGACCGTCAGAGACCGGTCGCCGCGGGCGTGGGTCAGGGACGGACGCTGCTGACCACGTCCGCGGTGGCCGCCAGCCCCTCGGAGATGGTGGGTGCCACGCTGCTGCTGGCGAGGTAGAAGCCGAGCGTCACACAGACCAGCGCATGCGAGATGCGCAGTCCGCCGCTGCGGAGAAACACCACTGTGAGGATCAGAAGCAGCAGGACCACGGAGATGGAAATGGCCATGGGGAGCCTCCTCGGCCACTACGGAGCATCGGAATCCGGCCGTCAGTGTGGCCCAGAATCGCCCCTGGACCGCCGTCACCTGGTGCTCCATACGGGTGCCGATCTGCTGTTCGGTTACCTCCAGGCGGTCGCCGCCGCGCGGTGAGCGGGCGTGGCGAGCCCCTTCAGGCGTCGGCGCGGATCAGTTCGGCGGCCATCTCGCCGATCATGACGCAGGCCGCGTTGGTGTTGGCCGAGACGATCGACGGCATGATCGATCCATCGGCGATCCGCAGCCCGTCGACGCCACGGACACGCAGCCGGGGGTCCACCACCGATTGCTCGTCCCCGCCCATCCGGCAGGTGCCGACGTGGTGGAAGTAGGTGCCGGTGTTCTCGCGGACGAAGTCGGCCAGGCCGTCGTGGTCGCTCACCCCGGGGCCGGGCAGCAGTTCGCGCGGCTGCCACTCCTCGAACGCGTCGGTGGCCGCCAGCGACCGGGCCAGTTCGACCCCCTGGACCAAGGTGGCGAGGTCCCTTCCGTCGCTGAGATAGCCGGGGTCGATCAGCGGCCGGTCCTCGGGGTCCGCGCCGGAGAGCCGGACCGTGCCCCGGCTGTGGGGCTGCATCGCGGCGGCCGTCAGGGTGAAGCTGTTCGGCGGGAACGGCAGCAGCCTGGGGTGGAATGGGATGTGAAAGAGGAACACCTCGAGGTCGGGGCGGGGCAGTCCGGGATCGGTCCGGGTGAACAGGGCCGCCTCGGCGGTGGTCAGCGGGGGCGGCGGCAGCGGGGCGCCCGCCTCGTGGACCAGCCCGACCAGGGGGTGGTCCTGGAGATTGGCCCCCACCTCGGGGGCGTCCACCAGCACCGGGACGCCCACTTCGCGCAGATGCCCGGCCGGGCCGATTCCGGAGAGCATCAGCAGCTTGGGCGAGTCCACCGAGCCCGCGCACACGATGACCTCACGCGCCGCGCGCACCCGCCGTGCCACACCACCGGAGCCCGCGTATTCGACGCCGACGCAGCGGGTGCCCTCGAAGAGCAGCCGCTGTGCGTGGGCCTCGGTGCGCACGGTGAGGTTGGGGCGGTCCATCGCCGGATCGAGATAGGCGACCGCCGTGCTCTGGCGGCGCCCCTCGTGGATGGTCCACTCATGGCGTCCGGCGCCGTCGCTCTCCGCGCCGTTGAAGTCGTCGTTGTAGGGATGGCCAAGTTCCTTGGCCGCGTCGAGGAAGGCGGTGCTCAGCGGGTTGGGCGTCTCGGCCCGGCTGAGCCGCAGCGGGCCGCCGGTGCCCCGGAAGCGCGGGTCGCGGCCCTCGGCGTGCTCCAGGGCGCGGAAGGTCTCCAGCACCGAGGCGGCGTCCCAGCCGGTGCAGCCGTCGGCGGCCCAGGCGTCGAAGGTGCCGGGATGGCCGCGGACGTAGGTCATCACATTGATGCTGCTGGAGCCGCCGAGCACCTTGCCGCGCACGGCGGCCTGCGGATGCCCGGCCAGCCCCGGCTGCGGGACGGTGGTGTAGCCCCAGTCGTGCTCACCGCCGATGAGGGTGAACCACGCGGTGGGGTCGTGGATCTGCGCGGCCGCGTCGTCCTTCCCGGCCTCCAGCAGCAGCACCCGTACGTCCGGGGCTTCGGTCAGCCGGGCGGCCACCACGGCGCCCGCCGAGCCCGCCCCCACCACGATGTAGTCGAAGTCGCTCACCATGTGCCCCCGTTCCGGACTCACCCGACGTGCCGCACAGCTGTTCGGCACTCTAGTGGCGTGATCGCGGAGCGGGGGCGGGTTCGCCGGATCCGGCCGGCCAGCCGGTGCGGCCGCCGGTGCCGGTGGGGCCGACCGGTCAGCCGGTGGGGGCCGGCAGATTCACCAGTCCCGCGAGCGCCTGCCGGTGGCGGCCGGGGGTGCCCAGCGCGATCTGGTCGCTCTTGGCCCGCTTGAGATACAGATGCGCCGGGTGCTCCCAGGTCATGCCGATGCCGCCGTGCAGCTGGACGCACTCCTCGGCCGCGTGCACCGCCACCTCGGCGCAGTGCGCCTGGGCCACGGCCACCGCGACCGCTGTGTCCGGGCTGTCCGTGGCCAGTGCGTCGGCGGCGTACCGGGCGGTGGCGCGCGCCGAGACCAGCTCCAGCCACAGCGCGGCCATACGGTGCTTGAGCGCCTGGAACGAGCCGATGGGGCGCCCGAACTGATGGCGCTCCTTGGTGTGGCGGACGGTCTCGGTCAGACACCATTCGGCCACGCCCAGCTGCTCGGAGGCGAGCAGCCCGGCCCCGGTCAGCAGCGCCCGCCCGATGGCCGCCTCGGCCCGGCCGGGCCCGGCCAGCCGGCGGGCCGGGGCGCCGGTGAGGGTCACCGCGGCGAGCGGACGGGTGAGGTCGAGCGAGGCGAGGGGTTCGACGGTGACGCTGGTCTCGGCGGTCTCCACGGCGTAGAGCCCGTAGCCGTCCGCGCCGGTGGCGGGGACGAGCAGCAGATCGGCCCCGGCCGCGCCCGCGACACCGGAGACCTGGCCGCTGAGCGTGGAGTCGCCGTCGGCCCGTACGGTCGCGGCGGGCGCACCGTACCCGCCGCCGGGCGCCACGGCCACGGTGGACAGCGGCACCGCGAGGGCGCCGACCGTGCGGCCCTCGGCGACCGCGCCGAGCAGCCGGGCCGCGGCCTCCTGGTCGGTGTCGCAGCCGAGCAGGGCGGCGGCGGTGAGGACGGCGCTGGTGAGGTAGGGCACGGGGGCGACGGCGCGGCCGAGCTCCTCCATCACCACCGCCGCCTCCCGCGCGGTGGCGCCCTGGCCGCCGAGCTTGTCCGGCACCAGCAGCCCGGCGGTGCCCATCTCGGCGCCCAGCGCGCGCCACAGCGCCATGTCGTAGGCCCGGCCGCTCTCGGCCTCGGAGATCACCGTGGCGGGCGGGCAGCGATCGGTGAGCAGCGACCGTACGGCCGCGCGCAGATCGTCCTCCGCCTCGGAGTAGAGCAGGTCGGCGGTGCTCATCGGGGCAGGTCCTTCCACGGGACGTCCTTGTCGGTCCGCGGCTCGGGCGGCAGGCCCAGGACGCGTTCGGCGATGATGTTGAGCAGCACCTCCGAGGTGCCGCCCTCGATGGAGTTGCCCTTGGCGCGCAGATAGCGGTAACCGGCCTCGCGCCCGGTGAAGTCCACGAGCTCGGGGCGGCGCAGCGTCCAGTCGTCGTAGAGCAGCCCCTCCTCCCCCAGCAGCTCGACCTCCAGCGCGCTGATCCGCTGGTTGAGGCGGGCGAAGGCGAGTTTCATGGCCGAGCCCTCGGGGCCGGGCTGGCCGACCGCGAGCTGCTGGCGCAGCCGCTCGCCCGCGAGCCGGGCCGCCTCGGACTCCACCCACAGCCGCAGCAGCCGCTGGTGGAGGTCGTGGGTGCGCAGTTCGGGCCGCTCGCGCCAGGTGTCGGCGACCAGTCCGATCATGCCGCCCTCGCGCGGGACGCGGCCGCCGCCGATGGCGACCCGCTCGTTCATCAGGGTTGTCTGGGCGACCCGCCAGCCCTCGCCGATCTCGCCGAGCCGCCGGCTGTCGGGGATGCGCACACCGGTGAGGAAGACCTCGTTGAACTCCGCCTCGCCGGTGATCTGGCGCAGGGGCCGGACCTCGACCCCGGGGTCGGTCATATCGCAGATGAAGTAGCTGATGCCGCGGTGTTTGGGCTGGTCGGGGTCGGTGCGGGCGATGAGGATGGCCCAGCGGGCGAGATGGGCGCTGGAGGTCCAGACCTTCTGTCCGTCGACCACCCAGTCGTCGCCGTCGCGCACCGCCCGGGTGGCGAGCGCCGCGAGGTCGGATCCGGCGCCGGGCTCGCTGAACAGCTGGCACCACACCTCCTCGCCGGTCCACAGCGGGCGCAGCAGCCGCTGCCGCTGCTCGTCGGTGCCGAAGCCGAGGATGGTGGGGGCGGCCATGCCGAGGCCGATGCCGATGCGGCGGGGGTCGTTGTCGGGCGCCTCCGCGGCCGCCAGCTCGGCGTCGACGACGGCCTGGAGGGAGCGCGGGGCGTCCAGGCCGCCGAGTCCGGCCGGGTAGTGCACCCAGGCGAGCCCGGCGTCGAAGCGGGCGCGCAGGAAGTCCAGTCGGTCGGTGGTGGCGGGCGGATGGGCGGCCAGGAGTTCGCGGACGCGGCGGCGCAGCTCGTCGGCGCCCACGGCGGGGCGGTGCCGGGTGGTGCTCATCGGTCCCCTCCGGCCTGCCCGGGGACGACGACCACACGGCCGGTGGTCACGCCGTCGGCGACGCGCTGGACGGCGTCGGCCGCGTCCTTCAGCGGTACGCGCTCGCTGACCAGCGGTTTGACGGTGCCCTGCGCGGCGAGCTTGGTCAGCTCCTCGTGGCAGGCGCGGATCGCGGCCGGGTCGTGGGTGTTGTACAGGCCCCAGTGGAGGCCGAGGATGGCGTAGTTCTTGACCAGGGCGTGGTTGAGGGCGGCCTGGGGGACGACGCCGCTCGCGAAGCCGACGACCACGATGCGGCCCTCGAAGGCGATGCATTTGACGGACTTCACGAAGGCGTCGCCGCCGACCGGGTCGTAGACGACGTCCGCGCCGCGTCCGCCGGTGGCCTCCTTGACGCCTGCCACGATGTCGTCGGCGCGCCGGTCGAGGACGAGGTCGCAGCCGAGCTCGCGGGCGACGCGGGCCTTGTCCGCGCCGCCGACGACGCCGATCACGGTGGCCCCGGCCGCCTTGCCGAGCTGGACGGCGGCGCTGCCGACCCCGCCCGCCGCGGCGTGCACCAGGAGCGTCTCACCGGACTGGATGCGGGCCCTGCGGTGCAGGCCGAACCAGCCGGTCTGGTAGCCGATGTGCAGCGCCGCTGCCTCGGCGTCGTCCAGGGCGTCGGGCGCGGGCAGCGCGGCCGCCGCCTCCACGGGTACCAGCTCGGCGAAGCCGCCCGCTGGGAGCGTGGGCGTGGCCAGGACGCGGGAGCCGACCACACCCTCGGCGCCCTCGCCGACGGCGACGACCTCGCCGCACACCTCGACGCCCGGGGTGAACGGCAGGGGCGGCCGCACCTGGTACTGGCCGCGGCACAGCAGGGCGTCGGGGAAGTTGACGTTGACGGCCCGGACCCGCAGCAGCAGCTGGCCCGGTCCCGCCTGGGGGTCCGGCACCTCATCGAGGCGCATGACCTCACCGGGCTCGCCATTGTCGTGCACTCGCCATGCCTGCATCCGGTGGCCTCCACAAACGGATCGGTCGGAACGCGGTACCGCGCCGGGTCGAACATACTAACCAGTCGGTACGAGGAGCGGAACCGCCACCACCGTCAGCCATCCTGACCTGCCCGCCCGGCGGCGGATGAACTCTTGTGCAACTCTGGAGGCACCCTTGAGCCCGGCGCGTCGGCAGTTAAGAGTGGACGGCGACATATCGGTTCGTTTCCCAGCGAGCCGATGCCCGAACGGGACGGGAGACGACTGTGCCCGACGACAAGGCGATCAGCGAGGCCGAGATGGAGGCCAGGCTGCACGGCATCTGTTTCAAGACCGGGCCGCCGCGCCGCATCGGAGTCGAACTCGAATGGCTCATGTACGACCCGCACGACCCCGCACGACCCATCGAGGCGGCCCGGCTCGAAGCCGCGGTCACCGCCCTGCGCGGACTGCCACTGCGGTCCGCCATCACCTTCGAACCCGGCGGTCAGGTGGAGCTCAGCTCCCTCCCGGCCGACTCCCTCACCGCGTGTGTGGAGTCCGCGGCCGCCGATCTGGTTCTCGTACGTTCCGTACTCACCGGCCTGGGCCTCGGGCTCGCCGGCCACGGACACGACCCCTGGCGCCCACCGAGACGCTTCCTCACCACGCCCCGGTACGAGTGCATGGAGACCTACTTCGACCGCCGGGGTCCGGCCGGGCGCTCCATGATGTGCAACACCGCCTCCGTACAGGTCTGTGTGGACGCCGGGCACGAGGAGCCCGGGCCGCTCGGCATGGCACGGCGCTGGCGGCTCGCCCATCTGCTGGGCGCGGTGCTCACCGCCGCGTTCGCCAACTCCCCCCTGCGCCAGGGCCGCCCCACGGGCTACCGCTCCACCCGGCAGGCGCTGTGGACGGCGATGGAGCCCGGACGCACCCACGCCCCGGCCGACGGCCGGGATCCCCGCGCGGCCTGGGCCCACTACGTGCTGGACGCGCCCGTGATGGCCATCCGGGACGAGAAGGCGCCCTGGACGGTGCCGTCCGGGGTGACCTTCCGCCAGTGGGCCCGGACGGCGCTGCCCCGGCCACCCACCCACGACGACCTCGACTTCCACATCTCCACGCTCTTTCCCCCCGTCCGCCCGCGCGGCCATCTGGAACTGCGCATGATCGACGCGCAGGGCGGTGAGGACGGCTGGATCGTCCCCCTCGCCGTCACGGTCGCGCTCTTCGACGATCCCGAGGCTGCTGAAACGGTTTACCGGGTGGTGAAACCGCTCGCCGAGACGGCGGGCGCCCGCCCCGCACCGGCCAATCCGCTGTGGCGCGCCGCGGCCCGCCACGGTCTGGCCGACCCCGAGTTGCGCACCGCCGCCGCCAGCTGCTTCACCACGGCGCTGGACGCGCTGCCGCGTATCGGCGCCTCCCCCGCCATCACGGCCGCCGTCGCCGCCTTCACCGACCGCTATGTGCTCCGCGGCCGATGTCCCGCCGACGATCTGCTCGCTCCTCTCACCGGTAAGGAGGGACGGTCATGACCGCCCCCGAATCCGATTCCACGATCGATCCCGAGGCGCTGCGCCGGCGCGCCGAGAAGGCGCTGCGCACCGCGCGCGACCGCACCCACACCCTCACCACCTGCGTGGACGAGCCCGACCTCACCGCCCAGCACTCCCCTTTGATGTCCCCGCTGGTGTGGGATCTGGCGCATATCGGCAACCAGGAGGAGCAGTGGCTGCTGCGCGCGGTCGGCGGACGTGACGCCCTGCGCCCCGAGATCGACTCGATCTACGACGCCTTCGAGCACCCGCGCGCCGAGCGGCCCACCCTGCCGCTGCTGGCACCCGCCGAGGCCCGCGGCTATGTGCACGAGGTGCGCGGCCGGGTGCTGGACATCCTGGAGCGGATCGAGCTGCGCGGCGCCCCGCTGGTCGACGCGGGCTTCGCCTTCGGCATGATCGCCCAGCATGAGCAGCAGCACGACGAGACGATGCTCATCACCCACCAGCTGCGCCGCGGACCCGCCGCGCTCACCGCCCCGCCGCCGCCCGACGCGGACGGAGGCGCGGCGCTGCCGGAGGAGGTGCTGGTCCCGGCCGGTCCGTTCACCATGGGCACCTCGGCCGAGCCCTGGGCCCTGGACAACGAGCGGCCCGCCCACCACCGGCTGGTCCCGGCCTTCCACATCGACACCACTCCGGTGACCAACGGCGCGTACGAGCGGTTCATCGCGGACGGCGGCTACACCGAGCAACGCTGGTGGACGGCCGACGGCTGGGCGTACGTCCAGGAGCACGGCCTCGCCGCCCCGCTGTTCTGGCGGCGCGAGGGCGGCCAGTGGCTGCGCCGGCGGTTCGGGGTGACGGAGCCGGTGCCGCCGGAGGAGCCGGTGGTGCATGTGAGCTGGTACGAGGCGGACGCCTACGCCCGCTGGGCGGGGCGGCGGCTGCCGACCGAGGAGGAGTGGGAGAAGGCCGCCCGCCACGACCCGGAGAGCGGCCGGTCCCGGCGCTATCCATGGGGCGACGAGGACCCCACGCCCGAACACGCCAACCTGGGCCAGCGCCATCTGCGCCCCGCGGCGGCCGGCAGCTATCCGCGGGGCGCCTCCCCGCTGGGGGTGCGGCAGCTGATCGGCGATGTGTGGGAGTGGACCTCGAGCGACTTCCTGCCCTACCCGGGGTTCCGCGCCTTCCCCTACCGCGAGTACTCGGAAGTGTTCTTCGGCCCGAACCACAAGGTGCTGCGCGGCGGTTCCTTCGCGGTGGACGAGGTCGCCTGCCGGGGCACGTTCCGCAACTGGGACCTGCCGGTCCGCCGCCAGATCTTCTCCGGCTTCCGCACCGCGCGGGACGCGACCTGATGTGCCGCCACCTGGCCTACCTCGGGCCGCGGACCTCCATCGGCGAGGTGGTCGTGGCGCCCGCGAACAGCCTGTTCCGGCAGTCGTGGGCGCCGCGGCGGCAGGCGCACGGCACGGTCAACGCCGACGGGTTCGGCGTCGGCTGGTACGCGTCGGACGACCCGGTGCCCGCGCGCTACCGCCGCGCCGGGCCCATCTGGGGCGATCTGTCGTTCGCCGACCTGGCCCGCGTGGTGCGCACGGGGGCGCTGATGGCCGCCGTGCGGGATGCCACCGAGGCGAGCGCGGACGGCGAGGCGGGCGCCTCGCCGTTCGCCTCCGGGACCTGGCTGTTCAGCCACAACGGGGCGATCCGCGACTGGCCGCACTCGGTCGCGGACCTCGCCACCGCACTGCCACCGGCGGATCTGCTCGGTCTGGAGGCCCGGTGCGACTCGGCGTTCGTCTGGGCGCTGGTGCTGCACCGGCTGCGGCTGGGCCACGCGCCACCGGAGGCGCTCGCCGAGACCGTCGAACAGTTCGCCGCCGCCTCCCCCGGCTCACGGCTCAATCTGCTGCTCATGGACGGCGAGACCATCGCCGCCACCGCCTGGGGCGACACCCTGTGGTACCTGGCCGATCCGGACCGGGGCGTGGTGGTGGCCTCCGAGCCGTACGACCAGGACCCCGGCTGGACCGAGGTCCCCGACCACACCCTGCTCACCGCCACCCGCACCGATGTTCTGCTCACCGCACTCAAGGAGGCTTCCCGTTGAGCCCCTTCACCGTCACCCGCACCCTGCCCGCCGACGCCACCACGGCCGCGCTGCGCGCCGATGTGGCCGACGGGCTGACCAGCACCCCCAAACAGCTTCCGCCCAAGTGGTTCTACGACGCCCGGGGAAGCGCACTCTTCGAAGAGATCACCCGGCTGCCCGAGTACTACCCGACCCGCGCCGAGCGGGAGATCCTCGTCGCCCGCGCGGCGGAGATCGCCGACGCCACCGGGGCCCGCACCCTCGTCGAACTGGGCTCCGGTTCCTCCGAGAAGACCCACCACCTGATCCGGGCGCTGCCGGAGCTGCGCGTCTACGTCCCCGTCGACGTGAGCGAGAGCGCGCTGGAACTGGCCGGGGAGGCACTGCTGGCCGAGCATCCACGGCTGATGGTGCACGCGCTGGTGGCCGACTTCATGAACGGGCTCGCGCTGCCCGACGACACCCCGGGGCCGAGGCTGCTGGCCTTCCTCGGGGGCACCATCGGCAATCTGCTGCCGGCCGAGCGTGCCGCCTTCTTCGCCTCGGTGAGCGAGCTGCTCGCGCCCGGCGACGCGCTGCTGCTCGGCACCGACCTGGTCAAGAACGAGTCCACGCTCGTCTCCGCCTACGACGACGCCCAGGGGGTCACCGCGGCGTTCAACAAGAACGTGCTGACGGTGCTCGACCGCGAGCTGGGCGCCGACTTCGACCCCTCCGACTTCGACCACGTGGCGGTGTGGAACGCCGAGGAGGAGTGGATCGAGATGCGGCTGAGGGCCCGTAAGGAGCTCACCGCGAAGATTCCCGCCATGGATCTCGCGGTGCACTTCACCGCCGGGGAGGAGGTCCGCACCGAGGTGTCCGCCAAGTTCCGCGAGGAGAAGGTGCGGGCCGAACTGGCCGCCGCGGGGATGGAGTCGCGCCGCTGGTGGACCGACGCGGAGGCCCGCTTCGCGGTGTCGCTCGCCGTACGCCGGTAACCCCTCGCCGGAATCACGGCACGCCGCCGCCCGGGACCATCGGTCCCGGGCGGCGGCTCGCTTCGCGGGGGCGCGGCGGCGACGCGGAGTGGAGTGCGGGCCGCGAGCAAGAATGTGATGCACATCACATAGCCGGAAAAGGGGCGCAGCACAGCGCACTATGACCGTCTTTCTAGGTGAACTCCCTCTTGTTGTGCCCAAATCGGCCCCCTTATCTTTGGCCCGCCCGGCAGCTCGCCGCACCCGGCAGCACGAGAAGGAGCCGTCCATGCCCTTACGGGGACGCCACCGCCGCTACAAGCCCAACCGCATCTCCCGTGCCTCGCTGAGCGTCACGGCGGGCGGCGCCGGAATCGCCCTTCCACTCGTCGGCGCCGCGGGCGCGTCCGCGGCCTCCGGCGAAACCTGGGACAAGGTGGCCCAGTGCGAGTCCACCGACAACTGGGCCATCAACACCGGCAACGGCTTCTACGGCGGGCTCCAGTTCACGCAGAGCACATGGGAGGCGTACGGCGGCACGGCGTACGCGGCACGGGCCGATCTGGCCACCAAGGACCAGCAGATCGCGATCGCGGAGAAGGTGCTCGACGGCCAGGGCCCCGGCGCATGGCCGGTCTGTTCGGACAAGGCCGGTCTGACGCGGGACGACGCGGCGCCGCAGAGCGCCGAGAAGGTCGTCAGGACGGTCGCCGCCCCGGTCAAGCAGACCCATCGGCCGGAGAAGGCCCAGCAGGCGGCGGCGAGCAAGCCCACGCCCACCAGTCTCCCGGGGGGCGCCACCACGAAGTCCGGCCGCTATGTGGTCGTCAGCGGCGACTCGCTGTCCCGTATCGCCGACACCCACGACGTCAACGGTGGCTGGGAGGCGCTCTACAAGACCAACCGCGAGACGATCGGCGGCGATCCCGATCTGATCTACCCCGGTCAGAAGCTCTCCCTCACGGGCGGTAAGGCCACCGCCAAGCCCAAGGCGGAACCCGAGCCCCACCACAAGGCCAAGGCGAAGCCGAAGCCGAAGCCCGCGCCGCATCCGAAGGCCGAGAAGCACCCCAGCCGGGAGCGGGCCACCAAGCCCGTCGTCTCCTCGGGCTTCACCGCCCCCGTCAGCGGGGTCAGTCCGAGCACCGCCTACCGGGCGGCCGGTTCCAGCTGGTCGAGCGGCTATCACACGGGGGTGGACTTCCCCGTCGGCATCGGCACCTCCGTGAAGGCCGTGGGCTCGGGCCAGGTGGTCTCGGCGGGCTGGGGCGGCGCGTACGGCTATCAGGTGGTCATCCGGCATCCGGACGGCAAGTACAGCCAGTACGGCCATCTCTCGCAGCTGTCGGTGCGGGCCGGGCAGAGCGTCAACGGCGGCCAGCAGATCGGCCGTTCCGGCTCGACGGGCAATGCCACCGGACCGCATCTCCACTTCGAGATCCGCACCGGCCCCGGCTACGGCTCGGACATCAATCCGCTCGCCTATCTGCGGTCACACGGCGTCAGCCTCTGATTCTCCGCCCGGGTGAGAGCCGGGCCAGACGGGCGAATCGCGGCCCTCTGGTGAGCGTGGTGGCGACCACGTGCCCGGAGACGCCGCCCTGCCCGGCCCCCGGGTGAGTGGACGCGCCGATGTGTGGCGCTGGCGATCGAGGGCGGCGGGATGCGCGGCACGATCTCGGCCGGTATGGCGCTGGCCGTGCGTGAGCTGGGGCTGCTGACCGCGTTCGACGCCGACGGACCCCGCGGTGCTGTCGGTCCGCCCCGATGCCGCGGCGCCTTCCATCAGCCGTCTGGAGACGGACAGCGCCCTGCTCGAGGAGGCTCTCGAGGCGGGGCGCCGGGCCGTCCTGGCCCAGTTCGCCCCGGCGGCCCGTTCCTGAGAAGGGCGACCGGGGCTGCGGGAGCTCAGTCGCACAGGACCGCCGTCTGTGCCTTCAGCAGCCCCTTGCTCCGCGGTACGGGCGCCTCGTCCTTGAGCTCCGCGGCGAGGTCGTAGACGGTGGCGGCCAGGACCAGTTGGCGGCGGCCGTCGGCGGTGGTGAGGGAGACGCTGGTGTAGCCGGGGCCCGCGCCGTCGGTCTCCCAGGCGGTGAGCGGATCGGCCTTCTTCCCCTCGCCGGTGGCGCACGGCACCTCCACGCGCTGCACCCCGAGTCCGTACGCGGGCGCGTCGGGGAACTCCACCGGGGTCCTGAGCTCGCGCCGCTGATCGGGGCGGAGCAGCTTGCCGCCGAAGAGGGCGCGCTCGAACCGGGCCAGATCGTCCACGGTTGAGATCATGGCTCCGGCGGTCCAGTCGTAGGAGGGGCTGAACCGCGTCATATCGCGGCCCTTGAGGTCGTAGCCATGCAGATGGGAGCCGTGCACCTCGGGGTCGGTCACCGGGAAGGAGGTGTCCTTGAGCCCCAGCGGGGCGAGGATCCTGCGGTCGATCTCGGCGGGCGCCGAGTGGTGGGTCACCGCCTCGATCACCAGCCCGGCGAGCAGATAGTTGGTGTTGGAGTACGACCAGCCCTTCCCGGGCGCGAACTCCGGCTGGTGCCGGACCGAGCGGGCGATCACCTCGCGCGGGGTGATGACGTGGTCCCGGTCGCCGTCCTCCAGATAGGGTGCGAAGAAGGAGGCCTCTGTGGTGGGGTCGTAGATCCCCGAGGTGTGGTTGAGCAGTTGACGGATGGTGATGGCCTTACCGTCGTTGCCGTTCCCCTGGACGACACCGGGCAGCCACTTCTCCACGCTGTCGTCGAGTGAGAGCCGTCCTTCGCCCTCCAGTTGCAGCAGGACCGTGGAGACGAACGCCTTGGTGTTGCTGGCGATCCGGAACCGCTGCTCCGGCCGGGCCTTCTCCACGGTGGCCTGGTCCGCGGCCCCGGCCGCCGTCCGCCACTCGTCGTCGCCGTGCCGTGCGTAGGCCACCGCGCCCGGGAATCCGTCCTTCACCGTCTGGCCGACGGCCTCCTCGAAACCGGACGGCGCCGACGGTCCGGCCGACTCCCCCTGGGCCGTGGCGATGGTGACGGTCGCCGTCACCGCCAGCGCGCCGATCCCCGCCCACAGCGCCACGCCCCTTGCCCGAACACCCACGAGCCCGCTCCTCGCCTTGTTCCCATCTCCCGTTCGCGGATCATCGTGCCGTCGCGGCGCCCCGGGCTCCCATCCCGCTGCCGCCCGTCCCGTACGGGGGTCTCCCCCACCCCATAGGGGCCGGACGGCCGGTCAGGGCGCCCCGTACACCGGCCCCGGCGGTTCGGCCCCGGCGAGGAGTTTCCGTGTGGCCTCGCCCGCCTCCCCCGGTGTCCAGCGGGCGCCCTTGTCGGCGGTGGGGCCCGGCCGCCAGCCCTCCATGACGGTGATCCGCCCGGCCTCGGCCTCGAAGATCCGGCCCGTGACCCCGGCGCAGGCGGCCGAGCCGAGCCAGACGACGAGCGGTGAGACATTCGCGGGGGCCATCGCGTCGAAGGCGGCGGGATCGTCCGGCGCGGCCATGTCACCGGCGAACGTCGTCTCCGTCATCCGGGTGCGGGCCGCCGGGGCGATGGCGTTGACCTGGACGCCATAGCGGCCGAGTTCGGCGGCGGCCACCGAGGTCAGGCCGAGGATCCCGGCCTTGGCCGCGGAGTAGTTGCCCTGTCCGACGCTGCCCAGCAGCCCGGCCCCGGAGCTGGTGTTGACCACCCGCGCGGCCGGGGTGCGGCCCGCCTTGGCCTCGGCGCGCCAGTGGGCGGCGGCGTGCCGCAGCGGCAGGAAGTGGCCCTTGAGATGGACGCGGATCACCGCGTCCCACTCGTCCTCGCCGAGGTTGACGAGCATGCGGTCGCGCAGGAATCCGGCGTTGTTGACGAGGGTGTCGAGCCGGCCGTAGGCATCGAGGGCGGTGGCCACGAGGGAGGCGGCGCCGTCGGTGGTGGCGATGTCGCCGCCGTGCGCCACCGCCTCCCCGCCCGCGGCCCGGATCTCCTCGACGACCCGCTGGGCCGGGTCCGCCGACGCCCCGGCGCCGTCCGGGGCCACGCCGAGGTCGTTGACGACGACCTTCGCGCCCTCGGCGGCGAAGGCGAGCGCGTGCGCCCGCCCGAGGCCGCGGCCCGCTCCGGTGACGACGGTGACACGTCCGTCGCACAGTCCGCTCATCTCAGTCCTCTCGTGGTTCCGCCCGGCCGGTGCCGGGGGACGGCTGGTTGACGTTGGCGGCGTCGAGGAACGCGGGGCGCTCCCCGCCTCCGTGGATGGCGATGCTGGCGCCGCTGATGTACTCGGCCAGCCCGGAGGCGAGGAACACACAGGCCTCTCCGGCCTCGACGGGCTCGGCCATCCGCCCGAGCGGCACGGTCCGGCCGACGGCGGCGATGCCCTCCTCGTCCCCGTAGTGCAGATGCGACAGTTCGGTGCGGACCATGCCGAGCACGAGCGTGTTGACCCGGACCGCGGGGGCCCACTCCACGGCCAGGGTGCGGGCCAGGTTCTCCAGCCCCGCCTTGGCGGCTCCATAGGGTCCGGTGCCGGGGGACGGCCGGGTGCCGCTGACGCTGCCGATCATCACGATCGAGCCCCCGCCCTCCTGTTGGCGCATCAGCTCGTACGCGCTCAGCGAGACGGACATGGGAGCGATCAGATTGAGTTCGACGACGCGCGCCGCGCGCCGCTGCCCGGCCTCGGCGATCAGCCCGTAGGGGCTTCCTCCGGCGTTGTTGACCAGCAGGTCGAGCCGCCCGTGGGAGCGGCGCAGCCGGGCGAAGAACGCGGCGACCGCGTCCACGTCCCGGATGTCGAGCGATTCGAAGTGCGCCGTGCGCCCGTCCGCCTCGATGGGTTCGTCGGGCGCGCGGCGCGCACAGATCACCACCTCGGCCCCGGCGGTGAGCAGGGCCCGTGTGATCCCCGCTCCGACGCCGCGCGTGCCGCCGGTGACCACGGCGACGCGCCCGGCGAGATCGATGGTGACGGCCACAAGACACCTCCCGCTGCGCGATGAGCGCTGCTACCTTCTCACCTAACAAATGTTTGGTGGAAAGGTATCGGATCTGCTCATGGGTGTCTCCACCTCCGCCCCCGCGGCCGGTGTCCGCCTGGTCGCCATGGACTTCCCACCCGTCAACGCCCTGCCCGTGCGGGGCTGGTACGAGCTGGCCGACGCGCTGCGCACCGCGGGCGCCGACCCGTCGGTGCGCTGTGTGGTGCTGGCCGCCGAGGGCCGGGGCTTCAACGCGGGTGTGGACATCAAGGAGATCCAGGCGGCCGATGGCCATACGGCGCTCATCGGTGCCAACCACGGATGTGCCGAGGCGTTCGCCGCCGTCTACGACTGCCCGGTCCCGGTCGTCGCCGCCGTCCACGGCTTCTGCCTGGGCGGTGGCATCGGCCTGGTCGGAAACGCCGACGCGATCGTGGCCGCCGAGGACGCCACGTTCGGCCTGCCCGAGCTGGACCGCGGCGCGCTGGGCGCGGCCACCCATCTGGCGCGGCTGGTCCCGCCACATCTGATGCGCGCGCTGTACTACACCGCGCGCACCGCGACCGCCGAGGAGCTGCACCGCCATGGCTCGGTGTGGCGGGTGGTGCCGCGCGCCGGACTGCGGGAGGCGGCGCTGGAGCTGGCCGGTGAGATCGCCGCCAAGGACGGTGCGCTGCTGCGGCTGGCGAAGGCGGCCATCAACGGCATCGATCCGGTCGATGTGCGCCGGAGCTACCGCTTCGAGCAGGGCTTCACCTTCGAGGCCAATCTGGCGGGCCTGTCCGACGGGCACCGCGACGCGTTCGTCGCCAGGAACACCGGGAAGGGGTGAGCGGCGTTGGCCGACAAGACGATGACGGCCGAGGAGGCCGTCGGCCGGATCCGCAGCGGTACGACGGTCGGCATCGGCGGCTGGGGGTCACGGCGCAAGCCCATGGCGCTGGTCCGCGCCCTGCTGCGATCGGAGGTCACCGATCTGACCGTGGTCTCCTTCGGCGGCCCCGACGTCGGGCTGCTGGTCGCCGCCGAGAAGGTCCGCAAGCTGGTGACGGCGTTCGCGACGCTCGACTCGATCCCCCTGGAGCCGCACTTCCGGGCGGCGCGCGAGCGGGGGGACGTCGAACTGACCGAGCTGGACGAGTCGATGATGATGTGGGGGCTGACCGCCGCCGTGCACCGGCTGCCGTTCCTGCCCGTCCGCGCGGGGCTCGGCTCGGACGTGATGACGGTCAACCCCGGGCTGCGGACGGTGACATCGCCGTATGAGGACGGTGAGGAGCTGGTGGCGGTGCCCGCGCTGCGGCTGGACGTGGCGCTGGTGCACCTCAACCGGGCGGACGCACAGGGCAATGGGCAGTACCTCGGGCCCGATCCGTACTTCGACGACCTGTTCTGCGAGGCGGCCGCCGAGGCGTATCTCTCCTGTGAACGCCTCGTCGCCACCGCGGAGTTCGCGGACGCGGGTGGCCCGCAGACGCTGCTGGTGAAGCGGCATGCGGTGGCGGGTGTGATCGAGACCCCGGGCGGCGCGCACTTCACCTCCTGCGTGCCCGACTACGGACGGGACGAGGCGTTCCAGAGCGCGTACGCCAAGGCCGCCGCCGACCCGGAGGCGTGGCGGGAGTTCACGAGGCGGTTTCTGTCCGGGGACGAGGAGCGGTACCGGGCCGCGGTGGCGGCGTTCGGGAGGGAGGGCGTATGACCGGATGGGTGACCCGGGCCGAGTACTGCGTGGTGGCCTGTGCCGAGGCATGGCGGGGCGACGGGGAGATCCTGGCCGCCCCGATGGGCGCGGTGCCCAGGATCGGCGCCCGGCTGGCCAAGCACACCTTCGCGCCCGAGCTGATGCTGACGGACGGCGAGGCGATGATCGTGGGTGGCGATCCGGAGGCGGGCGACCCGGAGGTGGTGGAGGGGTGGCTGCCGTACCGGGCGCATCTGGCGCTGGTCACCGGTGGCCGGCGCCATGTGATGATGGGCGCGAGCCAGCTCGACCGCCACGGCAACCAGAACATCAGCTGCGTCGGCGATTGGAAGCGGCCCAGACGGCAGCTGCTGGGGGTGCGCGGGGCGCCGGTCAACACCCTGAACAACCCCACGAGTTACTGGGTGCCCCGGCACTCGCGGCGGGTGTTCGTCGAGCGCGTCGACATGGTGTGCGGGGTGGGTCACGACCGGGCGGCGGCCGCGGGACCGGCCGCCACCCGCTTCCATGACCTCCGGTGTGTGGTGACCGATCTGGCGGTCCTCGACTTCGCCACGCCCGACCGCACCCTGCGGGTGCGCTCCCTGCATCCGGGGGTGACCGCCGAGGCAGTGCGGGAGGCCACCGGCTTCCCCCTCGACATCGCCGACGACGTCCCGTCCACGCGGGAACCGACCCCCGCCGAACTGCGGCTGATCCGGGAGGTCATCGACCCGGAGGGGGCCCGCGAGCGGGAGGTGCCGTCCTGATGGACACCGCGCTGACCCGGCTCGTCGGGGTGCGCCATCCGATCGTCCAGACGGGCATGGGGTGGGTGGCCGGGCCCCGGCTGGTGTCCGCCGTGGCGAACGCCGGGGCGCTGGGCATCCTGGCCTCCGCGACCATGTCGCCCGAGCGGCTGCGCTCGGCCGTGCGCGAGGTCGCCGCCCGCACCGACGCCCCCTTCGGCGTCAATCTGCGCGCCGACGCCGGGGACGCCGGGGAGCGGGTGCGGATCATCGTCGAGGAGGGGGTGCGGGTCGCCTCCTTCGCGCTGGCTCCCAGGCGTGAGCTGATCGACCGGCTGAAGGACGCGGGCGTGGTGGTCATCCCGTCCGTGGGCGCCCGGCGCCATGCGGAGAAGGTGGCGGGCTGGGGCGCGGACGCGGTGGTGGTGCAGGGCGCCGAGGGCGGTGGCCACACCGGGCAGGTGGCCACCACCGTACTGCTCCCCCAGGTCGTGGACGCGGTGGACATCCCGGTCGTGGCCGCCGGCGGCTTCCACGACGGCCGGGGGCTGGCGGCCGCACTCGCCTACGGGGCGGCGGGGATCGCCATGGGCACCCGCTTCCTGCTCACCTCCGACAGCACGGTCCCGGACGCGGTGAAGGCGCGCTACCTGGCGGCGGCGGTCAACGATGTCACCGTCACCACGGCGGTGGACGGACTCCCCCACCGGATGCTCCGCAGCGAGCTGGTCGACTCCCTCGAGCGGTCCGGCCGCGCGGCCGCGCTGCTGCGCGCCGTCCGCCACGCGGCCGCGTTCCGGCGGCTGGCTGGGCTGAGCTGGCCGCGGATGGTGCGCGACGGGCTGGCGATGCGGCACGGCAAGGACCTCACCTGGAGCCAGGTGCTGCTGGCCGCCACCACCCCGATGCTGCTGAAGGCGTCGATGGTGGACGGCCGCACCGACACGGGGGTGATGGCCTCCGGTCAGGTGGCCGGGGTGATCGAGGACCTGCCGTCCTGCGCGGAGCTGGTGGACCGGATCATGGCCGAGGCCGCGGCGACCCTGGACCGGCTGACCAGCGGTCGTACAGTGGGGTGAAACCGGCCAGACCATGACACGGGTAATGGGAGGTCGTCATGGCCGACCCCAAGGGTTTCCTCACCACACCCCGTCGTCTTCCGCCCCGGCGTCCGGTGGACGAGCGGGTGCGGGACTGGGACGAGGTTCCCGCTCCCGGCGGACTGCTGCCGATCATCAATGCCCAGGCGGACCGCTGCATGGACTGCGGCATCCCGTTCTGCCATGAGGGCTGCCCGCTGGGGAACCTCATCCCGGAGTGGAACGACCTGGTCTCCCGTGACGACTGGCTGCGCGCGAGCGAGCGGCTGCACGCCACCAACAACTTTCCCGAATTCACCGGCCGGCTCTGCCCGGCCCCCTGCGAGAGCGCCTGTGTGCTGGCCATCAACCAGCCGGCGGTCACCATCAAGAACGTCGAGGTGGCCATCGCCGACCGGGCGTGGGAGAGCGGCCATGTGACCCCCAAGCCACCGGACCGGCTGAGCGGCCGCACGGTCGCCGTGATCGGCTCGGGGCCCGCGGGCCTGGCCGCGGCCCAGCAGCTCACCCGCGCGGGGCACACCGTGGCGGTGTACGAGCGCGACGACCGGGCGGGCGGACTGCTCCGCTACGGCATCCCCGAGTTCAAGATGGAGAAGCGCCATCTGGACCGGCGGCTGGAGCAGATGCGCGCGGAGGGCACCAAGTTCCGTACCGGCGTGGACGTCGGCACCGATATGGACGCCGCCGAGCTCCGAGCGCGCTACGACGCGGTCGTGATAGCGGTGGGCGCCCGCGCCTGGCGCGAACTCCCCGTGCCGGGGAGGGAGTTGGCCGGGATCCATCAGGCGATGGAGTATCTGCCGATGGCCAACCGGGTGCGGGAGGGCGACTACGCCCGGCCGCCGATCACCGCCGACGGCAAGCATGTGGTCATCGTCGGCGGCGGGGACACCGGCGCGGACTGTCTGGGCACCGTGCTGCGGCAGGGCGCCGCCTCCGTGACCCAGCTGGACATCCACCCCCGCCCGGGCGACGAGCGCACCGAGGGCGAGCCCTGGCCCACCTACCCCAAGATCTACCGGATGTCCGCCGCCCATGAGGAGGCGCGGGAGCTGGCGGCCTCCCCGGAGGCGGACGTGGACGCGCGGGTCTTCTCCGCGACCACCGTCCGCTTCGAGGGGACCGCGCCGGACGCGGAGCGGCCGCACGGCGGCGTCCGGGCGCTGCGTCTGATCGGGGCCCGTGCCGATGGAGAGCCCGGGCCGGGCACGGAGCGGGTGCTGCGGGCGGATCTGGTGCTGCTGGCCCTCGGCTTCCGCGGCCCGGAGCGGGACGGCGGGCTGATCGACCAGCTCGGGCTCGAACTCGACGAGCGCGGCACCGTCGCCCGTGACGCGTCCTTCGCCACCGGCGCGGACGGGGTGTTCGTGGCGGGTGACGCGGGCCGTGGCCAGTCGCTGATCGTCTGGGCGATCGCCGAGGGCCGTTCGGCCGCGGCCGCCGTGGACCGCTATCTCGCGGGCTCCACGACGCTCCCGGCGCCGGTCGGGCCGACCGATCTGCCGATGACGGCCTGACGCGGCGGCGCGGTGGCCGGAAACCCGCGCGGGCAGGGCGGGCTGCCTGCCGCGGACGTCCGGCGCGGGCATAGTGTGCGCCCATGATCTCGCAATCCCCCCTCCTCACCGTGGCCGACGGTGTGCACATCTGGTCCCCGACCCCGAGCGCCGGCTGGGGTCTGGCCAACTGCGGTCTGATCGTCTCGCCCGATGGTCACGCCGCCTGGATCGACAGCCCCTACGACCGCCGGATGGCCGGTGAGTTCCTGGACCGCAGCCGTGCCCTGCTGCCCGACGGGGGCCGGATCGAGCGGGTGATCGTCACCCATGCCAACGGCGACCACCTGTGGGGCGCGGAGGTCGTACCGGACGCGGAGATCGTCGCCACCCGCGAGGCGCTCGGCCACATCGAGTACGAACCCTCGCCGCAGCAGCTCCACGGCCTGGTGCACGGCAGCGATCCGGCGACCCCGCTCGGCTGGTACCTCCGGCGGCACTTCGGGCGGTTCGACTGGTCCGCCACCGAGGTGGTCGAGCCGACGCTCACCTTCGTTGGCGAACTCGACCTGCGCGTGGGCCAGGTGCCGGTGCGGCTGTTCAGCCTGGAGTCCGCGCACACCGCGGGCGATCTGGTGGCGTATCTGCCGCGGCAGAAGGTGGTGTTCACCGGCGATGTCATCTTCGCCTCCGGTCCGGAGGACCCCGGGGACCACGCGGTGCACTGGGCGGGCCCGCTGGACAATGTGATCTCCGCGTGCGAGCGGGTGCTCGCGACCGGGGCCGAGGTGATCGTGCCCGGCCATGGCCCGGTCCTCGACCGGGAGGGGGTGCGCGGCCACATCGGCTATCTGGAGCATCTGCGGGACCGCACCCGGGAGCTGCACACGGCCGGGGTACCGGCCCTGGAGGCCGCCCGCACCCTGATCGCCGAGAACGCCTACCCGTCGCTGGGCCTGCCCGAGCGGCTGGTGATCACGGTGGGCTCGGAGTACCGGCATCTGAACGGTACGGAGGAGGCGGCGGACCTCGTGGCCACCATGGCCGATCTGGCCCAGGTGGCATGGGAGCGGCGCGAGGGCATGCGGGCGGCCCCGGCCTGACCGCCTGGTCACCGCAGGGCGCGCGCCGCGGCCGGGAGGTCCTGCTCGGTCCAGATGATCTTGCCCTGGCTGGTGTAGCGGGTGCCCCAGCGCTGGACCATCTGGGCCACGAGGAACAACCCGCGTCCCCCCTCGTCGGTGCTGGCCGCCCGGCGCAGATGGGGCGCGGTGGTGCTGCCGTCGGCGACCTCGCAGATCAGCGCCCGGTTGCGCAGCAGCCGCAGCCGTACGGGGCCCACCGCGTGCCGGATGGCGTTGCCGAGCAGCTCGCTGACCACCAGCTCGGTGGTGAAGGCGGCCTCCTCCAGGTTCCACTCGGCCAGGGTGCGGGCGACGGCCGCCCGCATCCGGGCCACCACCTCGGGGTCCGCCGGGAGGTCCCACGAGGCCACCCGGCGCGCGTCCAGCGCGGTGGTGCGGGCGATGAGCAGGCAGACGTCGTCGGTGCGGCGCGGTGAGAGCAGGGCGGCCATCACGGTGTCGCAGGCCCGCTCCGGGTCGGGGTCGGCATCGGTGAGGGCCTCCCGCAGCCGGTCGAGCCCGGCCTCGATATCGCGTTCGCGGTCCTGGACCAGCCCATCGGTGTAGAGGACGAGGCGGCTGCCCTCGGGCAGCTCCGTCTCGGCCGCCTCGTAGAGCCGTCCGCCGAGTCCCAGTGGCGGTCCCGCGGGCAGGTCGAGGAAGGTCACCGAGCCGTCGGGACGGACCAGGGCCGGGGGCGGATGCCCGGCCCGCGCCAGGGTGCAGTGCCGGGAGACCGGGTCGTAGACCGCGTACAGACAGGTGGCCCCGGCGGCCCCGGCGCCGCCGCCCGTGTCGGCCTCCTCCCGGTCGAGCTGGTCGACCACGTCGTCGAGCCGGGCGAGCAGCTCATCGGGGGGAAGGTCGACGACGGAGAAGTTGCGCACGGCGGTGCGCAGCCGGCCCATGGTCGCGGCGGCGTGCAGTCCGTGGCCGACGACATCGCCGACGACGAGTGCGACCCGGGCCCCGGACAGCGGGATGACGTCGAACCAGTCGCCCCGCACCCCGCCGGGGGCGGGCAGATAGCGCTGGGCGGCCACGACGGCCTGCTGCTCGGGGCGGCCGCGCGGCAGCAGGCTCTCCTGGAGGGCCAGGGTGGTGGCGTGCTCGCGCGCGTAGCGGCGGGCGTTGTCGATGGCGACGGCCGCCTGACCGGCCAGTTCCTCGGCGAAGGTGCGGTCCTCCTCGTCGAACTGCGGGGTGCCCCCCGAGCGCCAGAACGCGGCCTGGCCCAGCCGGACGCCGCGCGCGCTGAGCGGCACGGTCAGCAGCGAGTGGATGCCGTACTCCCTCACCCAGCCCAGCCGCTCCGGGTCCTGGGGCGCCCAGTCGGGATGGGACGGCAGGTCGCCGACGGCGAACACGCGCGCCTGCCCGGTGCCCCCGGCCCGCTGGGTGACGGGGAAGGACGAGACCCGCTCACCGACCCGGCGCAGCGGGGGGTCCTGCCGGATGCCGCTGAAGGCGGCCCGGCGCAGCGGCGAGTCCCGGTCGTCCGGCTCCTCACCGCCCAGCACGGCCTCGTGCAGATCGACGGTGGCGTAGTCGGCGAAGCGCGGCACCGCGACCCGGGTCAGTTCCTGGGCGGTGCCCTCCATATCGAGGCTGCTGCCCACGCGGACACCGGCCTCGTACAGCAGCCGGAGGCGCGCGTACGCCCGGTCGGCCTTGTCCGTCAGGGCGCGCAGCTCGGTGGTGTCCCGCAGGGTGGCGACGCTGCCCCAGGGCTGTCCGCCCCGTTCCGCCGGGCGCTGGTTGACCGCCAGCAGCCGGTTCCCGACCTCGTACACCTCGTCGGTGGCCTCGCGGCCGGAGGCGAGCAGCCCGGCGATCTCCGAGGGCAGGCCGACGTCGGTGATCCGCCGTCCGTGCGCGTCGGGTGCGAGGCCCAGCAGGAGCAGCGCCTCGTCGTTGGCGAGCAGCAGCCGTCCCTCGTCGTCGAGGATCAGCACCCCCTCCCGGACCGAGCGCAGTACGGCGTCGTGGTGTTCGTACATCCTGGTGATCTCGGCGGGGCCGAGCCGGTGGGTCTGCCGCCGCAGCCGCCGGGCCACGAGCGCCGCACCGCCCGCACCCAGGAGGAGGGCGAAGGCCGTGGAGCCGTAGATCACCGGCAGTTGACGGCTGACCGTGCGGGCCACGGAGGGGATGGAGACCCCGGCGTTGACGATGCCGATCACCCGGCCCCGGGCGTTGGTGACCGGCACGGCGGCGCGGATCGAGGGGGCCGAGTGGGTGATGCCCGGGAGCCTGTCGGTGAAGGTCCGGCCCGCCGTGGCCGGATAGAGGCTGCGGCCGATGTGCTTGCCGAGCAGCTTCGGATCGGGGTGGGTCCAGCGGATGCCATCGGGGGAAGTCACCACGATGTAGTCGACACCGGTTCGCCGCCGGACCTTCTCGGCGTAGGGCTGGAGGGTCCTGGAGGGGTCGCGGGACTCCAGCGCCCGCTGGACGCCGGGGGCGAAGGCGACGGTCCGTGCGACGGTCAGCGCACGGACCCGGGCCTGGCTGTCCCGGCTGCCGCGCGCCTGGAGGGACAGCGTGGCCCCCGCGGCGAGCACCAGGAGCGTCACGATGATCAGCATCAGGGCGAACACCTGCCCGCCGACACTGCGCGAGCCCAGCGCCGAGCGCACTTTCACATGCTCTGTCTAACGCACATCCGCGGGTCGCACACCTGGTGGCGGCCGGGGTGGGAGCATCCGCGGTCAGAAATTGATCATGTGTCCGGCCAGCCCGTGGACGGCCTCCTTCACCGCCTCGCTGAGGGTCGGATGAGCGTGGACGTTGCGGGCCACCTCGTGCACGGTGAGGTCCCACTGCTGGGCGAGGGTGAGCTCGGGCAGCAGTTCGGTGACCTCGGGGCCGATGAGATGGCCGCCCAGCAGCTCGCCGTGGCGGCCGTCGCCGATGAGCTTCACGAAGCCGACGGGGTCGCCGAGCCCCTGGGCCTTCCCGTTGGCGGTGAACGGGAACTTCGCCACCCGGACGTCGAAGCCGCGCTCCCGCGCCTGGGCCTCGGTCCAGCCGAAGCTGGCGATCTGCGGCTGGCAGAAGGTGGCGCGCGGGATCATCACATAGTCCAGCTCCATGGACTCCGCCCCGGCGATGGTCTCCGCCGCGACGATGCCCATGGCCTCGGCGGCATGCGCCAGCATCAGCTTGGCGGTGACGTCGCCGATGGCGAAGATGTGCGGCACATTGGTGCGGCACCGGCCGTCGATCTCGATGGCGCCCCGCTCGGTCAGCCGGACGCCGGTGTGCTCCAGCCCGTATCCGTCCACCCGCGGCCGGAACCCGATGGCCTGGAGCACCCGGGCGGCCTGGAGGGTCTGCCGCTGGCCGCCCGTGGTGACCATGACCTTGACCGCGGGGCCCGCGTCGTTGATCGCCTCCACCCGGGTGGAGGTCAGGATGTTCATGCCGAGCCTGCGGAAGCGCCGGGTGAGCTCGGCGGAGACCTCCTCGTCCTCCAGGGGCACGATCCGGTCCATGAACTCCACCAGCGTCACCTGCACCCCGTAGCTGTGCATGATGTACGCGAACTCCACGCCGATGGCCCCCGCACCCGCGATCAGGACGCTGCCGGGCAGGGTGGGCGAGAGGATCTGCTCCTCGTAGGTCACCACCCGCTCGCTGAGGGAGGTGCCGGGCAGCAGATTGGTGATCGAGCCCGCGGCGATGACGCAGTGGTCGAAGGTGACCGTCTCCGTACCGCCGCCGGAGCGGGTGACCAGCAGTTCGTGCGGCCCGGTGAAGCTGCCCCGCCCCTCGAACTGGGTGATCTTGTTCTTCTTCATCAGATAGTGGACGCCCTTGACCCGTCCGTCGGCCACCTTGCGGCTGCGCTCGAACGCGTCCCGGTAGTCCACGGTGACATCGCCGTTCACCCGGATGCCGAAGTCCTTGGCCTCGTGGATGAACAGATGGGCCAGCTCGGCGTTGCGCAGCAGGGCCTTGGACGGAATGCAGCCCACATTCAGGCAGACCCCGCCCCAGTAGCGTTCCTCGACCACGGCCGTGGTCAGGCCCAGCTGGGCGGCGCGGATCGCGGCGACATAGCCACCCGGCCCGGCTCCCAGGACCACCACGTCGAAATGTGCGCTCATGCGTCGCACCTTAGACATTAGAGTCAGGGTATGGCTTCAGACGAGGGGTCCGTACGGGTGGACAGCTGGATCTGGTCCGTGCGGCTGACGAAGACGCGCTCCATGGCGTCCTCGGCCTGCCGCGCGGGGCACGTCCGGGTCAACGGCGAGCGCGTCAAGCCCGCGCACACGGTGCGGACCGGGGACGAGGTGCGGCTGCGCCATGCGGGGCGCGACCGGATCGTGGTCGTCTCGCGCATCGTGCGCAAGCGGGTCGGGGCGCCGGTGGCGGTGGAGTGCTACGTCGACAACAGCCCGCCTCCGCCTCCGCGCGAGCACACCGTGCCGATCGGGCTGCGCGACCGCGGGACGGGCCGCCCCACCAAGCGCGACCGGCGCGATATGGAGCGGCTGCGCGGTATGCCCGGGGGCCCGGTCAGTCCGCGGTGATACGCACGGGGCCGCCGTGTGCGTCGGCCCCGGCGATCCAGTCGGCGGGCAGGTGGAACGGCCGGTTGGGCGCCGCCGTAGAGGGAAGGCGCCCGCGGTGCAGCGTCCGGCCGTCCTGGCTGGCGGTGAGCACCGGCCGGGTCAGGAACCGCGTGGTGCGCAGGGTGAACCGGCCGCGCGGCGGACGGGGCCCGTCCGGGGTGAGCCGGTTGGGTGAGATCCACAGCAGCGGCGCCTCGACCCGCACCGGCAGCGGTCCCGGGGTCCATGGCACACCCGCGAGATGGCGCAGTACGGGCGCGGCGGCGAACCGGCCGTCGAGGGCGGCGATATCGGCGGTCTCGACCGGGTGCAGCAGATTGCCCACGGCGAAGACCCCGGGTTCCCCGGTGCGGAACTCGGCGTCGGTGGCCGGGCCCCGGGTGCCGGGGTCGAGCGCGATCCCGGCGCTTCTGGCCAGTTCGTGGTCGGGGATCCAGTCGCCGGTGAACACCACGGTGTCGCAGCCGATGGCCGCGGTCCTGCCGTCCCGGTGCCGCAGCCGTACGCTCTCCAGCCGCTCCCGGCCGGTCAGTTCGGCCACGGTGGCGTCGGTGACCAGCGGAACCGCGTGCCGCAGCCGGGTGCCGAGGTGGCGCGCCGGGTGGGTCTGGTGGCGGGGCTGGTCGGTGACCATGGCGGCGACCTCGGCCCCGGCCCGGCGCAGGGTGGCCACCGCGGAGTAGCTGACCCGTTCCGCGCCCACGATGACGGCGCGGTGGCCGACGCTCTGGTGGTGCACATGGACGGCCTGCTGCAACTGCCCGGTGGTGAGGACACCGGCCGGCCGGGTGCCGGGCACCAGCCGGGCGCTGCGCGGGCGTTCCCGGGCGCCCGTGGCCAGGACGACGGCCGTGGCGGTGATCCGCTCCAGGCCGGTCGGGCCGGTGATGTCCACGGTCCGGGGTGCCGCCCAGCCGGTGGCCGTGACACCGGTGCGCAGCACGGCCCCGGCGCGGATGGCGGCGGCGATGTGGTGGCGGGCGTAGTCCGGTCCGGTCATCACCCGGCGCAGATCACGCAGTCCGAATCCGGTGTGGTCGCAGTGGCGGGGGATGCCGCCCGCGCGCTGTTCGCGGTCGAGGACCTCGACCCGGTCCACCCCGGCGGCGGCCAGCCGCGCGGCGACCGCGAGTCCGGCCGGTCCGGCCCCGATGACCAGGACGTCCACGGTGCGGTGGGTACGGTCGTCGGGGGTCATCGCCGGGCCTCCGTCCGGTTCTGGGCCGCGGTGGCCGCCTCGAACTGGGCGCGCACCGCGGCGCCGCAGAAGAATCCCTGGCAGCGCCCGGCCAGGGCCCGGGTGCGGCGCCGGATCCCGTCCAGCGAGCCCGGTGGCACGGTGGCGGTCAGCGCGTCGCGGATCTCGCCCCGGGTGACGCGTTCGCAGTGGCAGACCACGGTGCCGTACGCGGGGTCGGCGGCGACGAGGTCGGCGCGCTGGTAGGGGCGCGGGAACGCCTCGCCGATGGTGGGCATCCGCACGGGCTCGATCTCCCGCTCGGGCCCGGGGTCCAGACCGCAGTCGACGAGGAGCTCCGCCACATGCGCGGCGATCGCCATGGAGCCGGTGAGCCCCGTGGAGCGGATGCCGCCCACGGCGACATACCGCCGTCCGGGGTCGGCGTGGATCTGGTAGTCGTCGTGCTCGGTGGCGGCGCGCAGCCCGGCGTAGACGGCGGTGACCTCCTCCTCCAGCAGCTCCGGCAGGATCCGCGCGCCCTTCTCGCGGAGCGAGGCCAGTCCGTCGGCCGACGATCCGGTGGCGGTCTTGTCGTCGAGGTCCTCGGCGGTGGGGCCGAGCATCACATTGCCGTACACGGTCGGCGACACCAGCACACCCTTGCCGAGCGCGGTGGGCACCGGCAGCAGGATGTGGTCGACCAGGCCGCGGGCGAACTTGTCGAAGACGATGAGCTGGCCGCGGCGCGGGGTCACGGTGAACTCCTCGTGGCCGAGCCGCCGGTTGATCTCGTCCGAGTACAGCCCCGCGGCGTTGACCAGGTGACGGGTGCGCAGCACCCCGCGCGGGGTGGCGATCTCGTGGTGGTCCGCGCCGGTGGTGATGGCCCCGGCCGGGCAGTTCAGATGCAGGTCGACGCCCGCGCGGACCGCCTGGGTGGCGTAGGCGAGCGTTGTCGTCCAGGGGCAGATGATGCTCTCGCCGGGGACCTCGAGCGCGCCGAGGGCGCCCGGTCCCAGACGGGGTTCGCGGGCCCGGACGGCGTCCGCGTCGAGGATGACCGTCTCGTCGTAGCCGTTGCGCGCGGCCTTCTTGGCGAGTGACGGCAGCGCGGCGAGCTGCTCCCCGTCCCAGGCGACGAGCAGCGCGCCGAGCGGTTCGAGGGGGATGCCGGTCTCGGCGGCGTAGGCGGTCAGCCGCCGGTAGCCCTCGCGCACCAGGCGGGCCTCCAGGGTGCCCGGGGTGGCGTCGAAGCCGGTGTGCAGGATCGCGGTGTTGGCCTTGGACGTGCCGTTGCCGACGTCGTCAGACGCCTCGACCAGGGCGATCCGCAAGCGGTACCGGGCCAGTTCGCGGGCGATGGCGGCGCCGACCACCCCGGCGCCGATGATGGCCACGTCGTGGACCTCGTCGGGGAGGTCACCCGTGGTCGTAACGGTCATGCTGGTCCCTTGCTCGGTGGTGGACACGGCTCCCGGTGCCCGGGCGGTCCTCAGTCGTGGGCGGCGGCCGTCGGCACATGGTCCAGCAGCGCGGCCACGGCCGAGCGGAAGGCGGCCAGCCGCTCGGCGGCCCGCTCCGCGCTGATCCGCGGTTCGTAGACGGCGGCGGGCTCCCATGCGGGGACCGCCTCCTCGACCGTCAGGCCCGGGTCCAGCCCCATCCGGGCGGCGGCGCCCACGCCCAGCGCCGTGACGTCCGGCAGGGCCGACACCTCCACCGGCAGCTGGAGCAGATCGGCCTGGGTCTGCATCAGCAGCGCGGAGCGGGTCAGTCCCCCGTCGACGCGCAGGACGGTCAGCGGCGCGCCCAGGTCGGAGGCGGCCGCCTCGGCGATCTCCACGACCTGGGCGGCGATGCCCTCGCACAGGGCGCGCACCAGATGCCCCGCGGTGGTGTCGAGGCCGAGCCCGGTGAGCGACCCCTTGAGGTCGCCGCGCCACCACGGCGCGGCGAGTCCGGCGAGCGCCGGTACGAAGGTGACGCCCCCGGTGTCGGGCACGGTCCCCCCGACCGGGTCGAGGTCCTGGGCCCCCTGGATCACCCCCAGGTCGCTGAGCCAGCGCACCGCGGAGGCGGCGGTGTACACCTGCCCGTCCAGGCAGTAGCTGGTGCGCCCGGCGAACCGCCAGGCCACACAGGAGACCAGGCCATGGGGGCCGCGCCGGGGTTGGTCACCGGTCTGGGCGAGGAGGAAGGCGCCGGTGCCGTAGGTGCACTTGGCGGTGGACGGTTCGGTCACCCGCTGCGCCAGCAGGGCGGCCTGCTGGTCGACGAGGAGTCCGGTGAGCGGGACCTCGCCGCCGAAGGCCGTGGTGGTGCCGACCGGCCCGGCGGCGTCGACGACGCGCGGCAGCCGTTCGGCGGTCAGCCCGTAGAGGTCCAGGGCCTTCGGGGACCAGGCGACGCGGTCGAGGTCGAGCAGCCCGGTGCGCCCGGCGGTGGCGGCGTCGGTGACGAACGCGCCGGTGAGCCGGTGGACCAGCCAGACGTCGCTGGTGGTGACCACGCCCTCGGCGGTCAGATGGCGCCGGATCCACGCCATCTTGGGGGCCGCGAAGTACGGATCGAGGGGCAGTCCGGTGAGTTCGCGCAGCGTCTCGGCGTGCGGCGCGAGCCTCTCGCACACCGTGTGGGCCCGTCGGTCCTGCCAGACCAGCGCGTCCGTCAGCGGCTCTCCCGTGACGGGGTCCCAGGCCAGCACGGTCTCGCCCTGGTTGGCCAACCCGACCGCCACGACCGGCTCCCCCGCGGCCGCGAGAGCCTGGCGCCCGGCCTCGATGACCGAGGTGAGCAGCGCGGCCGGATCGACCTCGACCAGTCCACCGGGCAGATGGCGGGGCCGTACGGGCACCTCGGCGGAGCCGATCACCCCGCGCTCGGGGCAGAGCACCAACGCCTTGGTGCCCGAGGTTCCTTGGTCGATGGCGAGGACCGGGCCGGTCGCGGGGTCGGCCGGGGGGCGGTGGCGACGCTCAGGCAGCATGTCCGGTTCTTCGCTCGGGGCGGGCGGATCGCTTCGGGCTCGGGGGGCGGTGGGTTCGGAGGGCGGCGCGCTCGCGGGACGGAGCGCGGATCTTGCCGGAAAGCCTGGTGCAGGCGCGGGGCGGGCGTCAAGACGGCCCGTTCGGGCACTGACCGGAGTCCCCCGTTCCCGAATCGTTGCACCGGGCCTATAAGATCCCTGCAACCATCCCCCAGGCCCCTCGCTTTCCCGCGTCCGGTACGTCAGCTCCGTACGAAAGTCATCCGATGCCCGAGGAAGAGTTCCGCCCCGTGTACCACCCCGCGGGCTATGACGGGGGGCTGCGCGTCGCGCTGCACGATCTGCGCACCGGACGCTGGATATCGATGCGCAATCTGCTCGCGGAGACCCCCACCTGGTCGCTGTGGACCCAGCGCACCCAGGTGCTGGCCACGGCCGCCGCCGGATCCAATGTGGTGGACGCGTGGCGGACCGAGGAGCCGCGGAGCGTGGCGGCGCTGGTGATGCACTCCCGGGTCGGGGTGGAGCGCGCGGTGCGCGCACACCGCGAGGGACACCCCCGCACCCGGGAGCTGTGGCGGGAGGCGTGGCAGTCCTGCCAGCTGGCCGCGCACCACTCCCCGGCGGATCCGGTGCCCTGGGTGTGTCTGCTGGCCCTGGCCCAGCTGGACAAGAAGCAGCGGCAGGAGGAACACCGGGTGGCCCCGCCGGGTCCACTGCTCTTCCCCGGACCCTGGGGTCTGCTGGCGGAGGCCGACCGGCGCGATCCGTACAACCGCGAGGCGTACCACCGGATGCTGCAATTCGTGTACGCCCGGCGGGCCGGGGGTTCGCTGGCCGAGGCGGTCAACTTCGTGCAGTGGGTGGTCTCGGGCGCGCCCGAGGGTTCCGCGCTCCAGGTGCTGCCGCTGTACGTGCATGTCGAGCGCTACCGAGAGGAAAAGGGCTACGAGAAGGCCCTCGACCTCCACTGGGCCACCGAGGACGCCACCCGGGACGCGAGGAAGGCGCTGAACGGCTGGTTCGATCACGCCGATGTCACCACGAGTTCCCTGCTCGATCTCAATCATCTGGCACACGCCCTGTGGGGCGCGCTGCTGTTCCCCGACGCGGCCCGTGTCTTCGAGACGCTGGGGCCGTACTTCACCCCGCTCCCCTGGGCCTACCGCACCCGCGACGCCGCCGACCGCGCCCTTGCTGAAGAAATGTTTCTTCGCGCCCGGGTCCGCTCGCTGGCCGGCGCCCGTGGGCCAAGACCCGGGCCCGGCGCCTGAGCCGATTTCCCCCCACCTGTACCGCCCCTCGCCCGCCACAGCATTCCGGAGGCACATTCATGTCCACGGCATGGTCGAGTTCAAGTCCCGCCCCCCACCGGGACGATGAACAGCGACTGCGTGAGCTCGGCTATCAACCCGTTCTGGCCCGCCGCATGGGCGGCTTCGGCAATTTCGCCATCAGTTTCTCGGTCATCTCCATTCTCTCCGGATGCATGACGCTCTACGGCTTCGGGCTGGACACCGGAGGCCCCGCGGTGATGATGTGGGGCTGGGCCGGAGTGGGGCTCTTCGTGCTGTGCGTCGGGCTCGCCCTGGCCGAGGTGACCAGCGCGTATCCCACCTCGGGAGCGCTGTACTACATGGCCGACCGGCTGGGCGGACGGACCTGGGGCTGGTACACCGGCTGGCTCAATCTGCTGGGGCTGCTCGGTGCCATCGCCGGAATCGACTACGGCGCCGCCCTGTTCACCGGCGCGCTCTTCAACCTCCAGTGGGGATTCGATCCCACACCGGAGTCGACCATGCTCATCTTCGTCTGCATTCTGCTGCTGCACGCGGCGCTGAATCTGTTCGGAGTCCGCCTGGTCAGCGTGCTCAACTCGGTCAGTGTGTGGTGGCATCTGGCGGGCGTCGCCATCATCGTCGGCGCGTTGGCGATCGTGCCCTCCCACCACCAGTCGCCCGAATTCGTCTTCACCGAATTCGTCAATAACACCGGCTGGTCGAATCCGCTGTATGTGACCGCGATCGGGCTGCTGCTCGCCCAGTACACCTTCTCCGGCTACGACGCCTCCGCGCATCTGTCCGAGGAGACCTCCAACGCCTCCGTCTACGCCGCCCGGGGGATCGTCCGCGCCATCTGGGTGTCCTGGGTGGCCGGGTTCGTGCTGCTGGCCGGGCTCACCTTCGCCATCCAGGACTACGCCGGTACGCAGGGAAGCGCCACCGGGGTGCCGCCGGCGCAGATCCTGATCGACGCCCTGGGCACCGGCGGTGCCACCGCGATGCTGCTCATCGTCATCGTGGCCCAGCTGTTCTGCGGGAACGCCGAGGTGGCGGCGGCCAGCCGGATGGTGTTCGCCTTCAGCCGGGACGGCGCGCTGCCGGGCTCACGGCTGTGGCAGCGGGTCAGCTCCCGTACCCAGACCCCGGTGCTCGCGGTCTGGCTCTCGGTGGTGGTGGCGTGTGTGCTGGCCCTGCCGTCGCTGTACTCCGAGACCGCCTACGGCGCGGTGACCGCCATCAACGTCATCGGGATCACCCCCGCCTACGCCATCCCGATCTTCCTGCGGCTGCGCGCCGGGGACCGGTTCCAGCCGGGCCCGTGGAGCCTGGGACGCTGGAGCAAGCCCGTGGGCTGGATCGCGGTGGTGTGGGTCGCGGTGGTGACGGTGCTGTTCTGCCTGCCGCAGTCCAGCCCGGTGACGGTGGATTCGATGAACTACGCCTCGATCGCGCTGGCCGTGGTGCTGCTGCTGGCCACGATCTGGTGGTTCGTCGCCCGCCGCTCGTACAACACGCCGTCCGCGTACGGCACGGCGCGTGAGCAGGCGGAGATCGCCGAGGGCATCGTCTGAAGGTTCCCCGTAGGTGTGAAGCCGGGTGCGGAAGGCTGTCCGCACCCGGCTTCGACGGTTCATCCGGAACGGCGCAGCGACTCGGCCGGGGGCCGCTCGCGGCCCGCGCCGTAGGCGAGGAAGTACGCGGGGGCCCGTTTCAGCCAGGGCGCCCTGGTGAGCACCTCGGCGAGCCGCAGCGGCTCCCCTCCGGCGGCCGGTGAACGTCCTTGCAGCAGCGGCCCGATCACCCGGGCGTGGGCGATCCGCTGCAACCCCTGCGTCGCCACGGTGGTCGGCCACCGGCGGCGCTGGACGGCGCGTACGTCGGCGAGGCCCACGGTGCCCGCGCGCAGCGGTCCGGCCAGATGGCGGGCGGCGGCGACCGCGTCCTCGACGGCGAGGTTGATGCCGATCCCGAACACGGGCGACATCGCGTGGGCCGCGTCCCCGATGCACAGCAGTCCGGGGCGGTGCCAGCGGCGGAGCCGGTCCATCCGTACGTCCAGCAGCTTCACCTCGTCCCAGGACCGCGGTCCCGGGCCACGGTCGGCCGGCCCCCGCCGCATCCATGGGGTGGCCTCCGTGAACGCGGAAAGGAACCGGTCGAGACCTTCGGCGCGGCATTTGGCGTCGGCCCCCTTGGGGATCAGGGCCGCGCACTGCCAGTAGTCGCCACGGTCGATCATCGCGGTGAGAAAGCGCTCGCCGGCATTGGCCACCAGCCCCTGGGGGTCGCTCTCCTCGCGCGGCAGCCGGAACCACCAGACGTCCATCGGGCAGGCGAACTCCTGGAGTCCGAGCTCCGGCAGGTCGCGGGCGATCGATCCCCGGCCGTCGCAGGCCACGGTGAGGGTGGCGCGCAGCTCGCCGGTGGAACCACTCGTACGGTCGCGGTAGCGCACTCCGGTGACCCGTCCGCGCTCCATGCGGAAGGAGGTCACCTCGGTGTTCGTCCGCAGCTGGAAGGTGGGTTCCCGCTTGGCCTCGTCCGCCAGCAGGTCGAGCAGGTCCCACTGCGGCACCATCGCCACGTAGTTGTACTTCCCCGGCAGTGAGCCGATCTCGCCGACCGTGAACAGTTCGCCACCCCGTCCTATGGGCAGCTGGATGGAGTGCACATGCCGCTGCGGCAGGGCCGCGAACCGGTCGGCGAGGCCCAGGTCGTCCAGGAGCCGCAACGTGCTGGGGTGCACCGTGTCGCCGCGGAAGTCGCGCAGGAAGTCCCCGTGTTTCTCCAGGACGGTGACCTCCACCCCGGCCCGGGCGAGCAGCAGGCCGAGGACCATCCCGGCCGGCCCGCCGCCCACCACACAGCATGTGGTCCGCTCCATCTCATGGCTCCCTTCGACGTCCCCGAGGCCATGGGCACCCTCTCAGGACGGGTTACCCAGCGGCGCCACGCCACACCGGCGCCGCGGGGGCTCCGGGGCCTCCGGTTCACGATCGGCTTGAATCTTCCCGCGCCCGCGTCCGTATCCCCGCGTGATGGTGTGGGGCGTACAAGGAGGTCTGTATGGCAGCCGAACCCGATCCGGACCGACCAGCCGGGCGTCAGGTGATCGAGCCGACCGCCATCTTCCCCGCGACGCCGGAGCACGACGATGCCGCGGACGGGCCGGTCGAGGGGTGGATGGAGGAGCTCGACCTCTTCCGGCCGCCGGGCAGCGAGCTCCCGCCCGAGGCGCCGCCCATGGCGGATGACGACACCCAGGAGATGACGGGCGGCCCGTCCGCGGCCGACGCCTGGTCCCCGCAGGGGACACCGCCCGCGCCCGGGCAGCCGCCCGCACCGACCCCGCCGGCCGGGCGGCGCCGTCCCAGCGCCGCCCTGCTGGTGCTGGCCGGGCTCGGCGCGGGGGTCGCCCTCTCGCTGGTGGTGATGGTGGACCGGGACTCGGCGTCCGGCGCGGCCGAGGGCGGCGCGTCGGCCACACCGACCGCGCCCACCGCGCCCGCGACCTCCGGCGCGCCGCAGACGCCGAGCGCCCCCGCATCGCAGGCCCCGGAGGACCAGTTGCCGCCGCCGGGCGACCCGGGCGATGTGCTGACCCTCGGAAGCACCGGCCCGGAGGTCACCGAGCTCCAGAAGCGGCTGCTGCGGATCCCGAACGTGTATCAGGACGGGCCGGTCAACGGCCAGTACGACCAGGCGCTGGCCCAGGCCGTCTCCCGGTTCCAGGTGTGGTACGGGATCCGGGGCGACGCCAACGGGGTGTACGGGAGTGCGACCCGGCGCATTCTGGAGTCGCGCACCTGAGGCACCGGCCGACGACGTTCAGGGTCGAGACGCCGATCAGACGGCGCCGAAGACCTGGGTCCAGTACGTGCCCGCTCGGCTGCCGGTGGCATGGCCGACACCGATGTGGGTGAAGTCGGGCTTCAGGATGTTGGCGCGGTGGCCCGGGCTGTTCATCCAGCCGCGCACCACTTCCTCCGGGGAGCGCTGGCCGCACGCTATGTTCTCGCCGATGCCGCGGTGGGCGGCCCCGGCGGCCCGGGCCCGGTCCCAGGGCTGATGCCCTTCGGGGCCGGTGTGGGAGTAGAAGTCGCGGGCCACCATGTCGTCGCTGTGCGCCTGCGCGGCCGCCGTCAGCCGTGGGTCCGGCGCGAGGGGCGCGAGCCGGGCCGCGGCGCGCTCCGCGTTGGTCAGGGCGATGACCTCGGAGGCCAGGCGCAGCAGCCCGTCCGGGGTGAACGGACGGGCCCATATCGCCGTCCAGTAGACATCCCCGGTGGTGGGGCCGTTGGCGCGGCCGATGCCCAGGTGGACGAGGTCGGGGTCGTGGAACGGGCCCCGGCGCTCGGCGCCTTCGAGGCAGTAGTCCACGAACTCGCGTGGGGTGCGCGGCCCGGAGACGATGTGCTCGGCGATGGTCAGCGGGGTGTAGCCGTGCGCGGCGATCCGGTGGAACAGCGAGGTCCCGTCCGGGCTCTCCAGGGCCAGCGCGCCGTGGGCGGCCATGGCCCGCGCGTGCGCCTCGGCGGCCGCGGTCAGCCGTCCGTCGAGTGCCACCGGCGCGGCCCCGGCCCGGGTCCGCGCCGCGTTCACCACGTCGAGGGCCTGCCGCGAGGCCCCGTCGGTGGGCGCGGCGGCGGACGCCGGGGCGGGAGGCACAAGAGGCATGGGAGGCATGGGAGGCCCGGGCGCGAGCGGCGCGGACGCGGGGGGCGCGGGTGCGAGCGGCGCGGGCGCGGGGAACGCGGGCGCGGCGGTTCCGTCGTCGGCGACGTCGACCCCGAAGTCCCGGGCCACACCGGCGAGTCCGTCGGCGTACCCCTGGCCGATCGCCCGCACCTTCCAGCCGCCGCCACGGCGGTAGATCTCGGCGAGCAGCAGCACCGTCTCCCGCGCGGGGCGCGGCGGGGCGAACCGGGCCAGCGGCGATCCGCGCTCGTCCAGGACGCTCAGCACGGGCGCCGGGAGCCGCCCCAGCGGGGTGCCCGGGTCGGCCGGGCTGATGACGAGGGTGACCCGGGCGGCGCCGGGCCGCAGCGCCCGCGGCCGCAGGGTGACCGTGTCGCCGTCCAGCCGGGCGCCGGGCGCGGTGGGCTGGTTGAAGAAGACGAAGTCGCCGTCGCCCGCGACCTTTCCGTCCTCGCCGGTGATCAGCGCGGACAGGTCGAACGGCCCCGGCACCCGGATGGTCAGCGCGCCGTCGGGCAGCGCCTGGTTCCCGCCGGGCACCAACTCGCCCATGTCCGCTCCTCACCGCCGCGCGTCTGGAGGCAACGCGTCAATGAGGGCAACGCCTGGGCGCCTCCGGCGGTTCCGGCGGGCGCCCGGGCGCCGTGAGAGCCGTCAGACCGGCACCGCGACGTACTTGTACTCCAGGAACTCGTCGATGCCGACGCGGCCGCCCTCGCGTCCGAGCCCGGACTGTTTGACGCCGCCGAAGGGGGCCGCGGGGTTGGAGACCAGGCCGGTGTTGAGGCCGACCATGCCGACCTCGAGCCGCTCGCTCACCCGCAGCGAGCGGTTGAGGTCCTGGGTGAACACATAGCCCACCAGGCCCCATTCGGTGTCGTTGGCGATGGCGAGCGCCTCGTCCTCGTCCTCGAAGGTGAGCACCGCCGCGACCGGTCCGAAGATCTCGGTCTCCATCAGCCGGCTGGCCGGGGAGACCCCGGTGAGCACGGTGGGCGGGTAGAAGCAGCCGGGGCCCTCGGGGGTGCTGCCGCCGACCAGGACCTCGGCACCGCGTGCCACGGCGTCCGCGACCAGCTCCTCGACCTTGGTACGGCCCGCCCGGTCGATGAGCGGCCCGACCTGGACCCCGGGGCGGCTGCCGGGGCCGACCTCCAGCGCGCCCATGCGGCGGGCCAGCCGGTCGGCGAACTCCGCCGCCACGGAGGAGTGGACGAAGAACCGGTTGGCCGCCGTGCACGCCTCGCCCATGTTGCGCATCTTGGCGGTCATGGCGCCCTCGACCGCGACGTCGAGGTCGGCGTCCTCGAAGACGATGAAGGGGGCGTTGCCGCCGAGTTCCATGGAGGTGCGGACCACCGCGGGCGCGCTCTGGGCGAGCAGGGTGCGGCCGACCTGGGTGGAGCCGGTGAAGGAGAGCTTGCGGATGTGCCCGCCGGTCAGCAGCGGCTCCACGACCTCTCCGGCGCGGGAGGTGGTGACCACGTTGAGCACCCCGGCCGGAAGCCCCGCCTCCGCCAGGATCCCGGCGAGCGCCAGGCTGGACAGCGGGGTCTGCGGGGCGGGCTTGAGCACCATGGTGCAGCCCGCGGCGATCGCCGGGCCGATCTTGCGGGTGCCCATGGCCAGCGGGAAGTTCCACGGCGTGATGAGCAGACAGGGGCCGACCGGGCGGCGCATCAGCAGCATCCGGTTCTTGCCGTCCGGCAGCGTGGAGAACCCGCCCTCGACGCGCACGGCCTCCTCGGAGAACCAGCGGAAGAACTCCGCGGCGTAGGCCGCCTCTCCGCGCGCCTCGGCCAGCGGCTTGCCCATCTCGGCCGTCATCAGCGCGGCGAGCGCGTCGGCCCGCTCGATGATCAGCTCATAGGCGCGGCGCAGGATCTCGCTGCGCGCGCGGGGCGCGGTGGCCGCCCACTTCTCCTGGGCCTCCTCGGCGGCGGCCAGGGCGCGCTGCCCGTCGGCGGGGGCGGCGTCGGCGACGTCGCACAGCACCTCACCGGTGGCCGGGTCGTCGACCGGCATGGTCTGGCCGCCCGCCGCGTCGGACCACGACCCGGCGATGTAGAGCTGCTTGGGCACCGCGGCGAGGACCTCGGCGGCCGAGGGGTACGAGGGGGTGGACATAGGGGCAATCTCCTATCGGACCACCGCCGGTCCGAGGGTTCGGACCGGCGGGCGGATCGGGCTCCCGTGGGTGATGTGCGGCGCGCGTCAGGAGTCCGCTGTTCCGGCGCTGACGGCGGCGGACCAGGCGCGCAGACCCTCGTCGATCGCCGCTTCGTCGACGACGAGGGCGGGGATCATCCGGACCACATGGTTCCAGGCGCCGCACAGAAGCAGCAACAGCCCTTCGTCCACGGCGGCGCGCTGCACCCGGGCCGCGGTCGCCGGGTCCGGCTCGCCGTCAGCGGTGACGAACTCGCTGGCCAGCATGAGGCCGAGGCCGCGTACATCGCCGATGGCGGGGGTCTTGGCGGCCACGTCCTCGAGACCGCTGCGCAGCCGTGCCCCCATGGCCTCGGCGTTGGCCACGAGGTTCTCCTCGCGGACCACGTCGAGGGTGGCGGCGGCGGCCGCGCAGGCCACGGCGTTGGCGCCGTAGGTGCCGCCCTGCGAGCCGGGCCACGCCTTGCTCATCAGTTCCTCGGAGGCGGCGATGCCGGACAGTGGGAAGCCGCTGGCCAGCCCCTTGGCGGTGACCAGGATGTCGGGGCGGATGCCGAAGTGGTCATGGCCCCAGAACCGTCCGGTGCGGCCCACCCCGGTCTGCACCTCGTCCAGGATCAGCAGGAAGCCATGGCGGTCGGCCCGCTCCCGCAGGCCCTGGAGGAAGCCCTCGGTGGCGGGCACATAGCCGCCCTCGCCGAGCACCGGTTCGACGATGATCGCGGCGGTGTCGTCGGGCGGGGAGATGGTTTGCAGGACGTAGTCCAGCTCCCGCAGGGCGAACCGGGTCGCGGTCTCCTCGTCCCAGCCGTACCGGTAGGCCGTGGGGAACGGCGTCACCACGACTCCGCTCATCAGGGGCGAGAAGCCGGAGCGGAAGCGGGTGCCGGAGGTGGTCATGGAGGCGGCGGCCACGGTACGGCCGTGGAATCCGCCGTGGCAGACCAGCACGTTGGGCCGGCCGGTGGCCTGGCGGGCCAGGCGCAGGGCCGACTCCACGGCCTCGCTGCCGGAGTTGCTGAAGAACAGACTGTCGAGGCCCGTGGGGAGCACCTCGCCCAGCTTCTCGACCAGCCGCCGCAGCGGCGGGTGCATCACGGTCGTGTACTGGCCGTGGATGAGGGTGCCCACCTGCTCCTGGGCGGCGGCGACGACCCGCGGATGGCAGTGCCCGGTGCTGGTGACGCCGATGCCCGCGGTGAAGTCGAGGTATCGCCGCCCGTCCTCGCCGTCGATGTAGGCGCCCTCTCCGCGGACGGCGACCACCGGAGTGGCTTGACGGAGCTGCGGCGACAGATTGGTCATGTTCTCTCCCACACCCACGGGTCGGCGATGCGCTCGGACACTTCGAGGGTGAGGGGGCGGACCCGGTCAGGACAATGATCACTGTGTCGCGGGGTGGTGATCGCTATGGACGATCTGTCAACGACCTCGGGGAGGGGTCCTGTCAAGAGGTCGGCCGGGATCGTGGTTGCGCCCGGCGCGCGGGCTTGCCAGAGTGAGCGGCATGAACGGCTTCGGCGGCACCGCGTACGACGCTGCCGGACGGCCGCTGACCCGCCCCCCGGAGCCGCCGCGGGTCCCCGGGCGTCCGCCGCTCAGCCTCGCCGAGGTGCTGCGGCTTCCGGTGCTGGCCGCCGGGGCGCCGGAGGTGGTCTCCGGCCATGGGCAGCTGGCCCGGCCGGTCCGCTGGGTCCACATCACCGAGCTGCTGGACCCGGCGTCCTTCCTCAAGGGCGGGGAGCTGGTGCTGACCACCGGGATGCCGCTGCCCGAGGACCCGGCGCTGGTCCGCCGGTATGTCGACGAGCTCGCGGACATCGGCGCCGCCGGGCTGGTCATCGAGCTGGTGCGGCGCTACCACCGGCCGCCCTCGGAGCTGGTACGGGCCTGTCTGGCCCGGGACTTCCCGCTCGTCCTGCTCTCGCGGACGGTGAACTTCGTGGAGGTCACCCAGGTGCTCCACTCGCTGATCGTCGGCAGCCAGGTGGAGAGCCTGCGCCGGGCCCAGGACGTCCATGACACCTTCACCGCGCTGACCCTGCGGGGCGCCGGGCCCGAGGAGGTGGTGGACATGGCGGCCGAGATGAGCGGGCACCCCGTGGTGCTGGAGAACCTGGTCCACCAGGCCGTCATCTGCGGATCGCCCGGGCGCGGGGTGGAGGGGGCGCTGACCGGCTGGGAGCGGCGCTCACGCGCCACGCCCTCGCCCGACCGGACCGGGCTGAGCGGCCCGGAGGACTGGCTGGTGACCGCGGTGGAGTACCGGGGCGAGCGATGGGGGCGGCTGCTGATGCTCCCGGACGGGGCCCGGGACCCGGCGGTCGGCCCCGAGGACGCGATGGTCCTGGAGCGCACCGCCACGGCCCTGACCATCGCCCGGCTCACCCATCACACCCGCTGGGAGCGGCGGGCCCAGCGCACGCTGCTGCTGGACCTGGTGGAGCAGCGCTGCCGGTCCAAGGGCGAGGCCCGGGCCAGGGCCGAGGCGCTGGGCGTGCCGGTCGCGGGCCGCCGACTGATGGTGGCGCTGGTCAGTCCCGGCCCCGGCGCCGGGGAGACGACCGAGCTCGAGGACCGGCTGACGGACGAGCTGGGGGCGGCCGGGGCCGCCGTACTGGTCGGCGCGGTGCCCGGTGACCACATAGGAGTGCTGCTGGCCCTGCCCGCCGCCACGCCGTGGCGGCCGCTGGTGGAGCGGCTGAGCCGGTCGGTGCGGGAGTCCCGGCCGGACGCCGTGATCAGCGTCGGCTCCGAGGTGTCGGACCTGTCGCAGACCGCCCGATCGTTCCAGCAGGCGGCGCGGGTCGCGGACGCCGCCGTCCCGGGGACGCCGGACAAGGCGTTCCACGAGCTGTCCGACATCGGGCTGCGGCAGTTGCTGTACGCGCTGCGCGGCGATGTGCGGCTCCAGGAGTTCGTGGAGCGGCAGTTGGGACGGCTGGTGGACTACGACGAGCGGCACGGCACCGATCTGCTGCCGGTGCTGCACACCTTCCTGGACGCGGCGGGCAACAAGACGGTGGCCGCCAAGCGCGCGAACCTCTCCCGGCAGGCGTTCTACCAGCGGCTGCACTCGGTGGAACGAGTGCTGGGCTGCGATCTGGAGTCGGGTGAGCAGCGCACCCAGCTCCATGTGGCGCTCACCGCCTTCCGTTTGCTGCGGCTGTCCCGGGGCCCGGCCCCGTCCTGAGACGGCGACGCGCCACGGCCGGCCCGGATCGAATCCGGGCCGGCCGTGGCGCGTTCGTGGACCTCCGCGGCGCGGTGGTCATTTGATGAAGTCGTCGACGACCTTTGGCGGCCAGCAGCCGACGTTGAGTACGCCGATCGAGTAGGCGCGGGAGACGAGGGCCGCGCGGTTGGGCACCCGCAGCTTCCGCAGCAGCCGAGTCACGTGGTACTCGACACCCTGCCGGCTGAGGTAGAGCCGGGAGGCCAGCGGAATGGTGGAGAGCCCGGCGGCGATGCCCTCCAGGATGCGCGCCTCGGTCTCGGTGAGGAGCTTCTTGCGGTTGGTGACCATCTCCACCTCCTCGCCACCCGCCGTGGGACGCATCACCACGAGGATCGAGGCCACATGGGCGGTGCCCTCGCGCACCGCCACGGCGGTGAGCCCGCTGGTGAAGGCGGCCCCCTCGGCCCCGATGGCCACCACATGGGTGGTGAACCGGTGGCGGGAGCCGTCGAGGAGCCGGGTGAACTGCCGCTTCAGCGCCTGCCGGACGCTGGGGTGGACAAGGTCACAGAAGTCACGGCCGCACACGTCCGAGGAGGCGTCGTCGAACTGCCGGAAGAATTCCCGGTTCGCCTGCTGGACGGTGAGCGACGGGTCGAGACAGACGACACACGCCCCTGGCTGATCGAACTGGCGCAATAGATCCGTGTACTCGGTCTGCTCGTGTCCAAGCTCGTGGGGGGTTGGCCGAGCCGAATCCGTTAGTAAAGGCAATGCCAAGGGACTGCCATCCCTTCCTAATTCTCAGTATTCGGAATTGAATATCGATATTCAATTCCGAATGTTCATTTCAGAATTGAGACTAGGGATCTGCGGGTACGGAAGTCAACGTCAACAGGGGTGTCGCCACCCAATCCCGTGGTGGGGTGCCCCGAAGGTTCGGTCCGCACCCCACCCCTTCGGTGGGCCGGTACGGTCGGTTCACGAATCCTCGTCAAACAGCGTCCAATTATCGCCGTTAACGCTCCGTTCACGAATGCATGCGAGGCAGCAGCTCGATGAGCTCGCGCCGGCCGGAGACGCCCAGCTTGCGATAGGAACTCGTCAGATGCTTCTCGATGGCGCGGGAGCTCACCCCCAGCTCGGCCGCGACCTCCTGGTTGGTCAGACCGCGTCCGACGAGGGAGGCCACGGTGCGTTCGGTACGGGTGAGGGTCGCCTCCGGCGGGGCGGCCGCCGCCCCGCTGCCGTCCGCCGCGCGGATCCGCTCGACCAGCCGTGGCACCCCGCACGCCGAGGCCAGCGCCGCGGCCTCCCGGAGCACCGCCGTCGCCTCGCCGCCTCCCGGCCGCAGCCGCTTGCCCAGCAGCAGCAGCGTGCGGGCGAGTTCCAGTTCATTGGCCGAGGCGCGCAGCACATCGACCGATTCGCGCAGCAGCCGCATCCCCTGATCACCGTCGCTCAACCGGCCTTTCACCCGCAGCGCCCGGCCGAGCGCCACGGGGGCGCCCCATTCGGTCGCCCGCAGCAGCTCCTCCTCGGCCAGCGCCCCGGCCGCGTGAGGGTCGCCGACCCGCCGGTGGAGATCGGCCGCCCAGGGCCGCCAGGAGAAGAGCACGGGATTGCGCCAGCCCGACGCCTCCAGCTGCCGGCCGCAGGCCAGGAGGGTCTCCAGGGCGCTGGACCAGCGGCCCTGCTCGGCGTCCTGCGCCGCCTTGACGAACTGTAGCGCCGCGGTCAGGGCCAGACTCGAGGAGCGGCGCCGCCCGGGGCCGTCCATGATCCGCTCGATCAGCGCGGAGTCCTGGAGGTCCAGGGCGACCCGGGTGAGGGCGAGGGTGGAGACGACCCCGGCCTCCTGCCAGTGCACCTCGGCCAGCCGCACGGCGCGCTCGGCGTACTCACGTGCCTGGGCGACGCGGCCACGGGCGCTGAGCACCATGGCCTGCTGAACGTTGACGAGCGCGTCCACGACCGTGCCGCCCTGCCGCCGCGTCTGCCGCTCCATCGCCAGCCAGGAGCTGATCCCCCGTACCGAATCGGCGGCCACCAGCCCGATCACCACCAGCGGCAGCGGGGTGTGGACCTGGTCGGAAGTGGCCGGTTCCCGCTCCAGGATGCGGTTGGCCAGCCGGGAGACCTCGGCCGCGGGCCATCGGGCGGTGAGCACCGCCGCGTTGAGCAGCACCGCCGTCAGCTCGCGCTCGGCGGAGGTGAGCAGTGGCGGCTCATCCCCCAGCACGGACAGCCGCTCGACCGCCGCGGCCAGCTCCGCCGGGTCCTCGTGTCCGGCATGCCGCAGCCGCGCCTCGAGCCGCAGCGCCACATCGCGCGCCGTGCCCTCCAGCGCGGTGGCGGGCCCAAGGTCCTCGGCGACCTGGTGCAGCAGATCGATGACCGACGGGGGCCCCAGGCCCACGATGGTGGGCGAGATCCGCAGGGCCGCGGCGGCCCGGAGCCTGGCCGTGGTCAGCAGGGGGATCGCCTGGGAGATATGGCGTTCACAGGCGGCCGGGTCGAAGCCGCGCTCCGCGGTGGCCAGATCGATCAGCAGCCGGGCCCGGCCCTCCCCGGTCAGCGAGCCGTCCAGGAGGGCGCGGCGCAGATAGCGGGCGGCGGTGCGGGGCGCGCCGCGGCGCAGCGCGGTGTCGGCCGCGGCGCGCAGCACCTCCACCGCCCAGGGGTGGTCGGAGCTGGTGACGGCCAGGAGCTGGGCGGCGACGAGCTCGGCTGGGCGTCCGTTGTGGTACATCAGCGCCGCCGCGGCGTCGTGCAGCCGCTCCCGTTCGGCCACGGTCATCGAGGACTCGACCGCGTCCTGTACCACCCGGTGGAGGAAGCGCGGCTCCTGCTCGGCGGCGACCAGCCCCAGCTGGTGGAGGTCGCGCAGAGCGGCCAGGAAGCCGATCGTGTCCAGCCCGGCCAGCCGGCCCAGCAGATCCGGTTCCGCCTGGTCGCCGAGGACCGCGATGGCCGCGGCCAGGTCGCGCGGGGGCCGGGGCTGGGCGCGCAGGGAGCTGGCCAGCCGTTCGCGCAGCTGGGCGGGGCGCAGGGAGCGGGCGGTCTCGGCATGCTCGGCGGTGGGCCGGCGGCCGCGCATGGCCAGGTCCGCCAGCACCGACTTCAGGAACAGCGGGTTGCCCCCGGAGCTCTCGTGGCAGGCGCGGGCGAACTCCTCGTCCCCCGGCACACCGAACTGCTCGAGGATCACTTCCTTGGTGGCGCCCAGCGAGAGCGGCGCGGGGCGCAGCACCCGCCGCGCCGCCTCGACGACCTCCCGCAGCAGTGGGTCCCCGGGTCGCCGGTAGCCGTCCCGCAGGGAGCAGACGAGCACGGCGCGCAGCCCGTGCAGCCGCTTGACGAGGAAGGCGAGCCAGCGCAGCGAGGGGGTGTCGACCCACTGAAGATCGTCCACGAGGATGAGCAGCGGGCGCTCGGCGCCGGCGGTGGCCAGCACCGAGCGCAGGCCGTACAGCGCTTCCTCGGGGATGGTGACGGCCCCGTTCTCGTCGAGCGGCGGGTCGTCGTCGGAGAAGACCGTCCGGCAGAGGTCGACCTCTGCCTCGATGCGCTGCCCGCGGAGCTCTTCCGGGGCGCCGGTGAGCAGGCTGTCGAAGAGCTGGCGGACCACGCCGAGGTCGAAGTCCTGCTCCATCGGCGCGGCGTTGGCGCGCAGGACCCTGATCTTCTCACCCTCGGCGAGCATCGGCAGCTGGTGCAGCAGCGCGGTCCGGCCGGTGCCCAGGGGGCCGGTGAGCAACAGCAGTGACGAGTCCCCCGCCGCCGCGGCCCGCAGGGCCTCCGCGACCTGCGCCAGTTCGGCCTCCCGTTCAAGCAACATCGATTCCGCCTCCCTGCGCCGCCCGCAGCAACGCGATCAGCTCCGCGCGACCGCCGATCCCCAGCTTTCGGTACGCACCGCTGAGTCTCAGCTCCACGGTGCGTCTGCTGACGGAGAGGGTCTCGGCTATCTCCCGGTTGCCATGGCCGAGTCCGACGAGGGAGGCGGTGCGCTGCTCCGGCTCGGTCAGCGTCGCCCACGCCGGATGCGGGACGCGTCCGCGTACGGCGGAGGGCCCCGTCCGCTCGGACAGCTCGCGCACCTTCGCGACCAGCCTGCTGGAGGGCCGGTGGGCGATGACGAAGGTGAACAGATCGCCCACCAGCGGGGCCGCGGCGCGCGGGTTCCCGGTGTCGAGCTCGGCCGTGGCCAGCTCCAGCAGAGCCCCCGCGTAGGCGAGCCGGGCCGGGGTGCCGCGCAGGGTGGCCACCGCCTCGCGGAGCCGCTCGACCCGCCCCTCGCGGGCCACCCGTCCGGCGCCCAGCTGGGCCCAGCCGAGCGTGTTGGCGGCGCCCCACAACCGGGCCAGCGCGAGCTCCTCGTCGGCGAGCCGCCGTGCCTCCTCGTGGTCGCCGAGGGCGTCGTGGACCCGGGCGGCCATCGAACGCCACGGCATCAGGGCGGGGTTGCTCCGCCCGCGGCCCAACTGCCATCTGCCGGTGGCCCGGAACAGCTCCGCCGCCTCGGGCAGCCGGTCGTCCTTGACGGCCACCAGCGCCCTGGCGAAGAGCAGATAGCCCCAGGAGGCGCCCTCGCGCGACTCGGCGGGGGCGGAGGCGGCCGCGAGCGCACCGGCCTGGCCGAGGTCGCCGTTCTCCAGGGCGATGAGGATCCGGACGGCGAGCAGATACGGGACGGTGTAGCGGTGCCAGAGGGAGCGGGGCAGTGACCGCTCGGCGGCGGCCACGTCCCGTTCGGCCATGTCGAGCCGGCCGCGCCGCAGGTTCAGTTCGCCGCGGACGGCCAGGGCCTGGGCGGCGGCCGCGCGGGCGTGCCGCCTGCGCAGGTCGGTGTGGAGGATGTCCAGCCGGATCTCGGCCTCGTCCAGGTCGTCGGTCAGCAGCAGGGTCCGGGCGGCGGTGAGCCGGGGCAGGATCAGGGCGCCCGCACCGCCGTCCAGGGTGAAGACCCGATGGGCCAACGCGCGGGCGGTGGGCAGGTCCGTCCCGCGCAGCGCCAGCCGCCAGGCGCGCGCCGCGGCCTGCACCGGGCAGGTGGGGTCGTCGGGCAGCGGCGGGATCCCGTCCGGGACCAGATCGGTGTCGTCCTGCCCGTCGCACTCGGTGAGCCAGAACAGCCCGGCCAGCGCCCCCCGTTCCTCGCCGTCGGTCGAGGGCAGCACATCGACGATCGCGCGGCGCAGCGCCTTGTCGTCGCCGCGGGAGAGCCCGAGGTCGGCGGCGCGCACCCGGATCCGGCCGGGTCCGCCGTCGCCGGTGCGGATGATCTCCGCCAGTCGGCGGCCGGCGGCCTCGGGGGCGGCGAGCACTTCGATGGCGGCGAGTTCGATGCCCAGCTGCGCGCGGGGCACCGGGTCCAGCGGCTCCTCCAGTGCCCGCGACAGACAGGCGATGGCCTGGCCGGTCCGGCCCGCGCGCAGTGCGGCGGCGCAGGTGCGGCGCAGCACGGGGATCACCCAGGGCTCGTCGACCGGGCGGGCGGCGAGCAGCAACCGGGCGATGTCCTCGTCGGCCACGGCCGCCCGGTAGGCCAACTCGGCGGCGCGGGCATGGAGTTCGGCCCGCTCGTCACCGGGCATCTCGGCGAGGATCCAGCTGCGCGCCTCGGGGCGGCTCAGCCGGAGCCCGGTTCCGGAGGCGGTGGCCAGCCCGCTCTCCTGGAGCACTTCGGGCAGTCCGGGCTCGCTCGCGGCGCGGGGTCCGGCGAGCGTGAACAGCAGGGACAGGTCCAGCAGATCGCCGCAGACGGCGAGCGCGCGGACGAGCGCGACGGCCGTGTCGGACAGCCCTCCGAGCACGCGGACGGCGTGTTCACCGCCCACGGCCTCGGTGATGGTGGTCAGTTCCGGCACTCGCCCGGCGACCGGCGCGTAGCCGTGTTTGGTGAAGCGGCGCAGTGCCTCGGACAGCACCTCGGGGTTGCCCGCGCTCGCCTCCAGGGCCGCGGAGATGAAGGCGTTGTCGCCGGGGTGGCCACAGATCAGCGCGACCGTGGCGGCCACGTCGCGCGGGGCGAGCGGGGCCAGTTCGCATTCGAGGGTGATCACTTGCTGCGGCGCGGTGGACAGCGGGCACGCACCGGGGCGGAGCCGGCCGGTGCCGCTCACCAGGAGGACGATCAGGGCGTCGGGCAGCCGCCGTATGAGCGCCCCGAACCAGCGCAGTGAGGCCGGGTCCAGCCATTCCACGTCGTCGACGACCAGCAGTGTGGGCCGTTCTCTGGCGGTCCGCAGCAACTCGGTCAGGCCCGGTAAGCGGCTCTCGGGCCCCTGTCCGGTCAGGGCCTTCATCGAGCCGTCGGTGAGTCCGTCCATCGGGGCCAGCAGCTGTCCCACCACGCCGTAGCGCACATCGCGCTCGCCGGGGGTCGCCTTGGCGCGCAGCACCCGGAAGCCCTGGTCCTCGGCCAGCCTGGCGGCGAGGTTCAGCAGGCGGCTCTGTCCGTAACCGGGCCTGCCGATCAGTGTCACCACCGAGGAACGGCCCCGGCCGAGATCGGCGACGGTCTGGGCAAGCATGGCCTGCTCTCGTTCACGGCCGGGGAACGGGAGCCCGTTGAGCTGCATGGTGTGACTATATGCCTGGGGTGGGTGGTGAACCTGTCACCGCTCCGCCGTACGCGCGTCAGCGGCGGCCGCGTGAGGCGAAGACCCACGCGGGGGCCTGTGGGTCGGGAAGCCTCGGCGTGTTCAGCACCGAGGCCAGCTCCCCGCGCTGACCGACACTGAGCTTCCGGTAGACGCTGGTGAGATGGGTCTCAACGGTCCGTACGGTGACGAACAGCGACTCGGCGATCTCGCGGTTGCCCGCCCCGCGCGAGGCCATCTGGGCCACCTTGCGCTCGGTGCCGGTGAGCAGGTCGACCGGTGAGGCGGTGATCTCGCGCATCCGGCCGCCCGCGGCCACCAGCCGGTTGCGGGCGTCCCTCGCGAGCGCGAGCGCGCCGCAGCCCTGCGCGAGGTCGACGGCCGAACGCAGCCGCTCCCGGGCCTCGCGCGGCCGCCCCGCGTCCAGCAGCGCCCCGCCGAGCAGGAACTCGGCCCGGGCGTGCTCGGAGCGGGCGGGCGACCCGGAGAAGTGCTCGACCGCCTCGGTGAGTTGGGCGATGCCCTCCTCGCCGGGGGTGGTCACCCCGCGGGCGAGGGCGGCGAGTCCGAGGGCGCGCGGGGTGCTCCAGCGGCGGGCCAGCTCGGCGCCGTGCTCGACCAGGTCCCGCGCCTCGTCCGCCCGCTTCTCCGCCGCGAGCAGACAGGCCGCCTCGCTCCACCAGGGCAGGAACACCGGGTTGGCGAAGCCGGACTCCTCCAGGGAGGCGCCGCAGTCGAGCAGCAGCCGCAGCGCGGTGGCGCTGTCGCCGAGCGCCCAGCGGGCCCGGGCACGGGCCATGAGATACGAGTGGTACTCCATGACGAACCCGTCCAGGTTCGGCCGGGTGACGGCGGCCAGCAGCTCCTCGGCCCGCTCCGGTTCGCCGCGGTCGATCAGGATCGTGGCCAGCGCGGTCTGCGGCATGGTCACATTGGCGCTCCAGCGCTCCTCGCCGATGATCTCGACGGCGGTCTGGGCGTCGGCGAGGGCGTCGGGGATCGCGCCGACGCCGTGCAGCAGCAGGGCGCGGTAGGACAGGGTGATCACATACGACCAGACCGCGGCGTTGTCCTGGCCGTGGCGCAGCGCGTGCTCCAGGTTCTCCATCGCCTCCTCGATCTCGTCGGCCAGGCCGAGGGTGAACGCGGAGAACAGCAGCGACCAGTTGTCGAGCCGGTCCGCGGAGCTCAGCGCGCGGCGGGCCTGCCCCACCGCCCGCCGCACCGAGCGGCCCTCCATCGCGGACAGGACCGTCATCATGGCGAGCATCTGACGCTGGGCGGGGGTGTCCCCGGCGGGTTCGGGAATCCGCGTGAAGCGCTCCCGGACCGTGTGGATCGTGGCCTTCTCGTCGGATCCGCTGATCAGCAGTGTCGATTGGACGAGGGTGCGCAGCTCGCGGTCGCGTGGATCGGGGTCGGGCCCCAGCTCGGCCTCGAGCTCGTCGAGCACCTCGCTGAGCACCCGTACGGCGGCCGGTGACTGCTGGACGGTGAGACAGGTGAGGCCGAACTGCACGGCGATGGGCGCCTTGGTGCGGATGTCGGTGGCCAGCGCGAGCGCCCGCTTGAGCAGCCGGATGGCCTCGGCGGGGTTGATCTCCGCGAGCGCCTTGGCGAGCGGGACATGGGCCGACAGGCTGTCCGGCTCCGCCTCCAGGACCCGGTAGAGATAGCGGGCGGCGGCCTCCGGGGCGCCGCGGTGCTCGGCCTGGGCGGCGGCCTCCCGGAGCACCCAGCCCATCCACGGCTGGGGGGTGCCGGGCACCAGCAGCACCTGGTTGGCGACCTCCTCGGCGGGCCGTCCGGCGTCGCTCAGCAGCAGGGCCGCCCTGGCGCGCAGTTCGGCCAGCCGCTCCTCCCCGGCGGCCTCCAGCACCGCGGAGCGCAGCACGTCATGGGCCAGATCCGCCCGGTCCGGCGCCATCACCTCGGCCTCGCGCAGCTGCTCCACGGCCTCCGGGACGCGGGCGGCGGGCACTCCGGCCAGCGCGCCGATGTGCTCCGCGTCCTCCTCGCCGAGCACCGCGATGGCGGTGGCCACGTCCCGGACCCAATCCGGGCGGGCGTCGAAGAGGGCGCGCACGGACAGGGCGACCACGTAACTCCCGACCTCGGCGATCTCACGGATGCCGCTCTCGTCGGGCGCCACACCCTTGGCCCGCAGTTCGCGCAGCAGCCGGGTGACGGTCAGCGGATTGCCGCCGCAGACGGCGGCGGCGCGCTCGGCGAAGGAGGGGGCGACGGGGGCGGCGAAGACCTGGTGGGCCATTTCGGCCACTTCGGCGTCGGTCAGCGGGTCGAGGCGGATCACCGCGGAGCGCGGCTGGGCGAGGATGTCCGCCAGGGCCGCGGGGGCGACCGGTTCCTCCTCGCTGCGCTGGGCGAGCACGACCAGCAGCGGCAGTTGGTCGGCCCGGCGCAGCAGGAAGTCGATCCATCGCAGGGAGCGCTCGTCGCACCAGTGCACATCGTCCAGGACGAGCACGAGGGGGCCCTGGGTCATCAGGTTGGCGGCGAGCCAGTACAGGCCGTGCAGCACCGGGTAGACGCTGGCGGCCGTGGGCGGCCCCTCCTCGCCGGGGCGGGGGCTGAGCGCGGGGAGGGCGCGGCGGGCGCTGCCGCGCAGCAGCGGGGAGTCCTGTGCGTCCTCGGCCGAGAGCCCGAGGCTTCCGAAGAGGGCTCGTACGCCGCCGTATCCGGCGCCGGCCACCACTTCACCGCAGGTGCCGTGCAGCACGGTCATCTTCCGGCAGGCGTCGCTGTCGAGGAAGGCGCGCAGCAGGCTGGTCTTGCCGATTCCGGCCGGACCGGACAGCACCACCAGACCGGAACGGGCGCTGTGGGCGGCCTCCGCGTGGGCGGTCAGCGCGGCGAGTTCGGCGGCGCGTCCGACCAGAGCGCCGGGTAAACCGGAATCCGTTTTCCGGTCCACCACGCAGCCTCCTCGAGCCACAAATGCGAAGAATTTCGGAAAAGTGTGTGCTGCCGTCGCCAGCAGAAGGCTACACGAGCGCGATGACGACGATCAATCCCGATCAGTGGTCATGCAATTCCGATCCGTCATCGAACAGCGAAGCCCGGAGACGGAAGGCGTGGTGAGGGCGTTCACCATTCCGTCTCCGGGCCGTTCGGTATCACTGTGTGGGTACGAGGCGTGAAGTCGTCTATGGCATCTCCCTTCGTCGGCGAACGTTCACGGGGTCGTTCGGGCCGCTTCCAGGGCGGCCTCCAGGGCGACGGCGGGCGGGTGGAGCTCGAACCAGACGACCTTGCCCGCGGCCGTGCGGGTGGATCCCCAGCAGCGGGAGAGCAGATCCAGCAGGTGGAGCCCCCGCCCGCCCTCGTCATCGCCGCACGCCCGGCGGACCCGGGGCTGCCCCGGGTCCTCGTCCGCCACCTCGCAGCGGAAGGCGCGGTCGACGGAGCACAGCGAGAGCGTCAGCCGGATCGGTCCGCCCGCGTGCCGCAGAGCATTGGTGACCAGCTCGCTGACGAGCAGTTCGGCGTCGTCGGCGAAGTCGTGCAGCATCCAGGCCGACAGCTGGGCGAGCGCCAGCCGCCGGGCCGTCGGCACCGAGGACGGCTCGGAGGGCAGCAGCCAGGACGTCCCGCCGCTGGTGGCCGGTGGCCGCGGGTCGGGGCGGCGCTCGGTGCTCATCGGGGAGCCGTGCGCGAGGATGAGGGTGGTGGCGTTCATGCTGACGGGTCGAGGCTGGTCCGGGGCGCGGGGATGGCGCGCCCGTCGGGAAGGATTTCACCCGTGTCCGCGAAGATCACCACTCCGTTGCAGAGCAGGCTCCAGCCCTGCTCCGGGTGGGAGGCCACCGGACGGGCCGAATCATGATCCGGCGCGTCGGCGGGAGGACATGGGGGTTGATGGAGGCACATGGTCCGAACCTTCGATCTTCCGCCATAGGGGGCGGCGGAACTCACCGAGACCACCATCCTGGTCAGGCGCGGCCGGACGCGGCGAGGGGAGATATCCCCGCATCGGTACCCGTCCCGCTCCCCTCCCCCACCGGGCGGTCACGCCCGGGCGTCCACCCCTCACCCCAAGTGAACGACGGCCGGGCGACCGCCTCTCTCCCCCCGGTGAACGACGGCCGGGCGTCCTCCTCTCTCCCCCCGGTGATCCCCGCCCGGCGCTGCCCGGGGTCTGTGCGGCGGCCCCCGGCCCGGGCATAGCCTGGAAACAGGGCTTCGGGCCCGCGCGGGCACGGGTCCCGCCCGCCCGAAGCCAGTGCGAGGCATCGATGGGTGCGGTGGCGACAGGCACCCCGACCGGGCGGCAGACAGTGCGGCTGCCGGCCGAGGTGACGAGTTTCGTGGGACGTCGGCACGAGGCGGCCGAGGTCAAGCGGATGCTGTCCGCGTCCCGGCTGGTCACCCTCACCGGGGTCGGCGGGGTCGGGAAGACCCGGCTGGCGCTCCGGGTCGCGGACGAGGCGCGCCGGGCCTTCCCCGACGGGGTCTGGCTGGCCGAACTCGCCGAGCTGGACAACCCCACGCTGCTCGCCCAGGGCGTCACCGAGGCGCTGGAGATACGCGACCACTCCTCCCGCCCGGCGATGGACATCCTCGTCGACCACCTACGGGACCGGCAGGCCCTGATCGTCCTCGACAACTGCGAACACCTGCTGGAGGAGTGCGCCCGGCTCGCCGACCGGCTGCTGCGCGCGGCCCCCCGGCTGCGGCTGCTGGCCACCAGCCGTCAGGCGCTGGGCACCGCCGGTGAGCAGAGTCTGGCCGTGCCCACGCTGGGGCTACCGGACCCCGAGGGGCCGCGGCCGTCGCTGGCGACGCTCGCCAGGTGGGACGCGGTACGGCTGTTCGTCGAGCGGGCCGCGGCCATCGTGCCCGGGTTCGAACTCAGCGAGGACAACCGGGACGGGGTGGAGCTGGTCTGCCGCCGGCTCGACGGCATCCCGCTGGGGATCGAGCTCGCGGTCGTACGGCTGCGCGCCCTGTCCGTCCAGCAGCTGCTGGACCGGCTGGACGACCGGTTCCGGCTGCTCACCACCGGCTCCCGCACGGTCCTCCCCCGCCACCAGACGCTGCGGGCGCTGATCGACTGGAGCTATGAGCTGTGCACCGAGCGGGAGCGGCTGCTGTGGGCCCGGGCCTCGGTGTTCGCCGGAAGCCTGGACCTGGAGGCGGCCGAGGCGGTCTGCTCGGACGAGGGCATCGACCGCGAGGAGATCCTGGACCTGGTGACCGAGCTGGTGGACAAGTCGGTGCTGCTCAGGGAGGAGCACCCGACGGCGGTGCGCTACCGGATGCTGGACACGCTGCGCCAGTACGGCCGTGAGCGGCTGGCCGCCTCCGGGGAGGAGGCCGTACGGCTGCGGCGCCACCGCGACTACTACCGCGGGCTCGCCGCGGACGCGCGGGCGGCGCTCTTCGGACCGGCCCAGGTGCAGTGGTTCACCCGGCTCCACCTGGAGCACGCCAATCTGCGCACCGCCCTGGAGAGCTGCCTGGCCGAGCCCGAGCAGACCGCATACGGCCTCGACATGGCCGCCGATCTGCTCTACCACTGGATCACCAGCTACTACCTCGGCGAGGGCCGCCGCTGGCTGGACCAGGCCCTCGCGCTGTGCACCGAACCCGACGGGGCACGGGCGCGGGGCCTGTGGACCGACAGCTGGCTGGCCGTCATCCAGTCCGACACCGACGCCGCCGCGGCCATGCTCGAGGAGAGCCGGTCCCTCGGCACCCGGCTCGGCCTGGAGCCGGTGCTCGCCTACGCCGCGCTCTACTCCGGCATGGTCGCCATGTACCGGGGCGAGACCCGGTCCGCGATCGCGCTCTACGAGGAGGCCGTGACCCGCCATCGCGCGACCGGCGATCCGGTGGGGCTGGCGCTCGCGCTCATCCGGCTCTCGCTCGCCCACTCCTTCATCGGCGACTCGCCGCGCGCGATCGCCCTGGGCGAGGAGTCACTCGAGGTGTGCGACGCGTACGGGGAGGGCTGGCACCGGGCCTACACGATGATGGCGCTCGGCGTGGACGTCTGGCGCCAGGGCGACACCGCCAGGGCGGCCGCCCTGGAGAAGGAGAGCCTCACGTTCAACCGCTCGCTGGACGACCCGCTGGGCGTCGGGGTCAACCTCGAGGTGCTGGCCTGGATCGCGGCCACCGAACAGGACCACTCACGGGCGGCCAGACTGCTCGGCGCCCTGGGGACCCTCTGGCACGCCATCGGCGCCCCGCTCTCCGGCTACGGACACCTCGTCCACTACCACGAGGAGTGCGAGGCCGCGGTCCGGCGGGCCCTGGGCAAACCGGCCTTCAACGCGGCGTGCAGACAGGGCGCCCGGCTGTCCTACGCCGAGGCGCTGGAGTACGCGCTGGAGGACGAACTGCCCAGCGGGGAGGCGGCGGGCGGGCGGCCGTCGCCGCTGACGCCCCGGGAGTCCGAAATCGCGCGGCTGGTCGCGCAGGGGCTCAGCAACAAGGAGATCGCCTCGTCCCTGGTCATCGCCCAGCGCACGGCCGAGGGCCATATTGAGCACATTTTGAGCAAGCTGGGTTTCACCTCGCGTGCGCAGGTGGCGGTCTGGGTAGCGGAACAGCACCGCACCACCGAGGCCGATGGCGAACGCCCGCCGGAGGATACGGTCTGAAGGCCGCGCCGACATTCTCAAGGGGCAAGGGGCGGAATTCTATTCGAGACCGGAGCAGGTGTCCCGGAAGTTTTCACAACCCCCACGAAAATCCTCGCCCGCCCCGGCTTCGAGAGATCATGCGTCAGGCTCGAGGGACGAGCCGCAACGGCCGTGTCAGTGCGTCGACGCGGCTCATGCGACCGAGGAGGTCCCGCCGTGACTGTTGCCGCAGTCGGCAATACCGGTGATGCCATGGAGCTTTTCCGTGGCACCGCCCACAGCCCGTCGTTCTTCGCGCTCAACCGCGCAGGGGTCACGGGTGGCGGACAGGAGCTCGTGGACTTCTGCATCCCCTGCAATCCGTACTTCCCCACTCCCGCGATGTTCGCCGTGATGGCGGTCAGGCTGCGGGACATCCTCACCTACTACCCGAGCTCCGCGGAGACCATCACCGCCGAACTCGCCGATGTGCTCGGGCTGCAACCGCAGACCATGGCGATGGGCAACGGCTCGACCGAACTCATCACCTGGATCGACCATCTGCTGGTGAAGGAAAGCCTGGCGGTGCCGATTCCCACCTTCGGCCGCTGGACCGACCAGCCGATGGAGACCGGCAAACGGGTCGATATGTTCCAGCTCCCGGAAATGAGCGGATTCGCCCTCGATCCCAACGCCTTCGTCAACTTCGTACGCTCCCGGGGCTCCCGGGTCGCCGTGATCTGCAATCCCAACAACCCCGACGGCGGGCTGGTCTCCCGCCAGGCCCTCATCGGCATCATGGACGCCCTGGCCGACCTCGACCTGATCGTGATCGACGAGTCGTTCCTGGAGTTCGCGGACGCCGAGGCGTATCCGAGCGTCGTGGACGAGGCCATCCTGCGCCCGAACGTGATCGTGCTGCGCAGCCTCGGCAAGAACTTCGGGCTGCACGGGGTGCGCTTCGGCTACCTGGTGGCCAATCCGTCGCTCGCCGTACAGATCCGCTCCCGGCTGCCGAAGTGGAACCTCAACTCCTTCGCCGAGGTCATCGTCTTCATGCTGAAGCGGTACCGGCAGGAGTACGTGGAGAGCCTGCGCATGCTCAGCCGCGACCGGCAGCAGATGACCACCCAGCTGGCCGGGCTGCCCGGGATGACGGTCTTCCCCTCCCAGGGCAACTTCGTCTTCGTCAAGCTGCCGGCCGGGACGGACGGCGGCTGGGTCCGTGACCAACTGCTGTCCCAGCACGGTGTGCTGGTGCGCGAATGCGGCAACAAGCTGGGCAGCAGCAGCCAGTTCATGCGGTTGGTCGTGCGCTCCCAGCCGGATGTGCAGCGGCTGCTGACCGGGCTGAGCACGGTGCTGTACGGAACGTCCTTCTACGCCCCGCAGGTCGGCTGGGACCAGCAGCCGTCGCTGTCCTCGGGGTACGCGGGGTACACGGGGTCCATCGGGGCCCTGGAGTCCAACACCCCGCAGGCGCAGTTCATGGACTACTCCTACCAGCAGCCGCCCCAGCTGCCCGCGGCGCCGATGGCGCAGGAGCCCCAGCCGATGTACTCGGCGGCCGCCCTTCCGGCCCCGCAGGGCGTCTCCGGCGACCCGTACGGGCAGGCGTCCTTCGCGGGCGCGGGTGCGGGCACGGGCGCCTCGCCGGGGTACGTCCAGCAGCAGCCGCTCCCGGAGCTGTCGCCCGCGTATGTCGCCACTCCCCCGGCCCAGCCGCCCCTGTACCAGGCCCCGGCCGCGCTGCCGCAGCCCCAGATGGTCCAGGCCTCGCAGCCGCAGATTCCGCAGCAGACACCGCCGCAGCAGTTCCAGGCCCCGCAGCCGCAGCCGGTCCAGAGCCAGGCGCCGTTGATGCGGATGGCGCCCCAGCCGCAGAGCGCGCAGTACCAGGGCGTCCAGGCGCAGACCTCCCAGATGCCGGTGGTCCAGGCCCAGGTCCAGGGCGTCCAGGGGCAGGGGACGGCGGCGTACGCCCAGACCCGGCCCGAGGAGACGACGATCGACCAGATCCCGGTCTACGGCCAGCAGGAGACCGGAATGCCCGAGCCGTCGCCCATGGAGCGGACGCAGGCCATGACCTACGACCCCGCCGAGCTGAGGGCCGCGGCGGCGGCAGCGGCCCCGGTCATTCCGCTCAGCGAGCAGGACGACGACCCGACCGGCCAGACCCCGGCGATGAAGCGCTATCCGCGCCCCGCGGCGTACCTCCAGGACGACTCGACCGCGTGACCGGGCTCCGCCACCGGGTCATGACCGCCGCACCCGGTCGTCGTACGGCCAGGCCGGGGAGACCCCGGCCGCCGCGCAGACCGCGATGTGCAGCAGCAGGGGATGGGTGTACGGCTCCCCGTCGGCCGGCCAGTGCACCACACCGGGCTCCGCACTCCCCGTGGGGCCGGTCCGCCGCCCGGGTGGGCCGGCCACCATGGCGCCGACCGCGTAGACGGCCGGTGCGGGCCAGTCGAGGCCGACGTCCGAATGGGGCGGCACGATCCACCACCAGCACCCGGCGCCGGTGAGCACACATCCCGCCCGGGGCAGCAGGGCCATCACCCCGGGGCCGTGCCGCTCGGCGATCCCCACCGCGTCGTAGGCCCGGTCCGTCCGCAGCCTCGAGGGCAGTTGAAGGCGGTGGCGGCCGGTCACCGCACGGATTCCCCGCCGGCCGAACCGGCCGCGGACGAGGCCGGTCAGCGCACCGGCGAAGGCGTACGTCATCTAGGGGCACTTCACAGAGGTCGGGCCGATGGTGCCTGCGGTCGCCGCGGCGGAGCGCGGTAACGGGATCATGCCGCAACTATGCGCACCGCCGGGGACACTTGGCAAGGCTCACTCTGAATTGTGCAGAGTCGTCAGTGCAATGTGTCCGTTCCGCACTGGCCATGGCACACTGCGAACATCAGCGTTGGGGAGGGTCAGGGAGGGATTCAGGTGAGCGAACCGCGGTCGGCCCCGACCGTGGGCCAGGTCGTCCTCGGCAAGAGGCTCCAGGATCTGCGGGAGAAGGCGGGGTTCAAGCGGGACGAGGCGGCCAGGGTGCTGCGGGTGGCGCCCGCCACCATCCGCCGCATGGAGACCGCCGAGGTCGCGCTGAAGGTCCCGTATGTGCAGCTGCTGCTGGACGCCTACGGGGTCACCGGTGAGGAGCTCGACTCGTTCATCACCCTGACCGAGGAGGCCAACAAGCCGGGCTGGTGGCAGCGGTTCCACGACATCCTGCCGGACTGGTTCAGCGTCCACGTCAGCCTGGAGGGCGCGGCCGAGATGATCCGGGCGTACGAGCCGCACTTCGTGCCCGGGCTGCTCCAGACCGAGGACTACGCCCGCGCGGTCATGCAGACCGGCGCCGTCGGCCAGGCCGGTCCCCGGCGGGCGGAGCGCCATGTGGCACTGCGCATGGAGCGGCAGTCCCTGCTCACCCGGCGGGATCCGCCCCGGCTGTGGGTGGTGATGGACGAGACGGTGCTGCGCCGGCGGGTGGGTTCGGCGGCGGTGATGCGGCAGCAGGTCGACCGGCTGCTGGAGGCCGTGGAGATGCCGCACATCACGCTACAGATCTCGGAGTTCACCTCCGGGCACCATCCGGGCACCTATGGGCCCTTCGTCCTCTTCCGCTTCGCTGTACCCGAACTGCCGGACATGGTCTACGTGGAGTACCTGACCGGCGCCGTCTACCTGGATGAGCGCATCGAGGTGGCCTCCCACCTGGAGGCCATGGACCGCATGGCGGCCCAGGCGGCAACCGCACGACGCACAAAGGAAATCCTCCGGGATTTCCGCAAGGAGCTCTGATCGGAATGGATCGCATTCACAACGGCATGCGCGCGAGCGACCTCGGCAGCGAGGGCTGGCAGAAGCCGTGGAGCGGTGGCAACGGCGGCAACTGCGTCGAAGCCATGAAGCTGGACGACGGCCGGGTCGCGATCCGTCAGTCGACCGATCCGGACGGTCCGGCGCTGATCTACACCCGCAACGAGATCATCGCGTTCATCCAGGGCGCCAAGGCGGGCGAGGCGGACTTCCTCGTCTGCTGACGCGGCCCCCGTGCGCCGACGGCCACTGGGCCGTCGGCGTCGGCGTGGCGCCGGTGTGCCGTTATGTGGCGTCGGCCGCCAGTGCCCGCAGCAGACCGATGGTCAGCGCGGTGCGGGCCGGGATCGGGGCGAGCACGGTGTGTTCGTGGCGGGCGTGGGCGCCGGAGCCGAGGGCACCGAGCCCGTCGAGGACCGGACGGCCGAGCGCGGAGACGAAGTTGCCGTCGCTGGCGCCGCCGACCGCGGTCTCCTCCAGCTCCCAGCCGTGTTCCGCGGCGATCGCGTGGGCCTGCTCGAACAGCCGGCGGGACGGGTCGTTCGGAACCATCGGCGGACGGTTCCACTCACCGGTGACGGTCAGCCGCACCCGCTGGTCGGAGGGGGCGAGGGCGTGCAGCGCGGCGTCGATCCGCTTCATCTCCTCCGGTGCGGCGATCCGGATGTCGATGCCGCAACTCGCCTGTGCGGCGATCACATTGCGCCCCGTACCGCCTTGGATCAGCCCCACGTTCACCGTGGTCCCCCGCTCCGGGGCGCTGAGCGCGGCGATCCGCGGGACCACTTCGGCCAGCGCGTGGATGGCGCTCGCGCCCGCGAACGGGTCGAGACCCGCGTGCGATTCGATGCCGTGGGCCGTCACATCGAACAGCCCGACGCCCTTGCGCGAGGTCTTGAGCGCCCCGTCAAGCGATGCCTCGAAGACCAGCGTGGCCAGGGCGTCCTCGCTGAGCCGCTCGATATGGCGGCGGGAGGCGGGGCTGCCGATCTCCTCGTCGCCGTTGAGCAGCAGCCGCACCGAGGGGTGGGGAAGTTCCAGTTCGCGCAGCAGCCGCAGGGCCCAGACGGCCTGCACCAGGCCCGTCTTCATGTCGAAGACACCGGGGCCGCTCGCCCGGCCGTCCTCGACCTCGAAGGGCCATTCGGTGAGCGTTCCGGCCGGCCACACCGTGTCGTAGTGGCACAGCATCAGCACGGTGCCGGGGGCCGTGCCGCGATAGGTCAGGGCGAGCACATCGCCCCGCGGTCCGCAGTCGTGGCGCTCGGTGCCGTCCGGCTCGCCGAGCCGGTCGACGACCCAGCCGCTGATCGTGGCGAGTCCCGCGTCCAGCAGCCGCTTGTCGTTGCTCGGCGTCTCCAGCTCCACCAGCGTCCGTAGGTCTTCGATCATCTCGGGCAGCGCCTGGGCGGTGGCGGCGGCGAGGTCGGAGGGGGTCATGCGATGAGGGTCCTTCCCGGGGGTGGCGGGGGGGGTGAGGGAGCGGCTGGGGATCAGCGGACGGGCGCGCCGGGGCCGAGCGGAATGCCCAGCGCCCACCAGACGTAGAACAGCAGGGTCCAGGCCACCAGCATGGCCACGGACAGCGGCAGGGTCAGCGAGGCGAGGGTGCCGATTCCGGCGGAGCGGCGGTAGCGCTGGAGGAAGCCGAGCGCCATGACGAAGTAGGCGCTCATCGGGGTGATGGCGTTGGTGCAGGAGTCGGCGATGCGGTAGACGGCCTGGGTGGCCTCCGGGGGGATGTGCAGCAGCATCAGCATCGGCACGAAGACCGGGGCCACCAGCGCCCACATGGCCGAGCCGCTGGTCATCGCCAAATTGATCACCGTGCACACCACCACGATGCCGATGAAGGCGACCGGGCCGGTGACCCCGAGGTCCTTGAGCAGATCGGCGCCGCGGATGGCGAGCACCTGGCCGACGCCGGTCCACTTGAAGTAGGCGAGGAACTGGGAGATGGCGAAGAACAGCACCAGGATGGGGGCCATCTCCCGCATGCCCTGCGCCATGAAGTCCGGGATGTCCCGGCCGCCGCGCACGGTGCCGGCCGCCCGCCCGTAGACCGCGCCGAGCAGGGCGAAGAGCAGTCCGAGCACCACGGCGATTCCGGAGAGCACGGGCGATTCGACGATGCTGCCGCCCTCGCCGCGCAGCGGTGACCCGGTGGGGATCATCGCCACCACGATCACCGCGAGGTAGATGACGAGGGCGACGGTGGCGCGGCGCAGCCCGCGGCGCTCCTCGGGTGCCAGGGTGAGCTCGACGTCCCCAGTGGTTTTCGCGGTGGCTTCCCCGTCCGCCTCCTCGGGCTCGGGCGGAAGCGCCGCCACCCGCTTCACCAGCACCTTCTCCGTGACCAAGGTGATCACGGCGGCCAGCACCACCGAGGAGGCGAGGGAGAAGAAGTAGTTGGACAGCGGGGTGACGACATAGCCGGGGTCCACGGTGTGCGCGGCGGCCGTGGTCAGCCCGGACAGCACCGCGTCCATCGGCGTGATCAGCGGGCTGGCGTCATAGCCGGCCGATACGCCGACGAACGCCACCACGATCCCCAGCAGCGGGCTGCGGCCGACGGCCCGGAAGGCCAGCCCGCCCAGGGGGACCAGCGCCACATAGGCGGCGTCGGAGGCGATGTGGGCGACCATCGCCGTGAAGGCCAGGGCGAAGGTCATCCAGCGCGCCGGGACCTTGGCCACACCGGCCCGCAGCATCGCGGCGAGCAGCCCCGACCGGTCGGCGACGGCGACACCGAGCATGACGACCAGGATGGTGCCGAGCGGTGGGAAGGTGGCGTAGTTGGTGATCGCGTCATTGATCATCGAACGCACGCCGTCGACCGAGATCAGGCTGCGCACCGCCACCGTCTTGCCCCCCGCCGGGTCGGTCGCGGAGACATCCGCGGTGGCGAGCCCCCAGCTGATCAGCGCGAGGAAGGCGCTGAGGATGGCGAACAGCCAGAAGGGGTGGGGAAGCTTGTTGCCCGCGCGCTCGACGGCGCCGAGCACCCGCAGCAGCGCGGACAGCGCCGCCGAGGAGTCCCCGGGCGCGTCGGGGGGCGGTTTGCCGGGGGTGTTGTCGGGTGTGGTCGTGGTGTCGTTGGAACTCACCGTCCGCACTCCTTCGTCGACGACGCAGTAGTGGTCGTCCATTAGAGAAGGCATGACGGAATGAGGCAAGTAAAAGAGTTGTTACGCAAGAATGATTCACGCATGGAGCACCAATCGCACGATAGATTCGTACCCATGGCAGCCGTTCCCTCCGCACCTCCGGTGCTCGACGACGCCGACCTCGACCTGGTGGCCGCCCTGCAAGTGGCGCCGAGGGCCCCGCTGAGCGCGCTGGCCGAGGTGCTCGGCAGCTCCGCCAGCACCGTCGGCCGCCGGCTGGCCCGGCTCGCGGAGGAGCGGCTGCTGCGGGTGATCGGACAGGTGGAGTGGCCGATGCTGGCCGAGGGCAACCCGATGCACATCTGGGTGGCCACGGCCCCGGGGCAGGCGTGGGAGGTGGCGCGGCAGCTGTCCGAGCTGCCCGAGATCCCGTTCGTCGCCACGACCACGGGCCGCGCGGATGTCTACTGCTCGCTGCACGCCACCCGGCGCGACCGGGCGCGTGAGCTGCTGACGACACGGATCCCGTCCGTCCCCGGTGTGCGGTCGGCCCATACCGAGCTGGTGCTGCGGGCGACGGCGAAGTCCGACTCCTGGCGGCTGCGGCGGCTGGACGACGCCCAGGTGCGGGCGTTGCGGGAGGTCGCCGATCCGGTGGAGGAGCCCACGGCCGTCACCGGGTTCGGCGACGACGAGCTGCGGGCCATGGAGCTGCTGCGCCGGGACGGCCGGGCGAGCGCCGCCGATGTGGCGCGCGGGCTCGGCATCAACCGGTCCACCGCCTACCGGCTGACCCAGTCGCTCCTCCAGCGCGGATTGGTGCGGCCCCGCGTGGAGATCGAACCGGCGCTGCTCGGCCATCCGCTGGAGGTCGTGATCGAGCTGCATGCCGCACCCGGGGCGATCCAGGAAGTGGCCGACGCGCTGGCCCGGCACCCCTCGGCGCGCTATGTCTCGATCGTGGCGGGCACCTCCTCGGTGATCCACCACGGGGTGTTCCGGGACGAGGACGGCCTGGCCGAGCTGCTCACCCGCGATCTGGCGACGCTGCCCGGCATCACCGCCTGCGAGGTGTCGGTGGTCCTCGATGTGCTGCGCCGGTACTGGATCGGCCGGGAGGACGGAAGACTGCTGGGCCAGGACCGATGAGTTCCGCGCGGCGCGCCGGTCTGATGGTGAAACAGGGGACGGCGCCTTCCGCCCCCGCTCACCGAGGAGACAGCATGAGCAGCGACGAGATCACCATCAGCCGGGACCTGGACGCACCGCGCGAGACGGTGTGGCGGGTGTGGACCGAGCCGGAGTACTTCGCCCGCTGGTTCGGCGCCGCGCCCGAGTCCGTCGACCTCGACGTCCGGCCGGGTGGCGCCTGGAGGGCGACCGTCGCCACGCCCGCGGGCGAGATGCCGATGCGCGGTGTCTACCGCGAGGTGGTCGGCCGGGAGCGGCTGGTGTGGACGCTGGACCTGCCGCAGGGCGCGATGGAGATGACCGCCACCTTCGCCGATCTGGACGGCGGCCGGACCCGGGTGGTGCTCAGGCAGCCTGCCCCGCCGCGGGAGCAGTGCGCCCAGGCCGAGGAGGGTGCCGCCCAGCTGCTGGACGCCTTCGCCAAGGTGCTCGCGTCGGTCTGAGCGTCCGAGCGCTTCCGGTCACGCCCCCGGCGGCCGGTCACTCCCCCGGCGGCGGCCCGTCCCACTCGATGACGTCCACCTCGTCGCCCACGGCCAGTTTTCCGGCGCGGATCACGGAGAACTGGCAGCCGAACAGGGTGGCGCCGCCGGGGCCGCGCCGGTAGCCGGCCATGGTGCGCAGCGGTTCGGGGCCCGCCTTGACGCCCTCGCCCTGATCCACCGTCGTCACCACGCACCGGGCGGTGTGTTTGGCGAAGCCCAGCTCGGCTCCGCCGATGGTCATCCTGCGGACCCGGTCCTCCCGATGGGGTTCGTGCCATCCGCCGAGCACGATGCCGGGGCGGAAGCGGTTCATCGGCAGGGGAGCGCCGCCCGCCCCGGCGATCCGCTCATTCAGCCCGTCCAGGCTGGCCCGGGAGACGATGTGCACCGCGGCGCTGTCGGCGTAGCCACAGGTGCCGGGGATCCAGCCGTCGGTCACCCGGTCGTGCTCCGGGGGGACCCGCACCAGCCTGCTCGGCGCGCCCAGGAACCGGGAAAGCCACGTGGCGGCGTCCTCACCCTGGTCGATGCCGAGGTAGGGCGTGTCGAACACGGTGACCTCGCGCCGCGCGGAGGTGGTGTCGATGTCGATGGCCACCTCGTCCTCGCCGGGTGCGGACAGGGTGAGCCGGGCGCCGTGCGGGTCTATGGCGGGGCGGATGACGGCGAGCCGGGGATCCCGCCGCTGAGTGCGGCACTCTCCGTCCTCGCCGATGACCATGAAGCTGCGGTCGTGTTCCAGACCCGCCTCGGTCAGCAGCGCCTCGGACAGAGGAACGCCCGCGCAGCCCTTGATGGGATAGCAGGTCAGCTCGACGACGGTGGCCACGCGAGCACCTTATCCCAGGGGTGGCGGCGTCTCCGAGCGGCCGATCGGGGCGCTCATTCCGCATCGCCCGGTGCCCGACCGGCGTTTCATGGCACGGCCCGGCTCCGCCATGCGCCCCCGGCCCGGCGTCCAGCGGCAGGGCGTAGCGCCGAGTACGCCGAATGATCCACCGCGCACGGCCGGTAACCACCGGTATACGCCGTAGGCGCGCTGCGCCTTCCGCCGGCCGGAACCCAAAACAAACCGTTTCCAGGGAGCGGCGGGTGAGGCCGCGGGAAAAGCGCGGCCCCCGGCGCCGCACGGGGTCCCGGACAGGCGGGGTGAAGGGTGATTATTCCCGGGGCCGCTCCTGCGAGCGACCGGAAGGGAGGAAGTCGATGTGAGGCAATGATATGCGCGGCGGCGCGGTTCCCGCTATACACGGGCGGCGTGATTCTCCGCCAGTTCCGCGCCGCCGTGACGACCGGCCCTTTTCGGAGAACTGCCGCGGCGCACGGGCGGCCGGCGAGGCGATGTCCGACAAGAGATACGGTAAACGCCGAGTCAAGTCCGTTCCGGGCCCGATGAGTTGGCCAGGCACTCAAGCGGCTTCCCCGGTTCCGCGGGCCATACGGAGGCGAGCGGGCATACGAGTCGGGGCCCTGGTTCCGCACCCGGTGCCCTCGGGAGCGAGCCGTAGGGCGCGCCGGTGCCGAAAGCGACGAGGAGCGGGGAACGGGGAACGGGCGACCGTCGACGAGGAGTGTCGGCACCGGATCGGAGCGCCCGGAGGCGAGCGCCCCAAGAGCGCCCCAAGAGAGAGGCGGTCGTCCCGCCATCTCCCCTCCATCTCCCCTCCATCTCCCCGCCGTGTCGTCGCCCGGGCCGCTTCCGCTCCCCTACGGCCCCGGACCGGAAGGCCACGGTCGGCGGCGGGCCCCGTCGATACGTTTCAGTCCCCCGCCGCGCCCCGGGAAACTCCGCCGGGCACCTCCGGCGCGTTCGCTCATGCGTCCCCTCTTCCCCGCCCCACCGCAAGGCCGTCCTATTTCCCGCCCCTGCCACCGTCTCCCGCCCCCCCTTCCTCTCCCCCTCTCCCCGGCATTCTCCGGATGCCGGGGAGGCGACCGGAACGGCTGGTTCCAGTGCGGCGCCGCACGGTTACGGCCGCCTCCTCGGGCCCACCCGCCAAGCGGCCGATCTTGACCGGGCGGTGAGGCAATAGCGCCGGGGAAGATCCCGTGCGGTGCGACCGGCCCGCACCGGCCGCCGTATTGAGCCGCCCGCCGCTCGTCCGGTCTTCAACCTCTCGCGCCCCGGCACCAATTCACCCGGACCGCCGTCCGAGATCGGTCACCGATCGCCCGGAAACCAATCCGGCGAAATAGCGTCCAGCCCGTCCGGCGCCCCGGAGAATCATTTCCCGCCGTACGAGGGCGTCCGGCGGCGCGTGATCGCCCGCACCCGCCCCCGGCCCGCCGCTCCCGCCCCGCCGGCGGCCGTGCGCCCCCGGCCCTCCATGCGCCTCCCGCCGCACAGCTGAGGGAGCGTCAGCCGATTCCGGGGTGGCACCGGGCGGCGCTCGGCGGTCCATGAGGCCCCCTGCGCCTTGTGACCGGCGGGGCCGGGCTGCGGTACTCGTACAGCCCGCCGGGTCCTCCGGAGGGCGACGTCGAGAGCCGTTGTGGAGAGGAACCAGCCTCATGGCCGTACGAGGAAGTCACCGACGCCCCGCATCGCCCAGCCGGGTCTCGCCGCTGTGCGCGGCGCTCACCGCGGGTGGTGTCGGCATCGTCCTGCCGCTCCTCGGCACCGGCGCTGCCCACGCGGCCTCGGTCGACACCTGGAACCGGGTCGCCAAGTGCGAGAGCGGGGGCAACTGGCACATCAACACCGGCAACGGCTACTACGGCGGACTCCAGTTCTCCCAGCACACCTGGGCGGCGTTCGGCGGCACCGCCTACGCCCCGCGGGCCGATCTGGCCTCCAGGGCCCAGCAGATCACCGTGGCGGAGGCGGTGCTGCGCAAACAGGGCCCCGGCGCATGGCCGGTGTGCTCAGTCCGCAGCCGGCTGACCCGGTCCGGGCCACCCGCCGCGGTGACGAGCCAGAACGCCCACCCCCGCGCCCAGCACCCGGCGAAGCCCAAGAAGTCGACCAAGTCGGCCAAGTCGGCCAAGTCCGCCGCGAAGTCCCGGGCCCGGCAGCACACCGCCCGGCGCGCGGCGGCCTCCGGCTCCTACACGGTCGTCCGCGGCGACACGCTGTCCCGCATCGCCACGCGCGCGTCGGTCAGGGGTGGCTGGAAGGCGCTGTACCACGCCAACCGCGGGACCGTCGGCCCCAACCCGAACCTGATCCACCCGGGGCAGCGGCTGAACCTGTCCGCGGGCTCCCGGCACCCGCACAAGACGGCCTCCCGCCACCGCGCCTCGGCGGCCTCGAGCCACACGGTGGTCCGCAAGACGGCGGCCCGCCCGCATACGTCCCCGGTCAGCGGGCCCATCAGCGCGGGGTACGGCACCCGCGGCTCGCGGTGGGCGAGCGGCCACCACACCGGCGTGGACTTCGCGGTGCCCATCGGCACCTCCGTACGCGCGGCCGCCCCGGGCACCGTGGTGGCCGCCGGGTGGGGCGGTGCCTTCGGCTACCAGGTGATCATCCGCCACGCCGACGGCCTCTACACCCACTACGCGCATCTGTCGGCGCTGACCGTCCGCACCGGGCAGTCGGTCGAGGCGGGCCACCGGATCGCCAGGTCCGGCAGCACCGGGAACGCCACCGGGCCGCATCTCCACTTCGAGGTCCGCACCGGCCCGCGCTACGGGTCCGACATCGACCCGCTGGCCTATCTGCGCTCCCACGGCGTCAGCGTCTGACGCCACACACCGGACGCATCGCGTCCGCACGGTCCATCTCCGAGGGGTGGGGGAAGGGGAGGTCGCCCGAGGCACGGCTCGGGCGACCTCCCGCCATTCGCGCGGGGGAACGCTTCAGTACCAGATCGCGACGGGCAGCCCGGTCTCCGTCGTCTGGGGCGGATCGGGAAGGCTCCGGGCGACCCGGAGCGCGATGCGCCGCGCGCTCCAGGCCGCCGCCGCGGCGTCCAGGACGTCGTCGGGCGGCACCCGCCCGGCCGGTCCGAGGTCGTCGGGCAGGACGATGCCCTGGTCCCCCAGCAGCCGGCGGCGCACGGCCTGGCCGTTCCAGCCCTTCTTGCTCCAGGGCACGGGCCGCCCCTCGCCGAGGGCGGCGAAGGAGACCTCGGGATGGACCTCGTACAGCCGGTGGTCGCCCCCGTCCCGGCAGGCGTTGGCCTCGCGCAGCTTCACGGCCAGCCCCCACGACTGACGGCTCAGCCCCTTCTCGACCACCCGCCGGCACACCTCGTTGGCGGCGTCGTAGCCGTCCGCCTCCCAGACCTCGCGCGGCGGTACGGAGAAGACCCGGGAGCGGTGCGGGGCCACCATCGCGGTGGCCAGGGCGTCGGCCTCGCGCCAGCCCCGCTCCAGCAGCCCCAGCGGCATGTCGACCGCCACCACGGCGGCGTCCGGAACCCGGCGAAGCAGCTCGCTCAGCGCCTCGGCGGTATCGGCCCCGGCGAAACGGCCCTCCTGGTCCAGGGCGACGGCCACCCAGCCGGTGCGGCAGGCGTCCACCCCCACGACGGGCGATTCGGCGCATCCGGGTGCGGGCGGAGTGTGAAAAGCATCGCGACGGGAACCCATGCGCCGTATCCGACCACGCGGATGAGCCGGTACGGGGCCGAACGGCAGGAAAGGACGGCGATGGGCGTACGCACATGGATCCAGGATTGGCCTGTCTACCGCCAGCTGACCGGAAGCGACCCGCTCGGCCGCGGCACCGCCACCACCTCGGCCGCCACCCGTGAGCAGCACCCCCGCACCGTCACGGCCGACAAGGTGGTCAAGTCGGTGTGCCCCTACTGCGCGGTGGGGTGCGCCCAGAACGTCTATGTGAAGGACGACCGGGTGGTGCAGATCGAGGGCGACCCCGACTCACCCGTCAGCCGCGGCCGGCTGTGCCCCAAGGGCTCGGCGTCCCTCCAGCTGACCACCGGCGACTCCCGGCGCCATGAGGTGCTCTACCGCCGCCCGTACGGCACCGATTGGGAGCGGCTGGACCTGGACACCGCGATGGACATGGTCGTCGAGCGGGTGATCCGCACCCGCCGCGAGGGCTGGCAGTGGGAGCGGGACGGGGTCGGCGTCAACCGCACCATGGGGATCGCCAGCCTCGGCGGCGCCACCCTGGACAACGAGGAGAACTACCTCATCAAGAAGTTGCTGACCGGGCTCGGGGTGATCCAGGTGGAGAACCAGGCCCGGGTCTGCCACTCCTCGACCGTGGCCGGGCTCGGCACCTCCTTCGGCCGCGGTGGCGCCACCACCTTCCTCCAGGACCTCCAGAACGCGGACTGCATCGTGATCGAGGGCTCCAACTTCGCCGAGGCCCATCCCGTGGGCTTCCAGTGGGTGATGGAGGCCAAGGCGCGCGGCGCGAAGGTCATCCATGTCGATCCGCGCTTCAGCCGCACCAGCGCACTGGCCGATCTGTACGTACCGATCCGGGCCGGCACCGACATCGCCTTCCTCGGCGGCATCATCAACCACGTCCTGACCGGCGGCCACGACTTCCGCGACTACGTCCTGGAGTACACCAACGCGGCAAGCATCGTCGGCGAGGAGTTCGAGGACACCGAGGACCTGGCCGGGATCTTCTCCGGTCTCGACCCGGAGACCGGCCACTACGACGTTTCCACCTGGGCTTACGAAGGCGCCGAGGTCCAGGCGCCGCAGGGCGCGCCCGACGAGCTGTACGAGGACCGCACCCGGCCCGACGCGTCCCTGTCGACCGCCGCCTTCTCCGAATCCCACGGCTCCGGCGGCGCGCCCACCTCCGCGGCGGTCCCCACCGACCGGACCCTGCGACATCCGCGCTGCGTCTATCAGATCCTCAAGCGCCACTTCTCCCGCTACACACCCGAGATGGTCGAGAGGACCTGCGGGATCCCCCAGGACACCTTCCTGGAGGTGTGCCGCGCGCTGGTGGAGAACTCCGGCCCGGACCGCACCTCGGAGTTCGTGTACGCCGTGGGCTGGACCCAGCACACCGTGGGCGCCCAGTACATCCGCACCGCGAGCATCCTCCAGCTGCTGCTCGGCAACATCGGCCGCCCCGGCGGCGGCATCCAGGCGCTGCGCGGCCACGCCAGCATCCAGGGCTCCAGCGACATCCCCACCCTGTTCAACGTGCTCCCCGGCTACATCCCGATGCCGCACGCCCACGCCCATGAGGACCTGGACACCTTCGTCGAGGCCGTGAAGACCGAGAAGGGCTTCTGGGGCGAGATGCGCTCCTATGTCGTCAGCCTGCTCAAGGCGTACTACGGCGACGCCGCGCACGCCGGCAACGACTACTGCTTCGGCCATCTGCCCCGGCTGACCGGCTCCCACAGCACCTACCACACCGTGCGGGAGATGCTGGACGGAGTCTGCAAGGGCTACTTCCTGATGGGCGAGAACCCCGCCGTGGGCTCGGCCAACACCAAGATGCAGCGGCTGGGCATGGCCAACCTGGACTGGCTCGTCGTCCGGGACTTCTCCCTCATCGAGTCCGCCACCTGGTGGCAGGACGGGCCCGAGATCGAGACCGGCGAGCTGCGCACCGAGGACATCGCCACCGAGGTGTTCTTCTTCCCCGCCGCCGCCCACACCGAGAAGTCCGGCTCGTTCACCAACACCAACCGGATGCTCCAGTGGCATTTCGCCGCCAAGGAGCCGGACGGCGAGGCGCGCAGCGATCTGTGGTTCATGTACCACCTCGGGCGGCGGATCAAGGAGCGGCTGAAGGACTCCACCGACCCGATGGACCGGGCCATCCAGGACCTGGCCTGGTCCTACCCCACCGAGGGACCGCAGGACGAGCCCAGCGCCGAGGCGATCCTGGCCGAGATCAACGGCCATGACGCGCGCGGCGAGCCGCTCAGCGCGTACACCCAGCTCAAGGACGACGGCTCCACCACCTGCGGCTGCTGGATCTACTGCGGGGTGTACGCGGACGGCGTCAACCAGGCCGCCCGCCGCAAACCGCACACCGAGCAGGACTGGATCGCCGCCGAATGGGCCTGGGCCTGGCCCGCCAACCGCCGCATCCTCTACAACCGCGCCTCGGCCGACCCGGACGGCAAGCCGTGGAGCGAGCGCAAGGCGCTGGTGTGGTGGGACGCCGACCGGAACCGCTGGACCGGCCATGACATCCCGGACTTCATCCCCGACCGGGCGCCGTCCTACCGGCCGCCCGAGGACGCCCAGGGCCCGGACGCGCTCAGCGGAGTGGATCCGTTCATCATGCAGGCCGACGGCAAGGGGTGGCTGTACGCCCCGGCCGGGCTGGTGGACGGCCCGATGCCGACGCACTACGAGCCGCAGGACTCGCCGGTGCGCAACCCCCTCTATCCGGAGCAGCAGCGCAACCCGGCCCGGGAGATGATCTCCGATGGGCACAACGCCTTCCACCCCAGCGGGGGCGCGCCGGGCAGCGAGGTGTTCCCGTACATGATCACCACCTATCGGCTCACCGAGCACTTCACGGCGGGCGGGATGAGCCGCTGGACGCCGTATCTGGCCGAGCTCCAGCCGGAGTTCTTCTGCGAGGTCTCGCCCGAGCTGGCCGGTGAGCGGCATCTGGAGCACACCGGCTGGGCGACGCTGATCAGCGCACGCGGGGTGATCGAGGCCCGGGTGATGGTCACCGAGCGGATGTCGCCGATCAGGGCCGGAGGCCGCACGGTGCATCAGATCGGGCTGCCGTACCACTGGGGTCCCAATGGCTACACCCGCGGGGACGCCGCCAATGAACTGACCGCCATCGCCCTCGATCCGAATGTCCACATCCAGGAGGTGAAGGCGCTGAGCGCCGACATCCGTCCCGGCCGCCGCCCCCGCGGCCCGGAACTGACCGCCCTGCTCGAGGACTACCGGCGGCGCGCCGGCATCACGGTACGGACCGGAACGGAGGTGCGGGGATGACCGACACCTCGAAGCGCTCATCGCTGATCGGCCGCAATCTGCTCGCCGGAGCCGAACCGGATGTCGCCGGGGACGCCGGGCACGAGGGCCATCCGCCCCGGGTCGGCTTCTTCACCGACACCTCGGTGTGCATCGGCTGCAAGGCGTGCGAGGTGGCGTGCAAGGAGTGGAACGCCGTCCCGGAGGACGGGCTGGACTTCACCGGCATGTCCTTCGACAACACCCAGGGCCTCGGTGCCTCCACCTGGCGCCATGTGGCCTTCATCGAGCAGAACAAGCCGCTGGGCCGGGCCGAGACCGGCGTCGACCACGGCGATGTCGATGTGCTGGCCCTCGCGGCGCAGGGCTCCGGGACCCCGGTCGAGGAGGCGGCGATCACCCCCACCTCCCCGGCGTCCCCGTCCGAGGACGGACAGCACGGGCTGCGCTGGCTGATGTCCTCTGACGTGTGCAAGCACTGCACCCACGCGGCGTGCCTGGACGTGTGCCCGACCGGTGCGCTGTTCCGCACCGAGTTCGGGACCGTGGTGGTCCAGGACGACGTCTGCAACGGCTGCGGCTACTGCGTGCCCGCCTGTCCGTACGGGGTCATCGACGTACGGCCCGAGGACGGCGGGGCCCACAAGTGCACCCTGTGCTACGACCGGCTGGGCGCGGGCCAGGAACCCGCGTGCGCCAAGGCGTGCCCGACCGACTCCATCCAGTTCGGCCCCCTGGACGAGCTGCGCGAGCGCGCCGCCGCCCGGGTCGAGGAGCTGCACCGGGTGGGGGTCGAGGACGCGCGGCTGTACGGGCACGACCCGGAGGACGGCGTCGGCGGCGACGGTGCCTTCTTCCTGCTGCTGGACGAGCCGGAGGTGTACGGGCTGCCGCCGGACCCGGTCGTCACGACCAGGGATCTGCCCTCGATGTGGCGGCACGCGGGCGCCGCGGCCCTTTCCCTGCTCGGCGGCGTGGCCGCCGTGTTCGCGGCCCAGGCCGGTGTGAGCGGGCGCCGTACCGGAAGGAGGCGCTGATGAGCGAGTCGGACGTCACCCGGGACGGCATCCGCGGCGCCCGGCCGGGCCGGGACGCGCAGGTCGGCAAGGGGGTGGGGAACGGCGGGCGGCGCGGCCGCAAGGGCGGGAAGGGCCGCGGGGGCGAGCAGTCGATGGTCCCCGGGGCGGAGTTCACCTCCTACTACGGGCGGCCGGTGCTCAATCCGCCCACCTGGCGCCCCCTGGACATCGCGGGCTACTTCTTCCTCGGCGGGCTCGCGGGCGCCGGGTCGGTGCTCGCGGCGGGCGCGGAGCTGACCGGCCGTCCGGTCATGGCCCGCGCGCTCAAGGTGTCCTCGATCGCCGCCCTGACCGGCTCCACCGCCGCCCTGATCCACGACCTCGGGCGCCCCGGGCGGTTCGCCAACATGCTGCGGGTCTTCAAGCCCACCTCGCCGATGAGCATGGGCTCATGGCTGCTGGCGGCCTACGGCCCGATGGCCGGGGCGGCCGCCGCCTCGGACCTGACCGGGCGGCTGCCGCGCACCGGCCGGGCGGCCACGGTGGGGGCGGCGCTGCTGGGTCCCGCGGTGGCCTCGTACACGGCGGTGCTGGCCGCCGACACGGCCGTCCCGGCATGGCACGACGGCCGTCGAGAGCTGCCGTATCTCTTCGTCGGCTCGGCCGCCATGGCGGCGAGCGGTATGGCCCTGCTGTCCTCGCCGGTGGCCGAGAACGCCCCGGCGCGGGGCGTGGCGCTGCTCGGCACGGCGGTGGAGACCGCCGCCGTCAAGGCCATGGAACGGCGGCTGGGGGTGGTCGCCGAGACCTACCGAGAGGGCCGGGCGGGCAGGCTGATGCGCGCCGCCGAGGCGCTTTCGGTGGCGGGCGCGCTCGGCGGCGCCCTCCCCGGCCGCCGCGGCCGCCCCGCCGCGGCCCTCAGCGGCGCCGCCCTGCTGGCGGCCTCCGCGTGCACCCGTTTCGGGGTGTTCCACGCCGGGATGCGGTCGGCGGAGGACCCGAAGTACACGGTCCTGCCCCAGCGGGAACGGCTCGAGGCGCGGCGGGAGCGGTCGGAGGACGACTGAACTATCGCTTGGCCGAAGGCGACGGCGAAGTCGCCTTCGGCGAGGTTGCCTTGGGCGAGGTTGCCTTGGGCGAGGTTGCCTTGGACGATGCCGATGGTGAGGCGGGCGCCGTGCCACCGCCGGGGTTCGGCCCGTAGGCGTCCAGGAAGCGGTCGCGGAAGGAGCTCATCTTCCACACCGGGGCCTTAGCCCCCGGCATCAGTCCGTCGTCCCAGCCCCAGTGGGAGATCCGGTCCAGCACCGCCTTGTCGTGCGCGACGATCGCCACCGGCACGTCCCGGCTGGCGTTGTCGCCGCTGACCCGGGCGAGGGGCTGGTGGTCGCCGAGGAAGACCAGCACCGTGTTCTTGTTGCCGTACTTCAGCACATAGTCGATGAGGCTGTTCACCGAGTACTGGATGGACCTTCCGTACTCGGTCTTCACCTTGTTGGGGTCGGTGAACACGTCCGCCGGCTTCTTGCCCGCCTTCTGGATGGCCTTGTAGACCGAGCCGTCGCCGACCTGGCTCCAGGGGATCGTCTTGGGGATGGGCGCCCAGGGCTGGTGGCTGGAGGTCAGGATGATCTCCGACATCAGCGGCTTGTCGCGCTTCTTGCCGTGCTCCAGGCGCTGGAACGCCTTCAGGGCGTACTGGTCGGGCATGGTCGACCAGCTGAACTTTGGTCCCTTGTAGCCGAGTTCCCGGGAGTCGTAGACGTGGTCGAGGCCGTAGAACTTGCCCTCCGGCCAAGCCTTCTGCACCCCCGGCATGATGCCGACGGTCCGCCAGGCGCCGGTGCGCTGGAAGGCGCGGGTGATGGACATGTGGTCGCCCGCGGTGACGGTGCGGTAGCGGTTCTGGTTGTCGATCCACAGACCGGTGAGGAACGTCGAGTGGCCCAGCCAGCTGCTGCCGCCGTATGTGGCCGAGGTGAGCCAGCCGCTCTTGGAGGCGAATCCCGCCTTGTTCAGCCGCTTGGTGGCGTTCTTGAGCGTCTTGTCGACGCCGGGCGCGATCGCCGGGTCCTCGATGGCCGAGCGGCCGTAGCTCTCGATGAAGGTGATCATCATGTCCTTGCCGCGCAGCCCGGTCAGCAGCTGGTCGCCGGGGGTGTCGCCATAGGTGTCCACGGCGGCCACCTTGGCGAACTCACGCTCGTCCCTGAGGGTCTTGCGCACCCGCTCCGCCCGGTCCTGCACCAGCGCGGTGGTACTCCTGGACGCGAACGGCGCCCCGGCCACCTGCACCCCGAGCGCCGCGCACATCACCCAGACGGTGCCGAGCACCAGGGTGGTGCGGGTGGCCACGGCGGTGTTCCGCGCCATGACGTTGCTGACCCGCAGGACGGCGAGCGCCATCAGGACGAGCAGGGCGACGGCGAGGACCACGACCCCGATCACGGCGATGGTGGCGGCCGTCTCGCCGACCGAGTCCTTGAGGTACGACTCGGCGTCGTCCAGCAGTATCCAGTCGAGCACCACGTTGAACCCACGGCCGAGGAACTCGTTGAAGCCGATGTCGAGGAGGTTCAGGATGGTCAGCGCCCCGAGGGCAGCCCCGGCGAGCACCGCCACCACCCGCCGCGCCACCGTCGGCAGCATGAGCAGCAGCGTGGCGCCGAAGATCCCCTCCACCGGGATGCGCAGGAAGGCGCTGGGTTCGACGAGGGTGAGTTTGGTCGGCAGGAGAAGGGCGAGGAAGACGAGGGCGAGGGACAGCCCCGTGACCGTCCACGCCACCGTCCGTGCCACGAGGGGGTACTTGACCCGCCAGCCCTTGCGGACGGGGGCCGCGTCGGGGGCGGTGCCGACCAGCGGGCCGGTCACGGTGGTCTCCTCCGGGTCCGCCGCCTCCTCCGACTCCGAGGCGCCGGACGGCCCGGGGGACTCGCCGTGTCCCACGGAGGCATCCGTTTCCGCGGAGACATCCGCGTCCGCGGAGGCGTCCCTGTCCGCGGAGGCGTCCCTGTCCGCGGAGGCGTCCCTGTCCGCGGAGGCGTCCCTGTCCGCGGAGGCGTCCCTGTCCGCGGAGGCGTCCCTGTCCGCGGGGGCGTCCGCGGAAGTGTCCGCATCCGCGGCGGTGTCCGCCGTCTGGGCGGGGACATCCTGCGTGCGCTCAGGTGGCCCCTCCGGTGACGGGCCCTCCGTCAAACCCTCCTCCGTGGTTCCCTTGTCCGTTTCCGACCGCTGACGAGAGCTCGATTGGCGCGACAACCCGAAGGTCCTTCCCTGCGAAGCCCGGTGGTGGCACGGCGGACCCGGCTCGGGTGGCCGGGCCCGTCGTTATCCGTACGGCGTGCCGCGGGCCCGCGTTCAATCACCTGGCACTTTTCCCCGGCGCCTTCCGCCCCTCGCGAGTGCGCCCGCCCCGACGTTACGCTGCATCCCTCACATGGATGTGAAGGTGAGGGGATCCGCGTATGCGCATCGGAGAGCTGTCGGAGCGCACCGGCACACCGCGTCGGCTGCTGCGCTACTACGAGGAGCAGGGGCTGATCCTGCCGGACCGGTGCGCGAACGGCTACCGCTCGTACGACGAACGGCTCGTCGACCGGGTGTTGCAGATCAGGGGTCTGCTCGACGCCGGGCTGCCCACCCGCATCATCAAGCAGATCCTGCCGTGCCTCGACAAGCCCAGGCTCATTCACTTCTCCGATGCCACACCGGAGATGATCACCACGCTGGAGGACGAACGGGATCGCATGACCCGGCGCATCGACTGTCTGACCCGCAACCGGGACGCGATCTCCGAGTATCTTGACGCCGTGATCGGTAACCACACCGCCAGCTGAGCCACCGGGGGAGCCCGCGATGACCGTCCGCCGTGTCGTACCCAACGTCCGGTCCGAAGCGATGCGGGAGAACCGGGAGTTCTACGGTCTCCTGGGGCTCGAGGAGGTGATGAACCTCGGCTGGGTCATGACCCTCGCCTCCCCCACCAACCCCACCGCCCAGATCGGCGTGATGACCGACGACAGGACCGGGCCGGTGGTCGCCGATCTGAGCATCGAGGTGGACGACGTGGACGCGGCCTACGCGGCGATGCGCGACAGCGGCGCCGAGATCGTCCACCCCCTGCGCGACGAGGAGTGGGGCGTCCGCCGCTTCTTCGTCCGCGACCCCAACGGCCGGGTGATCAATGTGCTGACCCATCTGGGGTGACCCGGTGACCGCCGCCCGCACGCCGGGCGCTGTCGCGGCGGGGCCGCGAGGGGGCGTCCTCGTCGCTGAAGAGCTCGGGGTGCTTGGCGCGGATCTTCTCCACATCGCTGAAGACCAGCCGCAGATGGGAGCGCAGCGACTCGTCGGCGCGGTCCCCATCGCCCGCCTCCAGCAGGTCGACCACCTCACGGTGCTGGCCGATGAGCAGGGACATCTGCTGGGTCATCGGCAGTGACAGCCTGCGGGCCCGGTCCAGCTGGGCCTTGGCCTGGCCGACCACCGGCCAGGCCGAGGCGTGGCCGCTGACGGCCATCAGCCGGGCGTGGAACTCCTCGTCCAGCTGGAAGAAGCCCTCCATGTCGGACTGGCGGTCGGCCTCCTCCTGCGCGGCGAGCAGCACCCGCAGCTCGGCCACGTCCCGCGCGCCGACCCTGCCGACGGCGTCCCGCAACGCGGCGCGCTCCAGGGCCTCCCGGATGAACTGGGCGGAGGCCACATCGCGCTCCCGGATGCGCGAGACGAACGTCCCCATCTGGGGGTAGATGTCCACCAGCCCCTCGTCGGCGAGCAGGATCAGCGACTCCCGGACGGGGGTGCGGCTCACCCCGAGCTCGGCCGCCAGCTCGTTCTCCGAGACGGCGGAGCCGGGCGCCAGCTCCAGGCCGACGATGCGCGAACGCAGCACCTCATGGACCAGTTGCCGGGTGTTACGCCCCCGGGAGCGTGCCGCGTGCAGCCCTTCCGCCGATGCCATCCGGCCCCTTCCGAACCCTTGACTCCGCTTGCTGACGTACTTGTATGGTAGCCGACCGACAGCCCGGACTCCACCCCGGGAGCCCGCTTCAGTGAGGAGCACGCATGGCCACGATCACGGAGGCCAAGGTCATCGTCACCTCGCCGGGTCGCAACTTCGTGACCCTGAAGGTGACCACCTCCGACGGCGTGACCGGTCTCGGTGACGCGACCCTGAACGGCCGCGAGCTCGCGGTCGCCTCCTATCTGGAGGACCACCTCATACCGCTGCTGATCGGGCGCGACCCCGCCCGCATCGAGGACACCTGGCACTACCTCTACAAGGGGGCCTACTGGCGCCGCGGCCCGGTGACCATGACCGCCATCTCGGCCGTGGACACCGCGCTGTGGGACATCAAGGGCAAGGTCGCGGGCCTCCCGGTGTACGAGCTGCTGGGCGGCAAGGCCCGTGAGGGCGCCCTGGTCTACGGCCACGCCAGCGGCGGCGACGTGCCCGAGCTGCTGGACGACGTGGCCCGCTTCGAGGAGATGGGCTACCGCGCGATCCGCGCCCAGGCCGCCGTCCCCGGCTCACCGGGCACCTACGGCATCCGCCACGGCACGGTCGCCACCGTCTACGAGCCCGCCACCGGCGCGCTGCCCGAGGAGCAGCCGTGGTCCACCGAGGCGTATCTGGACTTCGCACCCCGCTATCTGGAGGCGGTCCGCGAGCGGTTCGGCTTCGGCTTCCACCTGCTGCACGACGTCCACCACCGGCTCACCCCCACCGAGGCGGGGCGGCTCGGCCGCAGCCTGGAGGAGGTGCGGCTGTTCTGGATGGAGGACCCCACCCCCGCCGAACTCCAGGAGTCCTTCCGGCAGATCCGGCAGTCCACCACCACCCCGATCGCGGTCGGCGAGGTCTTCAACTCCATCTGGGACTGCCAGCAGCTCATCACCGAGCGGCTCATCGACTACATCCGCGCCTCGGTCGTGCACGCCGGCGGCATCACCCATCTGCGGCGGATCTTCCACCTCGCCGAGCTGTACCAGGTGCGCACCGGCTCGCACGGCGCCACCGACCTGTCCCCGGTGAGCATGTCGGCGGCCGTCCACCTCGACGTCACCGTGCCCAACTTCGGCATCCAGGAGTACATGGCGCACGACCCGCTCACCCACGAGGTGTTCCGGCCCGGCTACGAGCTGATCGACGGCGCCCTGCACCCCTCGGCCGAGCCCGGCCTCGGCATCGAACTCGACGAGGAGGCGGCCGCCCGCTTCCCGTACGACCCGAAGTACCTCCCGGTGAGCCGCCGTACCGACGGGTCGGTGCACGACTGGTGACCCCCGACTCCCCGCCGCGCCTGTCGCTGGCCACCCTGGACCGCGTCCCCGCCGAGAGCCGCCCGCGCACCGACCCGCGGGGCTCGCGCCCCCGGATCGTGCACCTGGGCATCGGCGCCTTCCACCGCGCCCACCAGGCCCTCTACACCGAAGCCGCCGAGGCCGCACACGGCGGCGGCTGGGGCATCGCCGGTGTCACCCAGCGCAGCCGGTCAGTGGTGGACGCGCTGCGACCGCAGGACGGGCTGTACTCGTTCACCGAACGGCGCCCCGAAGGACCGGCCACCCGCGTGGTCGGCACCGTGACCGAGGTGCTGCACGCCACCGACGACGGCGCCCGGCTCGGCGCGCTCCTCGCCTCCCCCGAGGTCACCGTCGTCACCCTCACCGTCACCGAGAAGGGCTACCGGCGCGACACCGCCACCGGCGGACTCGCCCTGGACGACCCGCTGATCCGGGACGACCTGGCGGGACGGCCCGCGCCCGCGAGCGTGGCCGGGCAGCTCGCCGCGGGGCTGCGCGCCCGGCTGCGGGCCGGCGGCGCCCCGGTGTCGCTGGTCTCCTGCGACAACATGGCCGACAACGGCGCGGTACTGCGGCGCCTGGTACGGGAGTTCATCGCCGCCACCGCATGGGACGACCGCGACCGCCTGCTGGACTGGATCACCGGCTCGGTCGCCTTCCCCGCCACCGTCGTCGACCGCATCGTCCCCGCCACCACCGACACCGACCGGCGGACCGCCGCCCGCGCCCTGACCGTGGACGACGCGGGCGCGGTCACCGGCGAACCGTTCACCCAGTGGGTACTCCAGGACATCTTCGCCGCCGACCGCCCGCACTGGGAGGCGGCCGGGGTGCGGTTCGTCCCCGATGTGAGCCCCTACCAGCTCGCCAAGCTCCGGCTGCTCAACGGCTCCCACTCGCTCATCGCGTATCTCGGCCTCGGACACGGATGCGAGACCGTCGCCGACGTCCTGGCCACCCCCTGGGGCGAGGAGACCGTACGCGCCTACTGCGCCGAGGCCGCGCAGAGCCTGCCGCCCACCGAGGGCCTTGACCTGCCCGCCTACATCGACAGCCTGGTGGAGCGCTTCGCCAACCCCGCGATGCACCACCGCATCCAGCAGATCGCCATGGACGGATCCCAGAAGATCCCCGAGCGGTGGCTCGCCCCGCTGCGCGAACTGCGCGCCGCCGGACGGGACACCCCGCTCCTGGCCACCGCCCTCGCCGCCTGGGCCCGCCGCACCCGCGACCACCCCCTGGACGACCCCCGGGCCGAGGAACTGCGCCGCGCCTGGGACGGCCCGCACACCGAGGCCCCGCGCCGGCTGCTGCGGCTGCTGGGCGCCGGGGACCTCGCGGACGACACCGCCCTCATCGCGTCCGTACGGGCGGAGCTGGACCCCGGCGCCCGGCCACCGCGCTGACCCCACGCACCGCCCCTTCCAAGGAGAGCCGCCTTGAAGACCCCCAGAGCCGTCCCCGCCACCGACCAGCCCTCCCCAGCCCAGGACGAGGCCACCACCGGGCCACCGCGCCCCCGCGGGCCGCGCCACAACACCCGCTGGCTGATGGTCTTCCTCTGCTTCCTGGGCATGACCGTCAACTACGTCGACCGCGCCACCATCTCCATCTCCCTGCCCTATATGACCGATGACCTGCACATCGGCCCCGAGTGGCAGGGCGTCATCCTCAGCATGTTCTTCGTGACCTACGCGCTGGGCCAACTGCCCGCCGGGGCGCTCATCGACCGCTACGGCGAGAAGCGCATGTTCGCCATCGGCGGGCTGATCTGGTCACTGGTCACCGTCGGCACCGGATTCGTCCGGGGCATCGGCAGCCTGCTCTTCGCCCGCCTCGCCCTCGGCGCGGGCGAGGCCCCCGCGTACCCCTCGTGCGCCAAGTCCGTCTCCCGCTGGTTCCCGGTCCGCGAACGAGCCCTGGCCAACAGCGTCTGGGACAACGGCGCCCGCGCCGGCACCGCCGTCGCCGCCCCCGTCGTGACCGCGCTGATCGCCTGGCAGGGCTGGCGGATGGCGTTCTGGGTCACCGGCGCCGTGGCCCTGCTGTGGGTGGCGCTGTGGCTCAAGGCGTACCGCGAACCCTCGGCGCGCGGCGGACTCAGCGCCGAGGAACGCGCCTACGTCACGGCGGGCGGCGCCCGGCTCGAGGAGAACCCCGCCGAGAAGACGACCGCGCCGGAGGAGCCCGCCGTCCGCTGGCGCGACCTGTTCCGCCACCGCACGGTCTGGGGCATGATGATCGGCTTCTTCTGCCTCAACTACGTCATCTACTTCTTCATCACCTGGTTCCCCAGCTACCTCGTCGACGCCCGCGGCTTCGACCTGCTCAAACTGGGCTTCTACGGCGCCCTGCCCGGCATCGTCGCCATCGGCGGCAGCCTCCTCGGCGGCTGGACCAGCGACACCCTGCTGCGCCGCGGCTGGTCGGTGAGCCGGGCCCGCAAGACCTGTCTGGTGTGCGGAATGCTCTTCTCCTCCGTCATCGCCTTCGCCGTGCTCGTCCCCAGCGCCATGTGGGCCCTGGCCCTGCTGTCCGTCAGCTACGCCAGCCTGGCCTTCTCCGCCGCCTCGGTGGCCAGCCTGCCCGCCGACGTCGCGCCCACCCCGCGCCATGTCGCCTCGCTCGGCGGCATCCAGAACTTCGCCTCCAACCTCGCCGGAGTGCTCGGCTCGACCACCACCGGTCTGCTGCTGGGCTTCTTCCACCACTCCTTCGTCGCCCCGCTGATGCTGTCCGGCGCCCTGTGCATCGTCGGCGCCCTCACCTACGGCCTGGTCATCAAGCGCGTCGAACCGCTGCGGCTGACCGCCGCCTGAGCCCCCTTCATGTTTTCGCGTACCAGGAGAACCACCCGATGAACGACGCCACCGCCGCGATCCTGCACGGCCCGAAGGATGTGCGCATCGAGCGGCACCCGATTTCCCGACCCGCCCCCGGCGAGGTCCTCGTGGAGATCGGCGCGGTCGGGCTGTGCGGCTCCGATCTGCACTACTACGCCCACGGCGAGAACGGCCCCAATGTGCTCCGCTCCCCCACCGCGCTCGGCCACGAGGCGGCCGGAACGGTCGTGGCGGGCGACGGGCCGCTGCCCGCGGGCACCCGGGTCGCGGTCGAGCCCGCCATCCCCTGCGGACGCTGCCGAACCTGCCGCGCGGGCCGCTACAACCAGTGCCCGCACGGCCGCTGCTTCGGCTCCCCGCCCACCCATGGCGCCCTGACCGGACACCTGGCCGTACCCGCGGAGTTCGCCCACCCCCTCCCCGACGACTTCCCCCTCACCTCCGGCGCGCTCATCGAACCCCTCGCGGTGGCGCTGCACGCGGTGCGCCGCGGCGGCGTCGCGGCCGGGGACCGGGTGCTGGTCACCGGCGCCGGGCCGATCGGCCTGCTGGTCCTCCAGGCCGCCCGCGCGGTGGGCGCGGGCGAGACCGTGGTGACCGACATCAACCCCGGCCGGCTCGCCCACGCCCACCGCCTGGGCGCCGACCGGACCCTGGACACCTCCCGCGAACCCCTCCCCCAGGAGCCGCTGTTCGACATCGCACTCGACTGCTCCGGCATCGAGGCCGCCCTGACCGCCGCCGCCCACGCCGTACGCCCCGGCGGCACCCTGGTCGCCGTCGGCAACCCGCCCCAGCCTCGGACCACACTCCCGCTGGCCTGGATGCAGCGCCAGGAGCTCAGCCTGGTCACCGCCTTCCGCTACGCCGGGGAGTTCCCGGCGGCGGTGTCCCTGGCCGCCACCGGGCGGGTCGACCTGGAGTCACTGATCACCGCCCGCTTCCCGCTGGACCGTTCGGCGGACGCGCTCCGGACGGCGCTCACCGACCCGGCGCAGCTGAAGGTCGTCATCGAGCCCTGAGCCGCTCGGGCCGCTCGGGCCGCGGGGGCCGCGGGGGCCGCGGGGGCCGCGGGGGCCGCGGGGAGGCTACGGGGTGCGGACCCTTCCCCCGCCCCCCGACTTCGACATACGGCTCCGCCGCGTGGCAGCGACTCGGCCCATGGCCCCGGGACGGAGGCCCGGCCCCGGGCCTGGGGCGGAAGCCCGGTCCCCCCGGGGCCTGGGGCGAAGTCCCGGTTTCGGGGTCTGGGGCGAAGCCCCAGGTTCGGGAAGGGGCGGGGTGGGGAACAGCCCGCCGCAGGCGCTCCACCCCACCCCTCACAATGGGGATCATGTCCCGACGCACCCGACGCCCGCGGCCGACCAGCACCACCCCGGCCACCTGCCCCTGCGGGCTGCCCGCGGCCTACGACGACTGCTGCGGCCGACTGCACCGCGGCCAGGCCCCGGCGACCACCGCCGAGCAGCTGATGCGCTCGCGCTACAGCGCCTTCGCCATCGGGGACGAGGCGTATCTACTGCGCAGTTGGCACCCCACCACCCGGCCGCCCGGTGCGGACCTCGACCCGGGGCTGCGCTGGGTGCGCCTGGAGATCCTGGGCACCACCGAGGGCAGCGCCTTCCACACCACGGGCACCGTCGAGTTCCGCGCCCACTACGCCCAAGGCGGCCGCACCGGCTCGCTCCACGAGAACAGCCGCTTCGTACGCCACGAGGGCACCTGGGTCTATCTGGACGGTCTGGCCGAAGACTGACCCCACCCCGCGTCAGCGATCACGGTCCGCACCGACTTGGTCATTTGTTTCCCGTGTCGTCGCCGACGCCTTCTGGTGCCCGGTCAACTCCGGGGCGATGCTGGGGCGCTGTGCGTGTGAACCACGCGTGTCCCCTGGCCCCATGGAGTTGCCGTGCCTCCTGTCGCGTTCGCCAGACCACTGGCGGCCCTGGCCGCGGTGTCCGCCCTCGTGCTGGGCGCCGCCGGCCAGGCCACCGCCGACAACACCCCCGCCCCGGCGCCCGAACCCGTCCCCCGGTCGTCCTCGGAGATGCTGCGCCCGGTCGCGCCCCCGGCCGCCAGCGGTGCGACCGGCACCCGGTCCGTGGCCGACGGCGACGGGGTGCAGACCGCCCGCTCCTCCCGGCCGGTCGCCCCGGGAGTGCGACTGACCTCGTACGACCGGATCGAGTCGGACAAATGGCTACGGGTCGACTCGCTGTCGGTGGACCTGGCCGGCGGCACCAAGGTCGACTACCTCCACCCCGACAAGGTCGCGAAGCGCCGGAGCGTCTCCCAACTGGCCGCCGAGCACGACCCCGGGCCGGGGCGCCGCACGGTCGCGGCCATCAACGGTGACTTCTTCGACATCAACCAGACCGGCGCCCCCGAGGGCAACGGCATCGGCGACGGCCACCTCGTCAACTCCGCCTCCGCCGCCGGGCCCGCCCGGGCCGTCGGCATCGGCCCGGCCGACGCCGGCCGCGTCCTCCAGCTCTACTTCGACGGCACCCTGACCCTCCCCAACGGCCCCCACCCGCTCGCGGCGCTCAACGCCGCCAACGTCCCGGCCACCGGGATCGGGGCGTACACCGCCCAGTGGGGCGAGGCGGACCGCGCCCAGACCGTGGACGGCGCACAGCGCACCGCCGAGGTCACGGTCGTGGACGGCAAGGTCACCCACGCGGCCGGCGCGCCCGGCAAGGGCCCGATCCCGGCCGACGCGACCGTACTGGTCGGCCGGGACGCCGGCGCCGACACGCTGTCCGAACTGGCCGTCGGCGACGCGGTGTCGATGGAGTACCGGCCCCGCACCGACGGCGGCGAACTGCCCCGCACCGCCGTCGGCGGCCGCGAGCTGCTGGTCGTGGACGGCGAGGCGGTCGGCCACGAGGGCGAGGGCAACAACGCCACCGCGCCGCGCACCGCGGTCGGCTTCTCCCGCGACGGCCACAAGATGCAGATCCTCACCGTGGACGGGCGGCAGGCCGACAGCGGCGGCGTCACCCTCACCGAGCTGGGCCTGATGATGAAGGACGCGGGCGCCTACAGCGCCCTCAACCTCGACGGCGGCGGCTCCTCCACCCTCGTCGCCCGCGAACCCGGCAGCGACACCACCCGGGTGGAGAACAGCCCGTCCGACGGCTCCGAGCGCACCGTCCCCAACGGCCTGGCCCTCACCGCCCCCGACGGCAGCGGCCGCCTCAAGGGCTTCTGGGTGGACACCGCGATGGACCGCGCGTCCGCGCCCACCGCCGATCCGGTCCGGGGCGGCCACCCCGAGCGGGTCTTCCCCGGGCTCACCCGCCGCCTCACCGCGGCCGGTTACGACGAGACATACGGACCCGCCGAGGGCGCCCCGCAGTGGCGGACGGACGACTCCCACATCGGCCGGGTCGGCGCCGACGGCACCTTCACCGCCCGCCACGGGGGCGACACCACCGTCACCGCCCGGCGCGGCGCCGCCCACGGCGGCCTCGGCCTCACCGTCCTGGACCCGCTGGACCGGATCCAGCCCACCAGCCGCCTGGTCGGCCTGGCGGACGCCGGGGCCACGGGCCGGTTCGGCATCGTCGGCCTGGACGCGCACAGCACCAGCGCCCCCATCGAACCGTCCGATGTGCGACTGTCGTACGACCACGCGCTGTTCGACATCGCCCCGGACCCCCGGACCGGCACCTTCACCGTCAAGGCGCGCCACGACCAGGCCGCGGGGCAGGTCAAGGTCGCCGTCTCCACCACCACCACGGTGCTCGCCGTCACCGTCGGCCTGACCGAGCGGCAGGAGGCGTCCTTCGACGACGCCGACAGCTGGACCTTCAGCCAGGCCCGCGCCTCAGGATCCGCCGAGGCCACGCCCGACGGCCACACCGGCACCGGGCTCAAACTGGACTACGACTTCACCCAGTCCACCGCCACCCGCGCCGCCTATGTCACCCCGCCCCAGCAGATCGTGGTGGACGGCCAGCCGCAGTCGTTCGGCCTGTGGATCAAGGGCGACGGCAAGGGGGCCTGGCCCACCCTGCACCTCAAGGACGCGGCGGGCTCCGACCAGTTGCTCCGCGGACCGTATGTCACCTGGACCGGATGGCGACATGTCGACTTCGCCGTACCGGCCGGGGTCGCCTATCCGCTGAAGGTCAACCGCTTCTACCTCGCCGAGACCTCCGCCACCCGCCAGTACACCGGCAGTGTGGTCATCGACGACCTCACGGCACGGGTGCCGCCCTCCGTCGAACTGCCCACGGAGAGCGTGCGCCCCGATCCGCTGATCTCCACCGCCGCCAAGGCCCGGGGACGCGACTGGCGGTTCGCGGTGATGTCCGACGCGCAGTTCGTGGCCCGCGATCCGAACAGCCCGATCGTCGCCCAGGCCCGCCGCACCCTGCGCGAGATCAAGGCGGCCAAGCCGGACTTCCTGGTGATCAACGGGGACTTGGTGGACGAGGGCTCCCCCGCCGATCTCTCCTTCGCCCGCACCGTGCTGAAGGAGGAGCTGGGCGATGAGCTGCCCTGGACTTACGTGCCGGGCAACCACGAGGTGATGGGCGGCTCCATCGACAACTTCACCGCCGAATTCGGGCCCGCCCACCGCACCTTCGACCACCGGGGCACCCGCTTCCTCACCCTGGACACCTCACGCCTGGGGCTGCGCGCCGGTGGCTTCGACCAGATCAAGGAGTTGCGCGCCCAGCTGGACGCGGCCGCCGCGGACCCGGACATCGGCTCGGTCATGGTGATCGAGCATGTGCCGCCGCGTGACCCCACCCCGCAGCAGGGCAGCCAGCTCGGCGACCGCAAGGAGGCCGCGCTGCTGGAGGGCTGGCTGGCCGACTTCCGCCGCACCACGGGCAAGGGCGCGGGCTTCATCGGCAGCCATGTCGGCACCTTCCACGCCTCCCGGGTGGACGGCGTCCCGTACCTGATCAACGGCAACTCGGGCAAGAACCCCGCCACCCCGCCCGGTCAGGGCGGCTTCACCGGCTGGTCGATGGTCGGCGTGGACCACGTCTCGGCGCGGGATCAGGCGGCCGCGCGCCACGCACCGTGGCGGGGCGGCCCGGACTGGGTGTCCGTACAGACCCGCGCCCATGTGGACGGGCTGACCGTCACCGCCCCGGCCGAACTGCGCACCGGCCAGGACGCCGGTGTCACCGCCACCGTCCTCCAGGGCGAGGGCACCGCTGCCCGCCGGGTGCCGGTCGGCTTCCCGCTCAGCGCGGACTGGACCGGCTCGCCCAACCTCCACATCGGCGATCCGGACGACGCCGGGCGCCGTGATGTGGCGGCGTACGACCCGGCCAGCGGCAGGCTGACCGCGCTGCGCCCGGGGACGGCCACCCTCGCGGTGAGCGTGAACGGCGCCATCGCACAGGCGCGGTTCACCGTCACCGCGGCGGCCGCGGCACCCGCGGCCTGAGCGCTCCGCTGGAAGTGTCGCGATGTGTCGTCGGCCGACCGCGGCGCCATCGTGGCTGGTCGCGCCCGCGCGGCGGAGCCGCACATCGACACAGCCCCGCGCCCCTTCGGGGCACTGCCCGAACCCTGGCGGACCTCCTCCGACCTGCTTAGCGGGGCCGGTGGGGGCGGGCCGGCCTGAGCGCCCCGCCCCCACCAGGCCCAGGCGCCCCGCCGCGCTCAGGTGTCCCAGACGCGGCGCACCTGCTCGAAGCGGGTGGGCAGCGGAGGGCGGCTACCGGCGTACCGGGCGTTCGTACGGTGCACGAACCGGCGCCAGGAGAGCACCAGACCCTGCCGGGTGATGGGCAGCCCGGCGACCACGGTCACCCCGTTGTCATGGGTGTGGTGCACCGTCAGCAGCAGCGCTTCCGGCACCGACCCCTCCAGCTCGGCGCAGAGCTCCTGACGCACCCGCAGCCAGCGGCGCAGCACCAGCACGGTGCCGCGGTCCAGTCCGTGCCGGCGCGGGACGCGGTGCTTGCCGTGCTCGATGGTCACCCATCCGGAGTCGAGGTCCAGCGCGGACAGGGTGCAGCGCAGCAGCCCGCCGTACCGGGCGCCGCTGGCCCGCGCCAGGCCCACCACCACGGCGAGCCGTACGGTCTCCGGCTTCACGCCGTCCTCCATCGCCTCCACCGACAGCCGACGCCAGATCCACTCCGCCTCGGCCGTGGTGACCACCGGCTGCGGATAGCGGTCCCGTGCCGTGTCCTTCGCCGTCCGCGCTGCCACGTCCACCCCCTGGGAACCTCCTGACTGAGCCGCTTGGCACACTATTTCTTCCGTCGATGTCCTCGTCAAGGGACGCGCGGCGGTACGGTCGTCGGTGTGCGCCTTCTGCTGATGTCCGACACCCATCTGCCCCGGCGTGCCAAGGCGCTTCCGGGGGAGCTGCTGGAACGGCTGCCGGACGCCGATGTGGTGATCCACGCGGGCGACTGGGTCGATCTCGCCACCCTCGATCTGCTCGAGGAGCGCTCGCGGCGGCTGATCGGGGTGTACGGCAACAACGACGGGCCCGAGCTGCGGGCGCGGCTGCCCGAGGTGGCCCGGGCCGAGCTGACCGGGGTGCGGCTGGGCGTGGTGCACGAGACCGGCCAGTCGAGGGGGCGGGAGCGGCGCTGCGCCGAGCGGTTCCCCGACCTTGATGTGCTGGTGTTCGGCCACAGCCACATCCCGTGGGACACCACGGCCGAGGGGCGGCTGCGGCTGCTCAACCCCGGCTCCCCCACCGACCGGCGCCGGCAGCCGTACTGTACGTTTATGACCGCCGCGATCGAGGCCGGGCGACTGACCGCCGTGGAGCTGCACCGGCTGCCGCCCCGCCGCTGACCGATCGCCTTTCCCCGGGCGTATCGCCGCTCCCCCGGCGTATCGCCGTTCCCCGGGCGTGATGGCCGCGCCCGTTTCCTTGCGAACTCGCTCGTCTCACTCTTCAGCCCCGGTATCCGACCTGTCCTTCTGGGGTGCCGAGGAGTGAGTGATGACGGCGGCAAGTGGCGGATCCGCATGGCGCTGGGCGCTGGCGGCGGTGGCCGCGACCGTGTTCTGTATCCAGCTGGACGCCTTCGCGCTGAATCTGGCCCTGCCCGGGATCGGGCGGGATCTGGGGGCGGCGGGAGGCGGCCTCCGGTGGGTGGTGAGCGGGTATCTGCTCGCGGCCGGCTCGCTGATGGCGGGTGCCGGGCGGCTGGGCGATCTGTACGGGCGCCGCCGGTTGCTGATGGCGGGCCTGGCGGTGTTCGGCGGCGCGTCGCTGGTGTGCGCGCTGGCCCCGTCGCTTCCGGTGCTGGTGGCCGCGCGGGTGGCGCAGGGCGCGGGCGGTGCGGTGGCCATGCCGGTCGGGCTCGCCCTGCTGACCAACGCCTGCCCACCCGGTTCGCGGGCGCGGGTCATGGGGCGGGCGCTGGGCATCGGGGGCGTGGCCACCGTATGCGGGCCGTACGTGGGCGGGGTGCTCGCCGAGGCGGTGTCCTGGCGGGCGGTGTTCTGGCTGAACGTACCGGTGGCGCTGGCCGCCGGGGTGTGCGCGGCACGGGCCGGGGAGTCGCGGGACACCACCGCGCCGCCGTCCGTGGATGTGGCGGGGCTGGTCACGGCCACGGGCGCGCTCGCGGCGCTCGCGGCCCTGGTCGACCGGGGGCCGCTGTGGGACTGGGCGTCGGGCCGCTCGGTGGCGGCGTCGGCGTTGGCCGTCGCGCTCGGGGTGGTGTTCGTACGGCATGAGCGGGCGGCGACGAATCCGCTGGTGGATCTCGCCCTGTTCGGCAACCGGCCGTTCGTGGCCCTCACGGCGGCCGGGGCGGCGGCCAATGCCGCGACCGTGGTCGTGCTGTTCGTCGTGCCTCTGGCGCTCCAGGGGCCGTGGGGGCTGTCGGCGATGGGCGCCGGGGCGGCCTTCCTGGCCCCGGCGGCGGCGCTGGCGCTGGCCGGACCGGTGGCGGGGCGGATCAGCGCGGCGAACGCGGTGCGGGCCGTGGCCGCGGCCCTGGGGCTGGGTGCGGTGTCGCTGGGCACCGCCGCCATGGCGACGAACCCGCCGGTCTTCCTCCTGGCGATCACGGGGTGCGGGGCGGCGCTCGGGGTCGCGGGCGCCCTGACGCTCATCGCCACCCAGGCGGTGGTGCGGCCCGAGCGCGCCGGGGAGGCGTCGGGGGTGACCAAGGCGGTCATCACCACCGCGGCGGGGCTGGGGGTGGCCCTGTCCGGGGATGCCGCCGAGGCGGAGAGCGGCGCTGCCGTCGACGCGGCCCTGATGGCGGCCGGGGGCTGCTGCCTGGCCGGGGCCGCGCTCCTGGTCATCACGGTGCCGACACGGATACGGCCCGGTGGATCCGACGAAGGCCGGTCCGCCGCCGACGGGCGTCCGGATTGAACCCGGCACCCTGGTGGAATAAAGAGTACTTAAGGTGCATATCGGATATCGGCTCGGCGATCGGTGCCGAGCCCGACCAGACGAGGGCGCCATGTCTTATTCCCCCTACGACAACGGTCCGGAGCACGTGCCGGAGAACGGCTCCGCACCCGCCCCGCGCTCGCCCAGGTCCGCGGCGCACGTACTCCTCGCCCATGACGTCGGGCTGCTGGTCATCCGGCTCGGCGTCGGGCTGGTCGTCGCCGGGCGCGGCGCACAGCACCTCTTCGGCTGGTGGGGTGGCCTGGGCATCGACAAGACGGCGGTGGCGTTCGCGCAGTTCGGCTATCCGGCGCCCAAGGCCATGGCCGTGATCGCCGGGATCGCCGAGACCTTCGGGGGTCTGGGCCTCGCCGTGGGGCTGCTCACCCCGCTCGCGGGTGCGGCCGTCGCGGGCACGATGGCCAACGCGGTCGCCGCCTCCACGCCGCTCGGCTATTTCGGCGGCATGGAATTCCCGGTGCTCATCGGCGTCGGCGCGGCCGGGCTCGCGCTGTCCGGCGCCGGCCGGATCTCCCTCGACGCGTTCCTCCCGGTCCTGCGGTCACATCGGCTGATCTACGGCATCGCCCTGCTGGTATTGGCGGCGATCCTGGCGACGGTGACGATCCTGCTCAGCAAGAACTGACGGCCCTCCGGCGGTCGAGTGAACACGCGGGGCCGGTTCTCCGTATGGCTCTGTGCGCGTCCTGCCCACTGGGTCGCGCGTCGCCCGCACAGGCCGATACCGAGACCGGAGGCCCCGTTCCATGAATGACCGGTTCATCCCTCCCATCCAGGCGCTGCCGGATGGCGACGCCGAAGTCCGCCTGGTGCTCCATCTGCCCTGGGACGTGGTCGCCGCCCTGGGCCAGGAGGCCGGCCGGCTGGCGGCCCAGACACAGCGGCCGGTGAGCCTCGACGAGGCGGTCAGCCACCGCCTGCGCCACGGGACGGCCCAGACCCAGACCATCGGCGTCCACGCCAAACCGGAGCGGGAGCGGAACCAGCCCGCGCCCACCGCGTCCCACACCTCGCCCCCGCTGGCGGCCCGCTCCCCCGGTGAGCAGGCCCGGCAGGCGATCGAGAAGATCAACGGCGGCTCGGCGCATCCGCACAACGGCGCCGCGAACGGCTCCGCCGAGTCCACCGGCCCCCAGCACACCACCAGCGCACCGGATCCGGCACCGCCCGATGCCCGGGGCATCCTGGAACGCCCGACGCGTGCCACCGGAACGGTGAACGGCACGGCGACGGAGATGCCGAGATAACACCGGGTCCCGGTATCGGGAAACGGCTGGAAAGGCCGCGGATACGAGGGTGCCGTCCCCATCCGGACGGCACCCTCGTATGCGCGGCGCCCCTCGAATCCGGTGCCGTAGCGGGCTTTTCCTCGACCATGTCCTCCGCACGAACGCGCTCCGGCAGCGCGCCGAGGCGAGCCACCTTCGCGTGGAACCCGACAGCGACGATCACGCGATCAGGGTCGGACCCGTGTCTCCCTCCTGACCCCCCCGCCACGCCAAGCGACGCTCCGGGCCGAAGGCTCCGTAACAGCGGTAGCTCCCCGGACCGCCGGACCCGGCGCGTGCATGCCGGGAAGGCATCAGGACGCTCCGATTCGGCATTGGCGGCACGCCCTCCGTCTGCTCGACCATCGGTGTGCGGATGTCCGGTCCCTCCGGACACCTGCGGTCGTATCAAGTTGAGCCAGTGAGGAAACACATGAACGAACAGACCCCGCCCTCCTGGGTGGCGAGCTATGTCGAAGCCTGCAACAGGCATGACTCGCAGGCAGTCGTCGACATGATGAGCGAGGACATCCAGGTCGTCGACACCGCCTTCGGTGGCCTCTTCGGGGGCAGGAAAGCGGTCAAGGCGTTGATCGACAGTATGGAGACGAATCTCTCGAGCGATTACGTCTTCACTCTGGGCAAGGTCGTGGAGTCGGGCGACTCCTACTCATTCGAGTGGGTCCTCTCCGGCACGCATGACCGCTCCAACTCCCACCTCGGGATACCGGCCACCGGCGAGAAGTTCGAGTGCCCCGGCGTCACCGTCGGCGTGCGGACCAACGGACTCATCACCGAGAACCGCGACTACTGGAACCTCGCGGGCCTCCTCATGCAGACCGGCCTCATGCCCTTACCGGGCTGAGCCGCCGGGCACACTCGACGAATAGCGAGAGCTGCGGATCGTGAGGTCCAAAGCCGATCCAGCGGCGGTGACGGCCATGGCCGTCACCGCCGCGTCCGTAGTGTGTGCACGACGACCGTCAGGGTCACCCTCCTGCTGGACACTCCGCCCCCGGGCGGCCGACGCCGGAGGTCAGTCCGGGCCCGGGCCGAGCATGCGGCGGGAGAGTTCGGCGAACTGGCTCAGCTCGGGCATGGTCCGGTGCTTGCTGTAGGCCAGGGCGACCATGCGGGGCGCGACGCCCTCCAGCGTCAGGTAGGCGACATCGTCACGGCGGTAGAAGCCGGCCATGCCCGCCGGCATGACGTAACATCCGGCACCGGAGGCAACACCTTCCAGGCACTCCTCGATCGTCACCGGATACCGCCCGGCGTCCATCTGCGGCGCGAGGGGTTCGCGCGGCAGGCGCCCGCGCCATTCCGGGACATCCCCCGGGTCCTGCAACAGGGTCATGTCCCGCAGGTCCTCGACATGCACCGCCTTGAGCTCCGCGAGCGGATGCGCGCTCGGCAGCGCCACCACACGGGGCTCCGGGAAGAGCGGGACCACCTCGAACATGCCCTCCGGCAGCGGCAGTCGGACGTAGCAGACGTCGACGCGACCATCGATCAAGAAGTCGACCTGGTCGGTGATCGAGGTGTGCACGACCTCGATGTCGAGTTGCGGCGCCATCGCGGCGAACTCGCGCACGATGGGAGTGACGACGATGCCCGGCATGAAGCCGATGGCGAAGTGGTTCACGTCCCGGTTCGCCATCCGCACCCGCTGCTGCACCGCCTGTGACATCGCCAGCAGCGGCCGGGCGTCCTCCAGCAACTGGTGTCCAGCCCGCGTCAGTACAGTGCCCTGCCGGTCCCGCAGGAAGAGGACCACGCTCAGATCCTCCTCCAACGCCCGGATCTGGCGGCTGAGCGCCGGCTGGGTCATGTAAAGACGGCTCGCCGCTCGCACGAAGCTGCACTCCTCGGCCACGGCCACGAAGTAGCGCACCCGGCGCATATCGAGGTCCATGAGGCTCATGGTAGCCGCGCAAGCGATGGCATATGCCAAAAACGCCTCGTCGTGACGTCCTGAGGCCCGTCTCGACGCCGATGCCGTCGTGCGGCGCATGGAACCCGAAGCTCAACGAGCGACGTCCCGGTTGCGCCAGCTGAGCGAATAGGCTGCCTGGCGAGCGCGCATCAGTTCTCCGAGGGGCCGATGCTCCGTTGCCGCGATCCAAGGGTTGAAGCTGCTCTTCTCGACGGTCTCGGCCAATGCCTCGTCCGGTGCTTGCCGAGGCACGCGCAGTCGCCCCACGGTGAGCCACGGCGCGTCCCAGCGGACCGACGGGTCTTCTATCGGCGTACGACTCTCATCCTCGAAGAACTGGGCTTGGAAAGGGAACTCCAGGTCGTCGTCCGCGAGTCGCGTATGGATATCGACGGCCAGATCCTTGCGGGCTTCTTTGTTGACCTTCGTCGAGGCGGCGCACAGTTTCAACCGGGCCGCGTAGTCGCCGAACGTGATGGGCATGATGCTGTAGAAGTCATGCGTGGCGAATCCGCTGAACGGCTTCACCATGTCCCGGACGTTCGCGACAGCACGGCGTGTCAGCCGTGGCTTCGTGGCGACCTTACGGAGGGCCGCTCCGGGCGCGCTCGTGGAGAGGTCGACGATTCCGACGACGTCCGCGCTACCGCCGACCTTCAGAGTCTCCTGGCTGACGAGGGTGAAGTTCTGCTCGACATCGGCGGACGACGGCGTCGAGGCCCCGAGCACCTTGATGGCGAAACCGCGGATGTCAGGAGCCCGGTCGGTGGAGAAGTTTCCGTTGGACAGCCGAACCTGTGCCTCGTAGACGGAGGGAACGGCAAAAATCCCCTGCCTCGCATGTTCGGGAAGCCCCTCCTCCACCACGAGAGCCGCCCTCAGCGCGGCCACTTGCTTACGGTGCAGCGCCCTGCCGTGGCCATGTTTCTTCAGGCGTTGACGTTGCAGCTCACTGAAAACGTGCGCCTGTTCCGCATGCTGGGTGCTTTCACCGTGCAGGAATACTTCGCGCCACTGAGTGCTCGGCATATTCTGGGACCTCTTCAATGTACAGACCCTCCGTCAGACGGAAGGGTTCTGATTTCCTTCTCCCGCAGAGCATCGCGGCCCGAGGACACCTCACGCCAATGCCGATTGCCCGAACCGTCATGCCGATCGGGCATGAAGCAGCACGGCGGGGGACGTGACCGCGCACCCGGGCGTGGTCCTCGAGCGCAGCCACGACCGGAGGCAGGGACACCAGCCACCCGTCCACCACGCACCTTATGGACATCCCACAATCCGGCACACCGCCCGGACGCGAGCGAAATGACACGCCCCGGAGTCATTCCTCGGACACTCATCCGCCGTCGCGCACATCGTGCAACTATGGCCGGGCGAAACCCGGCCGGTCGAGGGGGAAGATCCCCGCTCCCCTCGGCGTTGCTGCCTCGCATAAGGATTCGATGCGCGTGACAGGAGTGGAACACCGTATGCCCAGCCCTTCCACCGCCCAGCCGACCGCCCAGATCGGCGTCACCGGGCTCGCCGTCATGGGGAGCAACCTCGCCCGCAACTTCGCCCGGCACGGGCACACCGTCGCCCTCCACAACCGCACGTTCGCCAAGACCAAGGCGCTGATGGAGGAGCACGGTCACGAGGGGAACTTCGTGCCGGCGGAGAGTGCGGAGGAGTTCGTCGCCTCGCTCCAGCGGCCCCGGCGGCTGATCATCATGGTCAAGGCGGGTGCGCCCACCGACGCCGTCATCGAGGAGTTCGCACCGCTCCTCGAAGAGGGCGACGTGATCATCGACGGGGGCAACGCCCACTTCGAGGACACCCGGCGCCGGGAGAAGTCCCTGCGCGAGCGCGGGCTGCACTTCGTGGGCACCGGCATCTCCGGCGGCGAGGAGGGCGCCCTCAACGGGCCCAGCATCATGCCCGGCGGATCGGTGGAATCCTACAAGTCGCTCGGCCCGCTGCTGGAATCCATCTCCGCCAAGGTGGACGGCACCCCGTGCTGCACCCACATCGGCCCGGACGGTGCCGGCCACTTCGTGAAGATGGTGCACAACGGCATCGAGTACGCGGACATGCAGCTCATCGCCGAGTCGTACGACCTGCTGCGGCGGGCGCTCGGCATGTCGCCGGGTGAGATCGCCGAGGTGTTCCGCACCTGGAACGGCGGCCGCCTGGAGTCGTACCTGATCGAGATCACCGCCGAGGTGCTCGGGCACACCGACGCCGCCACCGGCAAGCCGTTCGTGGACGTGGTGCAGGACCAGGCCGAGCAGAAGGGCACCGGCCGCTGGACCGTGCAGACCGCGCTGGACCTGGGCGTGCCGGTGAGCGGGATCGCCGAGGCGGTGTTCGCCCGCTCGCTGTCCGGCCACGCGGAACTGCGGGACGCCTCGCAGGGGCTGCCGGGGCCGTCCGGCAAGGGGCTCTCGGGGGCCGCCGCGGAGCGGTTCGCCGACGATGTCGAGCAGGCGCTGTACGCCTCGAAGATCGTGGCGTACGCGCAGGGCATCCACCAGATCGAGGCGGGCAGCCAGGAGTACGGCTGGGACATCGACCCCGGGGCGGTCGCGCGGATCTGGCGCGGTGGCTGCATCATCCGGGCGCGGTTCCTGAACCGGATCACCGAGGCGTACGCCAAGGAGCGCAAGCCCGTCACGCTGCTGACCGACGACCACTTCGCCGAGGCGCTGGGCGCGGCACAGGACGCCTGGCGGCGGGTGGTGGCCACCTCGGTCGAGCTGGGCGTGCCGGCCCCGGGCTTCTCGGCGGCGCTGGCGTACTACGACGCGCTGCGCTCGGAGCGGCTGCCCGCCGCGCTGGTCCAGGGGCAGCGGGACTTCTTCGGCGCGCACACCTACCGGCGGGTGGACCGCGAGGGTTCGTTCCACACGCTGTGGGGCGGCGACCGCGACGAGCGTACGGCCTGAGCGCCGCGCGTACCGCCTGAGCGCCGCGACGGCCGTGCCCCCGCCCCGGGTTCTTGAGTTCCGGCGGGGGCACGGCCGTCGCGCTGTGGTGCCGTCGTGCCGCGGCCGTGTCGTCAGGGCGTGTAGCGGCGGAAGGCGGGCACCGCGACGGCGAGCCCGAGTGTGCTGACGGCCACCAGCAGCCCGCCCGCGGCGACCGCCGCGCGGGCCCCGAGGAGCGAGCCCGCGGTGCCGTGCAGCAGATCGGCGATGCGCGGGCCGCCCGCCACCACCACGGTGAACACACCCTGCATCCGGCCGCGCATGTCGTCGGTGGCGGCGGCCTGGAGGATCGTCCCGCGGAAGACCATCGAGACCATGTCGGCCACGCCCGCGAGGGCGAGGAAGGCCACCGCCCACCACAGGTTGAGGCTGAGCCCGAATCCGGTGATGGCCACGCCCCAGGCCACCACGGCGGCGATGACCATCAGGCCCTGGCGGCGGGCCCGGGAGAAGGTGCCGGACAGCAGACCGCCCGCCACCGCGCCGAGCGGGATCGCCGCGAAGAGCAGGCCGAGCGCGAACCCCTCGCCCCAGGGTGCGTAGGTGTGCGAGGCGAGTTGGGGGAAGAGCGCGCGGGGCATGCCGAAGACCATGGCGATGATGTCGGCGAGGAAGGACATCAGCAGGATGCGGTGGGCGGCGATGTACCGGAAGCCGTCGGCCACATCGCGCCATCCGCCCCGCCGTGCGCCGCCCGTGGCGCCCTCGGTGAGGGGCGGCAGGGCGGGCAGCCGCCAGACCGCCCACAGGGTGACGCACAGCGCCACGGCGTCGATGAGGTAGAGCGCGGGCAGGCCGAGGACGGGGATCAGGGCGCCCGCGAGCAGCGGGCCGAGGATCATGCCCGTCTGGGCGACGGTGGACTGGAGGGCGCCCGCGGCGGGCAGTTCGTCGGCGGGGACGAGACGGGCGACGGAGGCGCTGCGGGCCGGGGAGTTCATGCCGAAGAAGCCCTGCTGGGCGGCGAGCAGCACCATGAGCAGCGCCACCGAGTCCAGACCGGCGAAGGACTGCGCCCAGAACAGCACCGAGGTGACGGCGATGCCCACGTTGGTGACGAGCATCAGGGTGCGCCGGTCCATCCGGTCGGCGACCACCCCGCCCCACAGCGCGAAGACCACCAGCGGGAGGAGTCCGGCGAAGCTGGCGTAGCCGACCCACGCCGATGAGCCGGTGATGTCGTAGATCTGCTTGGGCACGGCGACGGCGGTCAGCTGGCTGCCGATGGCGGTGACGGTGGTGGAGCTCCACAGCCGGCGGAAGGGGCGGTGGCGCAGCGGCCGGGTGTCCATCACCCAGCGGCGCCAGCCGGGTCTCGGCGGCGGGGCGGGGGCGGTGTCCCCGGCGCCGAGTGGCGCGTCATCGTCGGCGGCGGTGGGTTCTATGTCGTCGTCGCTGCTTCGAGCGGTCTCCACGGCTGGTTCGATTCCTCCTACATCCATTCGGGCCGGGAACCATTGTGACGATCCCCGGCCCGGGCCCGTGGGCCCGTCTCAGCCTCCGGCCGCGGGCCGCATCGGCTCCTGACCGTGGATGCTGCCGCTGAGGGAGGTCAGCCGGGTGCCGCTGCCGCCCCAGCGGTCGGCGATGATCTCGGCCGCGATGCTGACGGCGGTCTCCTCCGGGGTACGGGCGCCGAGGTCCAGGCCGATCGGCGAGGCGAGCCTGGCCAGCGCCTCCTCGCCGAGACCGGTGGCGCGCAGCCGGCGGAGCCGGTCGTCGTGGGTGCGGCGGGAGCCCATGGCGCCCACGTAGGCCAGCGGCAGGCGCAGGGCGACGTCCAGCAGCGGCACATCGAACTTGGGGTCGTGGGTGAGCACGCAGACCACCGTGCGTTCGTCGATCCGGCCCGCCTCGGCCTCGGTGCGCAGATAGCGGTGCGGCCAGTCGGTCACCACCTCGTGTGCCTCGGGAAAGCGGCGCGGGGTGGCGAAGACGGGCCGGGCGTCGCACACGGTGACGTGGTAGCCGAGGTAGGCGCCGATCCGGGCCATGGCCGCCGCGAAGTCCACGGCGCCGAAGACCAGCATCCGCGGCGGGGTGGCGTGGACCGAGACGAACAGGGTGAGTTCCTCGTCCATGCGGACGCCGTCGTAGCCGTAGGCCAGGGTCTCGGTGCGCCCGCCGGCCAGCAGTCCGCGCGCGTCCTCGGCGACGGCCGCGTCCAGCCGTCCGGAGCCGAGGGAGCCGGAGGTGGACTCGGGCCGTACGACCAGCCGGCGGCCCAGCCGTCCCTCCGGGTCGGGCCCGTCGACGGCCACGCAGATCACCTCGGCCACCGGCTCCCCGGCGGCCACCGCCCCGGCCACCTCGCCCAGTTCGGGGAAGCCCGCGGGGTCGATCCGCTCCACATAGACGTCGATGATCCCGCCGCAGGTCAGCCCCACCGCGAAGGCGTCGTCGTCGCTGACGCCATAGCGCTCCAGCACGGGCCTGCCGCTGTCGGTCACCTCCTGTGCCAGTTCATAGACGGCGCCCTCGACACAGCCGCCGGAGACGCTGCCGATCGCCGCGCCATCGGGGCCGACCAGCATGGACGTCCCGGGCGGCAGCGGCGAGGAATGCCAGGTCGCCACCACCGTGGCCCGGGCGAACGGCTCGCCCTCGCCCCACCATCGGTGCATCTGCGCTACGACGTCCCGCATGGAATTCATATCTCCTCGCCACGGATGTAAGAGGTTGATACATTCAATGTATGAGCCTCTCACATCACTCACCGAGCAGCGACATCATCCTGCGGATCAACGGCACCTCCCACTCCCTGACGATCGACAACCGAACGACCCTGCTCGATGTGTTGCGCGAGCGGCTGGGGCTCACCGGCACCAAGAAGGGCTGTGACCACGGTCAGTGCGGGGCGTGCACGGTACTGGTGGACGGTGAGCGGGTGAACAGCTGCCTGATGTTCGCGGTGACCGCCGAGGAGCGCGAGATCGTCTCCATCGAGGGAGTGGCGGCGCTGCCGGACGGCGGCGGGGAGCTGCACCCGGTGCAGCGCGCCTTCCTCGACCACGACGGGCTCCAGTGCGGCTATTGCACCCCGGGCCAGATCTGCTCCGCCATCGGGGCGCTGGGCGAGGCCGGGCGCGGCTGGCCCAGCCATGTCACCGAGGACACCGCCGCCGGGGTGGCCGACGCCTCCGCGCTGGACGCGCGGGAGGTGCGCGAGCGGATGAGCGGCAACCTGTGCCGCTGCGGCGCGTACAACGGGATCGTCGAGGCCGTGCTGGAGGCCGCGGGTGCCCAGGGCGCCCAGGACACGGCCACCGTCGGGGGCGCCCGATGAAGGAGTTCGCCTACGCCCGCGCGGGCGACGCCGCCGAGGCGGCCGAGCTGATCGCCCAGCGCCCCGATGCCACCTATCTCGGCGGCGGCACCAATCTGGTGGACCTGATGAAGCTCGGCGTCACCGACCCGGGTCTGCTCATCGACGTCTCCCGGCTGCCGTACGACCGGATCGAGCACCGCGAGGACGGCTCCGTGCTCATCGGCGCCACCGTGCGCAATGGCGCGCTGGCGGGCGATCCGGGCATCCGTGAGCGCTTCCCGCTGCTGTCCCAGGCGCTGCTGGCGGGGGCCTCCGGGCAGCTGCGCACGGTCGCCACGGTGGGCGGCAATCTGCTCCAGCGCACCCGCTGCGGGTACTTCCAGGACGTGACCAAGCCGTGCAACAAGCGCGAGCCGGGCACCGGGTGTCCGGCGATCCAGGGCGCGCACCGCGATCTGGCCGTGCTGGGCACCTCCGACCACTGCGTGGCCTCCCACCCGTCCGACATGGCGGTGGCGCTGGTGGCGCTCGACGCGGTGGCGCACGTGCGGTCGGTGGACGGCGGCTCGCGCACCGTTCCGGTGGCAGAGCTGTATCTGCCGCCCGGTGACACACCGCACCGGGAGACCGTCCTGGACCACGGCGACCTGATCACCGCCGTGGAGCTGCCCCCGCCGCCGCACGGTGCCCGGATGCGCTACCGCAAGGTGCGCGACCGCTGGTCGTACGCCTTCGCGCTGGTGAGCGTCGCCACCGCGGTGTCCGTGGCCGAGGACGGCTCGCTGCGGGACGTGCGGATAGCGCTCGGCGGGGTGGCGCCGCGGCCGTGGCGGGCCCGGATCGCCGAGGAGCGGCTGCGCGGCGTCCGGCCGGACGAGGAGGCGCTGCGCGAGGCGGCGCGGGCCGAGCTGGCCGAGGCGCGGCCGCTGCCCGACAACGCCTTCAAGGTCGACCTGGCCACTGATCTGATCGTCGCGGGTGTCCGCGACCTCGCTGCGAGGAGGGATCGCGCATGACCACCGTCGAGCGGAGTGTCGGCGCCCCGGTGACCCGGGTCGACGGCCTGGCCAAGGTGACCGGCACGGCGCGCTACGCCTATGAGTTCCCCACCCGGGACGTCAGTTACGTATGGCCGGTGCAGGCCACCGTCGCCCGCGGCCGGGTGGCGGAGGTGGACCCCGCCCCGGCGCTGGCCCTGCCCGGTGTGCTGGCGGTGCTCGACCACACCAACGCCCCGCGGCTGAACGCCGAGGCGCAGGCGAGCGCGGACCTCTTCGTGTTGCAGTCCCCTCAGGTGGCGTACCACGGTCAGATCGTGGCCGCCGTGGTGGCCACCTCGCTGGAGGCGGCGCGCGAGGGCGCGGCGGCCGTCCGGGTGGGCTATGAGCGGGAGCCGCACGATGTGGTGCTGCGCGCCGACGACGAGCGGCTGGAGATCGCCGAGACGGTGACCGACGGCAGCCCCGGCCTGGTGGAGCGCGGTGACGCCGATGGTGCCTGGGCGACCGCCCCGGTGCGGGTGGACGCCACGTACACCACTCCGGTGGAGCATCCGAGCCCGATGGAGCCGCATGCCACCATCGCGGTGTGGGACGAGGACCGGCTGACGCTGTTCAACTCCGACCAGGGTCCCTATATGAGCGCGCAGCTGATCTCCGCGCTGTTCGGGATCGAGCTGGGCGCGGTGGAGGTCGTGGCCGAGTACATCGGCGGGGGCTTCGGCTCCAAGGGCATTCCGCGCTCGCCCACGGTGCTGGCGGCGCTCGCCGCGCGGGCGGTCGAACGGCCGGTGAAGATCGCCCTGACCCGGCAGCAGATGTTCCAGCTGATCCCCTACCGCTCCCCCACGATCCAGCGGGTGCGGCTGGGCGCCGAGCGCGACGGCCGGCTGACGGTGATCCAGCACGAGTCGGTGCAGCAGCGCTCGACCCAGGTGCCGTTCGCCGACCAGACGGTGTCCTCGACGCGGATGATGTACGCGGCGCCGCACGCCCGTACGACGGTGAAGGTGGCGCCGCTCGATGTGATGACGCCCGCCTGGTTCCGGGCCCCCGGCCACACCCCGGGGATGTTCGCGCTGGAGTCGGCCGTCGACGAGCTGGCCGGGGCGCTGGGCATGGACCCGGTCGAGCTGCGGATCCGCAACGAGCCGGAGACCGACCCGGAGAGTGGCAAGCCGTTCAGCAGCCGCAATCTGGTGGCCTGTCTGCGCGAGGGCGCGGCGCGCTTCGGCTGGGAGCGCCGCGATCCGGCGCCGGGGATCCGGCGCGAGGGGCGCTGGCTGCTGGGCACCGGTGTGGCCGCCTCGCACCACCCGGACTACACCTTTCCCTCCACCGCGGTGGCGCGCGCCGAGGAGGACGGGACGTACCGGGTGCGCATCGGCGCGGCCGACCTGGGCACGGGCGCCCGTACCGCCCTCACCCAGGTGGCGGCGGACGCGCTCGGCATTCCGCTGTCGCGGCTGCGGCTGGAGATCGGCCGTGCCTCGCTGGGCATGGCGCCGTTCGCGGGCGGTTCGCTCGGCACCGCCTCATGGGGCTGGGCGGTGGACAAGGCGTGCCGCGCGCTGCGGAAGGAGCTGGACACCTACGCGGGTGTGGTCCCGGACGGCGGTCTGGAGGTGGTGGCCGACACCGCCGAGGATCTGGAGCGGCGGGCGGATCTGTCGCGGCACACCTTCGGGGCGCAGTTCGCCCAGGTGCGGGTGGACGGCGACACCGGTGAGATCCGGGTGGACCGGATGCTGGGCGTGTTCGCCGCCGGGCGGATCGTCAATCCGCACACCGCGCGCTCCCAGTTCCTCGGGGCCATGACGATGGGTCTGTCGATGGCGCTGCTGGAGGTCGGCGAGGTCGATCCGGCCTTCGGTGACTTCGCCAACCATGACTTCGCGGGCTATCACATCGCCGCCCACGCCGATGTTCCGCGACTGGACGTGGTGCTGATGGAGGAGGACGACAACACCACCAACCCGGTGGGCGCCAAGGGCATCGGCGAACTGGGCATCGTGGGCGCGGCGGCGGCCATCGGCAACGCCTTCCACCATGCCACCGGAGAGCGGGTGCGGGATCTTCCGATCCGCATCGAGCGCTCGCGGGACGCGCTGCGTACCGCCCGGGCCGCCGAAAGGCGCAGGCCAGGGGCGGGTGAGCCGGAACCACGGGTCGGGTAGGGTCACCCGAATGGCACCCACCCCGAAGGGACGCGCCACCTACCACCACGGCGACCTGGCCGCCGCGCTGGTGCAGACGACCCTGGAGATCATCGACGAGGTGGGAATGCGCGGCTTCTCCGTGGCGGAGGCCGCGCGCCGCACCTGTGTGAGCCCCGGTGCGCCGTACCGCCACTTCGCCGACCGTGACGCGCTGCTCGCGGCCGCCGCCCTGGAGGTCTCGCGGCGGCTGCGGGCCATCTACCTGGAGACGGTGGCCGACGTCGGCTCCGCGCAGGAGCGGCTGGCGACGGTGGCGGGCACGTTCGTGCGCGCGGCGGCCCGCTACCGCGGCGGTCTTGACATCCTCTTCGCGCCGGGGCTGCGGGCCACTCATCCGGAGCTACGGGACAGCAGCAGGGAGTTCGTGGATCTGCTGCTGCCGAGCGCCTTCGAGGTGGTCGCCCCTGGCGAGGCCGCGGTGACGGCCGTGGCGTTGCTCGACGCCCTGCACGCGCTCGCCCGTGGCTATGTCGCCCAATTGCTGGAAGGGAAGTTCGGCGATCCGGATGACGTGGTCGAGGAGGTCGCCATCCGGGCGACCCGGGCCGCGAGGGCACTGGTGGCGGGCTACGGCGTGCCGTCCGGACCGTTCGGCGAGGAGGGCGGAGGCCGCTGACGGAGGGACAGAATTTCCCGTTCCGCTTCACGTTCTTCGTTCGGCGCGCATACCGTCGATGCGGAACGGATCGGAGGAACAGATGTCCCTGAAATCCGGTAAAGGCGCCCACCGGGCGCCTTCGCGTCTGCGCTCGCCCTACGCCATCGGCGGACTGGGAGTGGCGATCACCGCCGCCGTCCTCGCCACCCTGGTACCGGCCACCGCCTCGACGACCGACCCCGACCACGACGCCGGCACCGACCCGGCCCCCGCGGCGTCCGTACCGCACCCCGAGCGGGACTGGATGGGCTCGACCATCGCCCGCCATGAGAAGACCGCCCCCGGCGCCACGCCCCGGGCCACCAGAGCGGCCTCGGTGGAGGGCGTGGACGTCAGCGACCACCAGGGTTCGGTCGACTGGGCGGCCCTGTGGGACGACGACGTCCGATTCGCCTATGTGAAGGCCACCGAGAGCACGACCTACAAGAACCCCTCGTTCACCGCGCAGTACAACGGCTCCTTCCAGCAGGGCATGATCCGCGGCGCCTACCACTTCGCCCTGCCGGACCGTTCCAGTGGCACCCGCCAGGCGGACTTCTTCGTCACCAATGGCGGCGACTGGTCGGACGACGGCAAAACGCTGCCACCCGTCCTGGACCTCGAGTACAACCCGTACGGAGCAACCTGCTACGGCCTGACCGCCGCCCAGATCGTGAACTGGATCGGCGACTTCACCGCGCGGGTCAAGGAGCGCACCGGTCGCCAGCCGGTGATCTACACGACCACCGGCTGGTGGCAGACGTGCACCGGCGACAGCGCGGCCTTCGCCGACCGGAACCCGCTGTGGCTGGCGCGGTACGCCGCCACCCCCGGGCCACTGCCGGCCGGCTGGAAGACCCACACCCTGTGGCAGTACACCTCCAGCGGGCCGCTGGTGGGTGACCACAACCGGTTCAACGGAAGCCTGGCGGGCCTCAAGGCGCTGGCCACGGGGTGAGGCGGCGGTACTCAGCCGCCGAGCACACCGCCGACCCCGCCGAGCACACCGTCCAGGGTGTCGCCGACACCGTCGACCAGTCCGCCCACCAGGCCCTTGCCGTGGTGGCCGCCCTGACCGGGGGTCTGCGACGGCTGGCTGGGCTGCTGCGACGGGGTGGTCGGGTCGGCGCTCGGGGTGGTCTCGCTCGGTGACGAGGGCGACGAGGGCACCTGGTCGTTCCGCTGCGCGGGGGCGGTGGGCGCCATGGTGGGCGCGGCCTTGGAGGGGGCCGCGTCCGGGGTGGCCGGCGCGGCGTGCCGCGGTGTGCCGGCGCCGCGGTCCGAACCGCCGCCATCGGGGGTGGCGGCGTCGGTGTGGTCGGAGATCAGCTTCGGCTTCGAGGACTCGCTGGGCGAGACGTGGCTCTGCGAGGGCGAGTGATCCGCGGTGGGCTCGACCTCGTCCGGCACCTGCGCCTGCTGTGCGTTCACATCGGAGCGGGCCTCGACGGACTTGTCGCCGCCGAGCGTCGAGTGGAGGCCGAGGGCTATGGTTCCGGCCACTCCGAGGGCGGTGGCCGCCTTGAGCGTCGTGGTACGCGCCTGCTGTGCGGCGGTCGGTCGGCTGTGTCGACCCATTTCGCTGGTCTCCCCGTTATGGCATGGGTTGGGTGGAGTGCCCCGGAAGCCCGATCCCGAACGGAACTGATGTCCGACGCACACGTGTTAGACAGTAAAGAACCAGCCAGATGATAACCACCGTCCCCCGGTGTACGGCCACCCGTACACCGGGGAACGTGTGTTCCTGGCTAGCGCGCGGCCTCAAGGATAGAAGTCGCGCGAACGGCCCTTGCCGTCCTTGAGCTTCCCGAGCAGGCTCGCCGGGTACTCGATGGCCCAGTAGCTCACCGTGGCCGCGGCCACGGCCACCACCAGCACGATGACCACGGCCAGCGGGAAGCCCTCCTGGCCGTCCGGCGGCAGCAGCCCCGCGTTGTACAGGCCCAGCATGATCGGCTCATGCCAGACGAAGAGGCTGTAGCTGGCGAGGCCGACACCGGTGAGCCACCGTGCCGTGAGCCATGAGTGCCACCGCCCCTGCCGCCGCACATGGATGGTGCTGTACAGCAGCAGCGTCCACAGCAGGGCGGACAGCGGATGGTAGAAGGTGGTCGGGAAGTCCTCCGCCTCCGTACCGGCGAAGGACAGCACGTACAGCCCCACCAGGGCGGCCGCCCGGAGCGGGATCGCCACCTTCGCGTCCAGCCGGCCGCGGTCGCCGAGGGCGACCATCGCCACGGCGAGGCCCATGCCCGCCGCGAACCCGCCGAAGCGGGCCTGCGGCCCGAAGTACACCGGCCATTCGGTGTGCGGGATATCCAGCCCGTAGCGGGCGACCGCGATCCAGATGAACGGCCCGATGTACAGCAGTGCACACCCCACGGCGCACACCGCCACCCGGGAGGCCCTCCGGCGCAGCGGGCGGCAGGCACGGACGGCCAGCGGGCCGAGTCCCACCAGCGCCACATAGAACATGATTTCCAGCGACAACGACCAGGTCGGGCCGATGGTGTAGAAGATCTGCTCCTGGTCGAAGACCTGGGTGAAGGTGAGATGGTGCAGCAGATCGGACCACTCGCCGGGCAGGGTGGGATTGCGGGTGGCCCAGATGAACGTCACCGCCAGGAAGTACAGCGGGACGATCCGGATGGCCCGCCGGAAGAGGAACACCCGGCCGGGGCGGGTCGAGCCCCCGTCGATCGCCGCCCGTGCGTAGGACAGCGTCAGCAGATACGCGGAGAGGACGAAGAAGAGGTCGATGACCTCCAGCGACACCAGGGCGTTGGCGTACCGGTTGGGCACCGGTGAGTGGGCGCCGTCCCGGTCGTAGACGAAGTACTGCTGCCAGACGTGGAAGACGACCGTGAGGAGCGCCGCCATTCCGCGCAGGCCCTGGATCTCCTGGTTCCGCCGGTTCCGCGTCGGTGCGCTCTTGGCGGGCGTGCCGTTGACCGCCCGGGGGGCGGTGGTGGACGCGATGGTCGTGGACATCGTGCTCATGTCCGCTTCACCGCCTTGTCACCGGGGCGCGGGGTGACCCGCCACTGGCGGTCCCGCAGCACCTCCTTGAGGAGCGACTGACGGGCCACGATGTTCTTGAAGTGGCTGTAGAAGACGGTGGACACCACCAGGTACCGCCAGAACCACGCCCTGCGGCGGCGCAGTTCGGGCACCGCGAGCCGCCAGGCGAACAGCGCCTGCACCAGCCCTGCGGACAGCGTGAACAGGGTGGCCAGCAGGCAGACCGGCACCGCCCAGTCGAGATGGTCCACTCCCCCGGCCCGCCACGCCGAGTACAGCAGTACGGGCAGGATCTGGAGGGTCAGCCACGGCTGGATCTCCCGCCACCCCAGCAGCACCAGCAGCCCCGCCTTCTGGCGGGCGGTGAAGGCCGGGGAACGCAAGCCGCGCCACAGGTACTTCAGCGACACCTGGAGCCAGCCCTGGGCCCAGCGCGACCGCTGGTTCCACAGCGCCTTGAGGGTGGTGGGCGCCAGTTCGCGCGAGATGAGCGTGCGGTCGGTGGCGATCCGGGCGCCCTCGTGCAGCGCGCGCATCGTGGAGTCGATGTCCTCGGTGAGCATCGTGCCATGCATCCGGGTCCTGGCGAGCAGATCGGTGCGCCAGAAGCCGTTGGAGCCGCCGAAGACGCCGAAGGTGTAGAGCCGGGTCCGGCCGGGGTGGCTGACCGCGTAGATGGCCTCGAACTCCACGCCCACCAGCTTGGAGACCCAGGAGCTCTCGCCGTTGCGGATCACGCAGTGGCCCTGGACCACGTCATAGCCGTTCGACAGCCAGTGCCAGGCGTGCTGGAAGGCGTCGGGCACCGGGTGGTGGTCCGCGTCGAAGATGCCGACGAACTCACCGCGCACCCGGGTCACCGCGGCATTGACGTTCTGCGCCTTGGAGGTGCTGCCCGCCACCGGCATCAGCACCAGCCGCGGGTCGCGGCGGGCCATCTCGCGCAGGGTCTCCTCCACGGGCATGGGGTGCGGCGTGTTGTACGCGAGCACGATCTCCAGCTCGTTGGGGTAGTCCAGGCGCAGGAAGGACTCGATGGTGTCGACGATGGTCGCGGCCTCATTGGGCAGATACGCGGCGATGACGGCGCTGGCCGGTGGATACGGCTGCGCCGGCCGTTCCGGCCGGGGCTTGGCGTCCAGCGAGAAGAGGCACTCCAGCACGATCAGCGCGGCCGAGAGCACCAGACCGGACACCACGACCCAGTACGCGGCCGAGCCCACGTCCCAGCCCAGTTCGTACATCTGCTGGTAGAAGACGAACGGGATGCCCACCCCGAGGAGGAGCACCAGGACGGGCGAGAGCGCCGACAGCAGGGCGCGGAGCGCGGTGGCGAGGGAGCGGCGGCCGCGCCGATGGGTGCCGCGCATCCACGCGGCGTACTTGACCGGCCGCAGATCCCGGTGGCGGATGGACTCCTCGACCGCGTTCCGGGCGTTGGCGACGGCCTGGGCGCGGTCCGCGCAGTCGGCCAGCGGGGTCCAGCCGATCGCCGGGGTCAGCCGCACGTTCTCGTCGGCCACCACGAAGCGGGTCCCGGCCACGGCGTTGGCGAAGTTCTGGAGTTCGCGGCGCGCGGTGTCCTCGTCCACGCCGGGCATCAGCATCAGCAGATGGCCCTCGTCGTCCCAGCCGAGCCGGTCGCAGACGCCGCCCAGCTTCTCGGCCACGCCCGCGAGACGTTCGGCGACCTCACGGCGCACCCGCGGCCCCAGCCGGGCCTCGAGCGCGGCGATCTCGGCCACGCCCACCATGGCGACGACGCCACCGGTGCGGCTGTCGTCGACCCGCTTGAGCTCCCGGTCGAGCTCGCCAAGGAAGTGGGGCTGGGAGTACAGGCCGGTGCGCGGGTCGAGCAGCAGGTTCTCGACGGGGACCGGCACCCGGCGCAGCTTGGCCTCGATCCGGGCGGAGAGCTCGACGGGGTCGGAGGTCTCCGCCACGCAGTCGTCGGCGCCGCCGCGCAGCATGTCGGCGACGCCGGTGGGGCCGGGGTCGGAGGTGACCATCAGCAGGGGGAGCGCCCGTCCCGCGGGGACGGCGCGGACCTCGCGTATCAGGTCCAGTCCGTCGTCGGCGTCGTCCAGGGCGACGATCGCGTCCGGCGGGGAGTGCCGCATCTGTCGGCTGACATCGCCGGGCTCCGCATGGCTCACCTCATGCCCGGTGGAGACGAGTGTCCGGGTCAGCCGCTCGAGCCTGGGGCCCGGTTCGCCGACCGCCAGCACATGCCCGCTCTGTCCCGCCACGTCGCCGCGAGCGGCGGGCACGGGTTGCTGGGGTTCGCGTGATCGTGGGTGGTGCGAAGTAAGCACCTGAGGGGTTCCTTTCGTGGGGGGTGCGTCACCGAACGGGCCGTGGGCGCGCGGACGTTCCGGCCGGGGTCATGGCGGGCCGCGTGGTCATGACAGACCACGCGGTCATGGCAGACCACGCGGCCCGCGGGCGTGCGCACAGGGGCAGCGCCTACGGGCAGGCCGGAGGACGGCGTCGCCGGGAAGGCCGGGGCGATCCGCCGTTCGGTGAGTGGTGAGAGGCGGCTACGCCGCTACCGTGGCCGATCCGCGCGGGGAGAGGTGAGATCTCCGGCGGGGTCTCGGACAGACGGGCACGACGGCGGCGGGGATCACGCGGACGTGCTCCAGCGAATTGCGCATTAGGTCCCATCCTGTTCGGATCGTGGGGGGCGGACCGAACATCACCAGTGCGGGGCGACCGATCTTTTGGGCTGACCGGTCGGAATCCCCAGTCTCATCGATCACTACGGAACCACACAACACATCGAAGTAACACTCTCATTAACCGATGAGAGAGTTCCGTTCGCCTGCCGATCGACCCCGACCATCCCCAACTTCCCTGCGACACCCGCGTGTCGGGGCCCTGCCGGCACCGCGTCGGCGGCTCGTCGGCGCGTCATCGACCCGGTGTCGGCGCCGCGTCGGTGGAGTGTCGGTGGCTCCGGCCAGTCTTTTCCGAGGCACCACATTCGGTGGTTGAATTCGGAAGGGACAACACCATGCGGAATGCACGGGTTCTGATTTCCGGGGCCAGTATCGCCGGGCCCGCGCTCGCCTACTGGCTGGATCGTTATGGTTTCCAGGTCACCGTCGTGGAGCGCGCCGCGCGCCCGCGCCCGGGCGGACAGGCGATCGACGTACGGGGCCCGGCGCTCGAGGTGTGCGAGCGGATGGGCGTGCTGGAGGAGATCCGGGCGCGCCGCACCGGGCTGCGCGGCATGTCGATGGTCGACGACGACGGCAAGGAGCTGTTCAGCACCACCGAGCGGACCGCGAGTGGCGGGGCCCTCGACAGCTCCGACGTCGAGATCCTGCGGGACGATCTGTCCTCGGTGCTGATGGCCGCGGGCGGCGACGGGATCGAATACCTCTTCAACGATTCGATCGCCTCGCTCGTCCAGGGCCCCGACGAAGTGGCGGTCACCTTCCACCGGGGCGGCGCGCGCGCCTTCGACATCGTGGTGGCGGCCGACGGGGTGCACTCCTCCACCCGGGCGCTGGTCTTCGGCCCGGAGGAGGAGTTCCTCCGCCATCTGGGGGGCTATCTGGGCGTGTGGACGGTGCCGAACTACCTGGGCCTCGACCGCTGGGAGGTCATCTACCAGATGGCCGGGGATGTCTGGGGCGGGATGATGATGAGCGTCCGCGACAACACCGAGGCCCGGGTCTACGTCGGCATCGACTCCGAGGAACCGCCCGCCACGTTCCTCGGCTCCCGGTCCGTCTCGGAGCAGAAGCGGCTGGTGGCCGAGCGGTACAAAGACGCGCGCTGGGAGATGCCGCGGCTGCTGGAGTACATGTGGGGGGCGCCGGACTTCCACTTCGACGCGGCGGCCCAGATACACATGGAGTCCTGGTCCCGCGGCCGGGTGGCCCTGGTCGGCGACGCCGGATACTGCGGCTCGCCGGCGTCCGGGCAGAGCACCAGCGTGGCCGTGGTCGGCGCCTATGTCCTGGCGGGCGAGCTGAGGGCCGCGGACGGCGACCACACCGCGGCCTTCGCCGCCTACGAGCGCGAGCTGCGCGGCTATGTGGCGGCCAACCAGCAGCTCGCGCTGGACAACATGACCCGGAAGCAGGCGCAGGACGCATCGGCCGGGCAGGGGCCCGACACCAACCCGACCAATATCGACGACGGCTTCTACGAGGTGGTCAACTCCTACACCGTCAAGGACTACTGACCCGGCCCGGCGGCCGTGGCCGGGTCAGCATCCGTGGCCGGGTCAGCGGCCGTGGCCGGGTCAGCGGCCGTGGCCGGGCTAGGACACCACGTCCTTGCGGCCGAAGCCGCGGAAGGCGAACGCGATGAGCACCAGGGCGTACGCGACGGACACCGAGACGCCCTTCACCATTCCGCCCCACTCCATGTGGGGCTGGAGTGCGTCCGCCCACGCGAACTGCCAGTGCGCGGGCAGGAAGTCGCGCCACGAGCCGAGCGCGGTGACCGCGTCCAGCACATTGCCCACGATGGTGAGCCCCACCGCACCGCCCACCGCGCCCAGCGGCGCGTCCGTGACGGTCGAGAGCCAGAACGCCAGGGCGGCCGTGACCAGTTGGGACAGGAAGATGTACAGCACCACCAGGGCCAGCCGGACGAGGGCGTCCCCGACCGGCAGCTCACCGCCCGTGGGCATGCGCAGCGGCCCCCAGCCGTACGCCACGGTGCCCACCGCGAGCGCGACCAGCGGCAGCAGCACCATGGCGGCCGCGCTGAACACCAGGGCCACCACCAGCTTGCTCACCAGCAGCCGGGCCCGGGGCACGGGCGCGGCCAGCAGATAGCGCAGCGAGGACCAGCTGGCCTCGGAGGCCACGGTGTCGCCACAGAACAGCGCGACCGGCACCACCAGCAGGAAGGCGGCCGAGACGAACAGCGCGGTGGCGGCGAGGTTGGCGCCGGAGGCGGTGGCCGTGGTCATCAGGGTGACCCGGTTCTCCCGCCCCTCGGGGGCGCCGCCGATGGCGAACGCGACCACGAGGACGAACGGCAGCAAGGCCAGCACCAGGCCCATCACCAGGGTCCGGCGACGGCGCAGCTGCCGTACGGCCTCGACCCGCAGCGGCAGGGTGTGCCGGGCCCGGTAGCCGGGCGCGACCTCGGTGGCCTGGGACAGGGAGCTCACGCGGATCCTCCTCCGATCAGCGTCAGGAAGGCGTCTTCCAGGCGCCGGTTGGGCCCGAAGCTGGTCACCGGGACCTCCAGCCGCACCAGCTCGGTGAGCAGGCGCGCCGGGGTGGTCCCGTCGAGCTGGACGAGCAGTCCGTCGGCGGTGCGGCGGGCGGAGGCGACCCCGGGCAGCGCGCCCACCTTGCCCAGCAGGGCCTCGCTCAGCTCACCGTCGTGGCCCACCAGCACACTGCCGCCGTTGCCGGTGATCTCGCCGACCGCGCCCGCCTGGATCAGCCGGCCGCGGTCCATCACGACCAGATGGGTGCAGGACTGCTCGACCTCCGCCAGGAGATGGCTGGAAACAATCACCGTGCGCCCGGCGGCGGCGTACCGGATCATCACCTCGCGCATCTCGCGGATCTGCGGCGGGTCGAGGCCGTTGGTCGGTTCGTCGAGGATCAGCAGATCGGGCAGGCCCAGCATGGCCTGGGCGATGGCCAGCCGCTGCCGCATGCCCTGGGAGTAGGTGCGTACGGCACGCTCCAGCGCGTTGCCCAGGCCCGCGATCTTCAGGGCCTCCTCGATATGGGCGTCGGCGGCGGGGCGGCCGGTGGCCCGCCAGTACAGCTCGAGGTTGGCGCTGCCGGTCAGATGCGGCAGGAAGCCCGCCCCCTCGACGAAGGCGCCGACGCGGGAGAGCACGGGCGCGCCCGGCCTGATGGCCTGGCCGAAGACCCGGATCTCGCCGGCGTCGGGGGCGATGAGCCCCATCAGCATCCGCAGCGTGGTGGTCTTGCCCGCGCCGTTGGGCCCGAGGAGCCCGAGCACCTGCCCCTTCTCGACGCGGAAGGACAGGTCGCGCACCGCGTAGCGGTCGGCGGACTTGGCGTAGCGCTTGCTCAGACCGGTGATCTCCAGGGGCACCTCGGCCAGTTCGGGGTCGGGCGGCGGAGTGGCCGTACGCCGCCTGCCGGTCAGCAGCAGCACGAGCGCCACCACGGCCGCGCCGAGCGGCAGCCCCCACACCCAGGCGGGCAGCGGGGCCGGCTGGGTGTGCACCCCGGGTGCGGTGGGCACCGTCAGACCGCCGTCCGCGAGCCCGACCGTGTAGGTGGCGGGCTCGTCCGGGGAGGCGTAGCCGAGGTCGGTGGAGGCGAGCACGAGCCGCAGCCGGTGACCCGCGATGAGCTCGTGGTCCACGGCGGGCAGCCGCACGGTGACGGTACGGCCCTGCTTCGCGCCGTCGACGCGCACCGGCGCGACCAGCTGCTCGGGCAGTACCTGCTGTCCGTCCGGCCCCACGTCGTAGACTTTGGCGAAGAGCACGGCGTCGTCCGTGTCGGCCTTGACCCGCACCTTCACCTCGGGCGATCCGGTGATCCGCAGGGGCCGGTCGAGCGGCTCCGAGTCGAACCGGGCGAACTGGCCGGGGATGTCGAGGGAGAGGCCGACGCCCAGCGAGGACGCCTGGGACAGCCCGGCGACGCCCGGCACGGTGGAGATGGAGGGCGGCCCCGCCCCGGGCGGGTTGGCGAACGACTGCTCGCGTCCGCGCAGCGCCACCGTGCGGCCGCCGTCGCCGAGGCCGGGGTAGCGGTCGCCGGTGGCGCCGCGCAGCTGGACCGCGCCGTTGGTGGTGTCGATGCCGCCGGTGCGGCTGATCCGGAAGGCGGGTCCGGTGTCGGTGCCCTTGTCGCCCTTGAGGTAGCGGTCGAACCAGGCGCCGGTGCGGGCCGCCACCCGCGAGGTCTCGCGGTCGCCGCCGTCGTGCCCGCCGGCCGTCCAGTCGACGGCGACCGGCGCGCCGTTGGCCCGGATCGCCTTCGCCATGGTGTCGGCGTGGCCGAGCGGGAAGAGGGAGTCGGCCTGCCCCTGGAGGATCAGGGTGGGGACCTTGATCCGGTCGGCGACGGCGGACGGGCTGCGGGCCTCGAGCAGCCGGCGGGCGGCGGCGTCGGGCTTTCCGGCGACCGCGACCCGCTCGTACATCTCGCACAGCTGCTTCTCGAACCGGCCACAGCCCTGGCCCTGGTCCGTCCTGGCCTCTCCCCCGCCGTTCGGACCTCCCGGGTCCGTCTGGGCTCCTTGGCCCGTCCCGCCGCCTCCGCCGCCCTGGCCGCCCTGGCCTCCCGGGCCCATCCCCCCGCCGCCCGCGCCGCCGGCGTCCTCCTGACCGCCCTGGGCGCCGCTGAGGTCGGCCAAGCCGGTGGTGAAGAACAGCCCGGCCCAGAGCTTCTTGTAGACGCCGTTCGGGAAGAGCGCGTCGGCGAGGTTCCAGTAGGTGATCTCGGGCGCGATGGCGTCCACCCGGCGGTCGTATCCGGCGGCGAGCAGGGAGATCGCACCGCCGTAGGAGGCGCCGGCGACGCCCACCCGGGGGTCGCCCTGGCGGTCGAGCCGCACCTCGGGACGTTTCGCCAGCCAGTCGATCAGCCGCCGGACATCGGCCACCTCGCCGTCCGGGTCATTGAGCCCGATCTTCCCCGTGGATCTGCCGAAGCCACGCGCCGACCAGGTCAACACCGCGTATCCGTCGCGGGCGAGTTCCTCGGCGTGGTCGCGTACGTCGTCCTTGCTGCCGCCGAAGCCGTGGCCGAGCAGGACCGCGGGCCTGCGGCCGGTGCCCGCGGTGAAGTACGAGGTGTCGATGCGCGCGCCCGGCATGTCCAGCACGCGGTCCTGGCGGTGCACGGCCGGCCGGTCGCCGGAGGCGGCCACCGCCCAGGTGCCCGCGCCCGCGATGAGGACCGCGGCGGCCACGGCGGCGACCAGGCGCCGGCCCCTCGGCCGGGTCTTTCGGAGATCCATAGGTGAAACCCTAAGAGGAGGAGGCAAACGCCGCGGCTGACACCAGACGGATTCTCGTCCACTCCCCGGGGAGTACCCGGACACCACCCGTACACCCGGCGCGGTATGCCCCGACCGTGGTGGCCGGGCTTTTGGATCAGTCGGATGATGCTCCATAAGATGCGCCGGTGATCATAAAGAAACGTCTGGCGACAGGCGCGTTGGGGCTGCTCGCGGCCCTCGCCTGCGGCCTGATATCCCCTCCCGCCGCGATGGCCGGCGAACCGGCTCCCGATTCCCCCAAGGTCGAGCTGGTGCTCGATGTCAGCGGCTCCATGCGGGCCCGCGACGTCGACGGCGACACCCGGATGGCGGCAGCGAAGCAGGCGTTCAACGAGGTGCTGGACGCCACACCCGAGGAGGTGCGGCTGGGCATCCGCACCCTCGGCGCCAATTACCCCGGCAAGGACCGCAAGGCCGGCTGCCAGGACAGCGAGCGGCTCTACCCGGTGGGCCAGGTGGACCGCACCGAGGCCAAGGCGGCCGTCGCCACACTGCGCCCGACCGGCTGGACGCCCATCGGGCTCGCGCTGCGCGGCGCGTCCAAGGACCTCTCCGGGGGCGAGGGGACCCGCCGGATCGTGCTGATCACGGACGGCGAGGACTCCTGCGGTCTGCCGGACCCGTGTGATGTGGCCCGGGAACTGGCCGCCCAGGGAACCCACCTGGTCGTCGACACGCTCGGTCTTACGCTGGACCGCAAGGTCCGCGAGCAGCTCAGCTGTATCGCCGAGGCCACCGGTGGCACGTATACCGCGATCCAGCACCGGGACCAGCTCTCCAGCCGCATCAAGCAGCTGGTCCGGCGCTCCGCCGACACGCCCGTGGAGACGCCCACGCCGGTGCGGGGCGCCGCGCGGTGCGCGAAGGCCCCGTACCTGGGCTCCGGCCTCTACAGCGACCGGGAGGGCTTCGGGGAACACCGCTGGTACCGGATGCGGGTGGCGCCCGGTCAGGAGCTGCGGGCCTCGGCGAGCGTGGCCGTGGACCGCGCGGTGGACCCGGACTACGGCGTGCTGGTACGGGCGGTGACCCCGGGCGGCCGGGAGCTGGTGCGCGGCAGCGAGGCGGGCAGCGGCCGTACGGACGTCATCTCCAGCGGACTGCGCTATCCGGTCGCGGATGTGGACGACGACGAGGACGAGACGGCGCGGACGGTGTGCGTGGAGCTGAGCCAGTCGTTCTCCGCGCCCGCCTCCGTCAAGCGCGCCCCGGGCCTTCCGGTGGAGCTCGCCGTCGACGTGGTGGACAACGACGATCCGCCCGCCGATGTGGCCGCCTTCGGCCTGGGCCGCGGCTGGGTGCTGCTGGGCGTGCTCACCGTGGGCGGGCTGCTCGTGGGGTTGCTGTGGGGCTGGCTGGCCCGCTGGCGTGTCACCGTCTGGAGGTCCAACTGATGCGAGCCCTGCGTACTCTCGGCGCCGCGCTCACCCTGTGCGCCGCCGCCTGGCTGACCGCCGCCGCACCGGCCGCCGCGGACGGTAAGGACGGCACGGACGGCAAGAGCGGCGCGGAGGCGCCCACCGAGGCGGGGACGGGCTTCCGTACCGCCACCGAGATCAAGCCCGGTCAGCAGGCCACCGCGGCGGCCTCCACCGGCGACTATCTGTACTGGGTGTTCCCGGCCGCCGCCGGGCAGGTCCCCGAGGTCGAGGCGGAGCTGAAGCTGCCCGACGCATCGAGCCGGCACGGCAGCGCCACCTGGCAGCTGGATGTCTACGACGGTCTCCGTCGCCACCAGCCGTGCGCCTCGGGCACCCCGGCGCGCCGGGCGTCCCAGCAGGACGAGACGGTCACCGTGAGCTGCACCCTGCGCCAGGTGCGGTCCTGGTCCGAGCGCTGGGCCAACGACCCTCTCCAGGGCGCGTATTACGTGCGGCTCACCGTCGTCGATCTGCCTGCCCAGGACCTCGGGCTGCCGATCGACGCCGAGGTCGAGGCGTCCGTACGGGACGGGGGCGGGGCGCACGCCGACGGCGGGGACGTGACACCGCTCAATCCGGTGCTGCGGGCCGGAACGGCCCCCGGGACGGATTCCGAGCCGCCGGACGACGACACGGCCTCGGATTCCACGGACGACAAGGGCGGGCAGGTCCCGCACGCGGTCGCCGAACCGGAGGACGGCTGGGGCTCCGGCTGGTGGTCGGACCGCTGGGTGTGGACCGTGATCGGCGCGGCGCTGGCGGCGCTCGCCGGGGTGGGCGGCTACACCCTCACCCGGGGGCCGCGCTCGCCGGGCCGTCCGCCGACCGGGCCAGGATCCGACATCTGACCCGATGTCCGGAATCGACGCGGGGCCCGCACGGCGATCGTGCGGGCCCCGCGCCGCACCGGACCCCGGCGGCCCGGCCTCTCGGGAAGCCCTTGGGAAGCCCTTGGGAAGCCCTTGGGAAGCCCTTGGGAAGCCCTCGGGAAGTCGGAGCCCGGACGCTCAGGAATAGTCCTTCCCCATGAGCTGCCCAAAGCCCTCGGGATCCGCGTCGAATCCACGAATAGCGCTCTGAATTCCCCATTCCCCCGCGTCGTCCCGGGTGAATACCGCGACCGTGGCGGAAGTGGCTTCTGAGACACCGGTGAAGTCGCTCGTCATGAGTTCGGTGTATCCGTTGAGAATCCGGACACTGGTGTTCGGAACATCCCCGAACGTCTTCCGCCCCGAGCCCTGCTGGATGGTTATCCCGACGACCACCCGCGCGTATTCGGACGACAGCCGTTCCAGCTCGAGGGTCATGGACTCGTCGGTGCCAAGGCCCTGACCGGTACGGCTGTCCCTGTTGAGGTTGATGGTGCCGTCCGGTGAGCGGCTGTCGAAGTGGACCAGGTACGCGGGCGCACCGTACGGATCGGCGGCGCGGTACGTCCCGGCCACGATGTCGAGATCATGGGGCGGCTCACCGAGGGGACTCGGATCCCACTTGAGCGCCACCTCGATTTTCTGAAGCCCCTTGTTGAGACCAGTCACCCGGACTTCCCTTCCCTCGAACCGTGCGGATTTGAATGCGCGTGACGTCAAGCCTATCGCGGGCAGGGCGAGTTGAGGATTTTTCCCCAGCCGGGTGCGGCGCCCCGCCGAGGGGTCTCTACTATGGGCCTCCGTACTAACGGCGGAAGGAAGCGTCCATGCGACGGTTGGGGGAGCTCGAGGCGGAGATCATGGACCGCCTCTGGGCTTGGCAGCGTCCCACGACGGTGCGGGAGATCGTGGACGACATCAACGAGCACCGTCCGGTCGCCTATACCACGGTGATGACCGTCGCCTCCATCCTCTACAACAAGGGCTGGCTGCTGCGCGCCAAGGAGGGCCGGGCGTGGGTGTACTCACCGGTCCGCAGCCGCGAGGAGTACACCGCGGCACTGATGGAGGACGCGCTCGGCACCAGCGAGGACCGCTCCGCCGCCCTCGCCCACTTCGTCGAGCAGATGGGCCCCGAGGAGGTCAGCGCGCTGCGCAAGGCCCTGCGGGCCGCGGGGCGGCGGACCAAGGCGTGACGGCCGCCCTCGCCCTGGCCTGCTATTCCGCCGTCGTCGGCGCAGTGGCCCCCAAGGCGCTGGCGCACAGCACCTGGCCTTATCGCGCCCCCGCCTTGGCGGTTGCCGTTTGGCATGGGTTGGTCCTGTCGTTCACCATCGCGCTGGCTCTGACCACTTATCACCTCGTCACCCCAACTTGGCATCTTCATAATGGAATGTCCGGCTTGCTCCGGTTCTGTGGATTGACGCCGGACGCCCGGATCCCGGGCACTGGCCCGATCGGCGTTCCGGCCATCGCCGTACCGGCCTCGGTGGCGCTGATCCCACTCGCGTTCTTCGGCCACGAGGTGCTGCGGGCCCGGCGCGTCCGCGCCCGCCACCGGAGCGTTCTGGACCTGGTCGGCCGGCGCTCGGCGCGGCTGCGCGCCACCGTGCTGGACCATGACACGCCCGCGGCCTACTGCCTGCCCGGCCGCAGGCCGCGGATCGTGGTGAGCGCGGGCGCGCTGCGGCTGCTCTCCCCCGTACAGCTGGAGTCCGTACTGGAGCATGAGCGCGCGCATATCGCGGGCCGCCACCATCTGGCGCTGGCCGCCACGGAGGCGTTCGCCCGGGTGTTCCGGTGGCTGCCGCTGGCGCGCGAGGCCAGGGCACAGACGGCACTGCTGCTGGAGATGGCCGCGGACGACCGCGCGCTGCGCCGCCATCCGCGCCAGGCTCTCGTCTCCGCCCTCTACACGATGGCGGCGGGCCAAGCCCCCCATGCCCCCGGCGGAGCCTTCACCGTCGGCGGACCGGGCGCCGTGGTCCGGCTGCGGCGGATGCTGGACGCCCGGCGGCGTCCGCATCCGGCACTGTGCGGCGTGGTGGCCGCGGTCGCGGCGGGCTTACCGCTGCTGCCGCCCGTCCTGGGCTGCGTCCCCGGGATGTAGCACTCCAGGGACGCCCCAGGGCCCGCCCCGGGCCATACGGAGGGACCCGCAGGACCCGGGGCGGGGTGTGACGCGACTCAGCGCCGTGACGTGCCTCAGAGCCGGTCGAGCAGCGTCCGCAAGGTGGCGACCTCGGTGGACTGGTTCTTCACGACGTCATCGGCGAGCTTCTTGGCCTTGGCGTTACGGCCGTTCTTCTTCTCGTCCTTGGCCATGGCGATCGCACCCTTGTGATGGTCGATCATCATGCTCGCGAAGGCCCGGTCGAAGGCGGACCCCTTGGCGGCCTTGAGCTTGCGCATGTCCTCCTCGGACATCATTCCGCCCATGGCGCTCTTATCGCTTGCGCCGTGGTGCATTCCGGGCATCTCGCCCGAGGATGCCTTCTCCGGCTCACCCCAGCCCTTGAGCCACGACTTCAGGGTGGTGATCTCCGGGTCCTGAGCCTTCTCGATCTGCCCCGCCAGGCTCTTGATCCGCGCGTTCGACGCGCGGTCGTCGGCCAGCCCGGCCATCTCCAGGGCCTGCTCATGATGCGGGATCATCATCTGCGCGAAGCTGACGTCCGCGTCGTTGAACGCGCCCGCGGCCGAGCTCGCGGTCGCCTCGGAGGTGGAGGTCACCTCGGAAGTGGCGGACTCCTTCGCGCTCGCATGGTCCATGCCCTTCGTGTCGCCATCGCCACCGCAGCCGGCGAGCAGCAGCCCTCCGGCGGCGACGATGCCCACGAGTGCGAGACGGCGGTGAAGCGGCCGACGCGGGACACGTGTGAATACGGTCATGTCGATATACCTCTTTTTGCCAAGTGTTGACTGTTCCATGGGGCGTACCGGCGCTTTACGCGCGGTTCGGCCTATATCCGCAGAACAGACAGGGCAGTGAGGTCGGGGCCGGGCGAGGGAGGATCGGGGCGCGCGACGACGGCCGCAGCCACGGGAAGCCTCAGCGGCGGACCACTCCGGCGGGCGAGCACGGCGTGCAGGAGCGCTCCGAGCACCCAGACGCCGAGTACCGCGACGCACAGCGAGGCCATGTCCATACCGGTCATGGGTTCGCGTGGCTTGGTCTCGGGCGCGGCCGGGGCATGTCCGTCCTCGGCGGACGGGGCGGGAGCGGCCCGCCGCGGCCCGGTGTCGGTGACGGCCGTAACGCCGCCGTACGTCGCGGGGGCGCCGTTGTGCGCCGCGGGGGCGCCGCTGTGCCCCGCGGGGCGCATCTCACCGGACGCATGGCCCGTCGAATGGGTCATGCCCGAGCCGGAGCCGCCGCCTGGGTGACCCAGGGTGTGCATGACGAAGACCCCGAGCGCGAGCACGACGACGAGCAGGATCCGCGGAAGGACTCCGTCCGCGCGCATGCTCCCGCCGGTGGTCACCGTCGCTCCTCGGGTTCGGTGTGATCTCTCTCGGAGCCACACCCTACTCCTAATGTCGTTAGTACGTGCGCGGACCCCCCGAAAGCCCCCGGAGCCGCTCAGCCCTCCCGCATCGCCAGCCTGGCCAGCATGTTCTTCGCGTCATCGGCGACCTGGGCGTCCGCGACCACGTCATAGCGCGCGGCCACGATCTGGCTGCGGGACGCGAAATCGCGCCGCCCTCCGGTCATGGCATGCCCGACGAAACCGAAGATCGCGCCGAACACCGCACCGTAGACCAGACCGCTCACCAGCAGCACGATCACGTTGTGGGCGCCCGCCGCGAACACGGACAGCAGCAGCCCGATCAGCAGCCCGAACCAGGCCCCCGTACCGGCACCCGCGAGCGCTGCCCGACCCCTGGTCAGCCGCCCGAGGACGGTCTCGACCATCCGGAGGTCCGAGCCGATGATCGCCGTGTGCTCCACCGGGAACTTGTTGTCGGACAGGAAGTCCACCGCGCGCTGGGCCCCGGCATAGGTCGGGTACGAGCCGACGACCGGGCGGTCGACCACCTCCGACGGCGGTTGCTGGGTCATCGCTGACTCCCTCCGTCAAGGAGAGCGTGCGCCCACGCCTGCCCCCTCGCAACGGGAGCGGGGCGGGGCAGCGCGGAGAGTGGCGGGGAAGCGCGGAGAGAAACCCCCCGAGGAACCGCGCAGCCGGATATCCGGAACGGCCACCACGGCTCTCCGCGGAACGTTTTCCCGGCACCTCGTCATCCCGCAATTCCGTCCGGCCCGACACCGCGCGATTCCCGGAAGAGCCTCCGGTTCCTTTCCACCGAGCGGAAAGGAACCGGAGGCGCGGCGACCTTACGGTTATCAGCCGCAGGCGGCGCGGTCGGTGTGGTGGGTGGTGTGGTCGGTGCGGATGAGGGAGCGCACCATCCGGCAGGTGGTGTCGGACGGCGGATGCACCCCGATCCGGGTGGCCGTGGACCGTATCTTGCGGTTGGATGCCTGCTCGGGGCGGTAGACACCGGAGTTGAGCAGCGCGATGGCCAGGCGCATCGCCTTCAGACGGCGGTTGTGGGACTCGTACCACTCACGCGGGCGCCCGGCCGGCATCCGCTTCTTCGGCAGGGTGGGAAAGGTCGGAAGATCCTGAAGAGGGGGTCCGGCAACGGCCATCGGCAACCTCCTGAGTCGGTCGGGAAACCTTCCCGTCAACTCCCTCCATTCTACGGCCGGGTACTGACAAAGACCCCTGGTCAGACCCCGTTCCAAGGCGCTTTCGCGGTACCGTGTGCGACATGGAGATCTGGATCAATCCGGCATGCTCGAAGTGCCGTAGCGCGCTCACCCTGCTCGACGCGGAGGGCGCCGGTTACACCGTGCGCCGCTATCTCGAGGACGTACCGAGCCAGGACGAGATCCGCGCGGCGCTCGACCGGCTCGGGCTGGAGCCGTGGGACATCACCCGCACCCAGGAGGCGGCCGCGAAGGAGCTGGGGCTGAAGGACTGGCCGCGTGATGAGAGCGCCCGGGACCGCTGGATCGCGGCGCTCGCCGAGCACCCCAAGCTCATCCAGCGGCCCATCATCACGGCGGACGACGGTTCGGCGGTGGTGGGGCGCACGGAGGAGGCGGTGCGGGAGGCGCTGTCCCGGTCCCGCGGCTGACCTCGGGGCCAGGTCACCGGGCCACGCCACGGAGCCACGCCTCAGGACCACGGAAACGCCCCGGCGCCCCGTGTGCGAACACGGAGCGCCGGGGCGTACTCGGTCCCCGGGGCGTACGCGGTCCCCGGGGCGTACGCGGTCCCCGGGGCGTACGCGGGGCCCGCTACCTCACGCCGGACGTGCTCAACGGCTCCGCGGCGCGGGCTGCTGCGGGCGCAGCAGGAACCGCTGCGTCTTACCGCTGGAGGTCTTCGGCAGCTCGGACACGAAGTGCACCTGCCGCGGATAGGCGTGCTTGGCGTACCGCTCCCTGACCAGCTGTTGCAGCTCGGCCGCGAGCGCGTCGCCCGCCTCGACCCCCGGGCGCGGCACGACGAACGCCTCGACGACCTCGCCGTACTCCTCGTCCGGTACGCCGACCACGGCGGCCTCCGCCACCGCGGCGTGCTCCAGCAGCACGGTCTCCACCTCGAAGGGGCCGATGCGGTAACCGGCCATCAGGATGATGTCGTCGCCGCGCCCGGAGAAGAACAGATGGCCCTCCTCGTCGCGGGCGGCGGTGTCACCGGTGTAGAACCAGCGCCCGTCGGGGCTGAACTTCTCGGCGGTCTGCTCGGGGGCGTCGCGGTAGCCCTTGAACCACATCAGCGGGCTTTCGGCGATGTCCACCACGACCCGGCCGGGGATGTCCACGCGGGCCAGCGCGGAGTTGGTGTCCTCGCGGAGGATCTTCATTTCCCAGCCGGGCAGCGGACGGCCCATGGAGCCGGGCTTGATCTCCTCGCGCAGGGCCGGGTGCCAGGCGTGGGCGATCACCATGCCCAGCTCGGTCGAGCCGTAGTGGTCGCGGACGGGCACACCGAGCGTCTCGAGCGCCCAGTCGACGACGTCCGGGGGCAGCGGTTCGCCCGCCGCGGAGCAGCAGCGCAGCCGCAGACCGGCGGGGGCGGGAACCCCGGAGGCGCGCAGCTTGCGGTAGACGGTGGGCCCGGCGGCGAAGTTGGTGACCCCGAAGCGGGAGAGCACCTCCCAGGTGGACTCCGCGGAGAACAGGCCGTTCAGCAGCAGTCCGCGCTGCCCGAGGGCGAGGGGCCCGATGAGCGCGTAGTACAGGCCGTACGCCCAGCCCGGGTCGGCGGCGTTCCAGAAGACGTCGGTGGGCCGGTGGTCCAGGCCGAACTGCTGGTACATGGCGAAGCTCGCGACCGCCCGCAGCGGGATCGGGACGGCCTTCGGCGTGCCCGCGGTGCCCGAGGTGAACAGCTCCACGATGAGCCCGTCGCCGCCCACGGCCGCGGACTCGCTCAGCGGGTCGTGCCCCTCGGCCAGCTCCGCGAAGGACAGATCGGCCCCGGTGACCGGCCCGGTGGTGACGATCCGCCAGGGGCGTTCGCCGGGGAAGCCCGACTCCGGGTCCAGCTTGGGGCGTTGATCGGCGTCGGTGATCACGACCTTGGTGTCATTGCCCGTGATCCGCAGCGCGATGGCCGGTGGGGCGAACGCGGTGAACAGCGGCACCTGGACGGCCCCGAGCCGCCAGATCGCAAGGCTCGCGACCAGCAGTTCGGCGGATTTGCCCATCAAGGTGGCGACGCGGTCGCCCACTCCGACTCCCTGGGCGGCCAGGGCACCGGCCATCCGCGAGGAACGGTCACGAAGCTCCCCGTACGTCATGTCATGGCCGGTCATGTCCTTGCCCACCACCGTGAACGCGACGGCGTCGTCCGGGTGCCTGTCGCACAGCAGGTACGCGGTGTTCGCCGCAGGCTCACCGAAGGTCTTGAGCAGGTCAGCCATGCGCTGTTCTGGGCTGGTCAAGAGGGCTCCTAGTGCTGGTATCCACGAATCGCGCCGGACGGGAGGGAGGGCCGGTGCCCGGCTTCGGGCGAGCGCGGACGCACCTCGGGGGCGCGAGCGCACTTCGCCTTCCGGGGTGGGCTGTTCCCGGGTCGCGCTGACGAAGTCCCAGGCGGCGGCAGCTCCCGTTGGCCGGTACACGCTATCGCGCTTTCCGACCGGCGTCCCGACGCACTCCGGCAGTCCCCATGCGCTCCGGTGCCCCGAGGCACTCTGGCGTCCCTCCTTTCCCCGTCCTACCTTTGGGCAGCGGTAGGCATACCGCTCGCACGGCTTGTCATGTCTGAGCTCCGAGACGCCCGACACGAGGTGAGCCTTGATCCTCCCCCGAAGACCCGTCGGCCGGTTGACCGTCGTCGCCACCGTCCTCGCCACCGCGGCGGCGATCGCCGCCGGACCCGCGCGGGCCACCCCCGACGGCACCCCGTCGGCCGGTCCCGCCCGGCCGTCGCTGGTGCGGCCGATCGATCCGCAGCAGTGGCGCAACCCCGACGACATGACCTGGGCCGATTACCGCGCGGTCCCCGGGACCCGCTGGGCGGACCCCGCCGTCAAGCCCACCCAGCGCACCTTCAAGGGCGCGCTGGTGCTCCTGGACTATCCGGACGAGGAGTTCACGGTCAGCCGGCCGGCCCGGTCCACTCTGTTCGGCAATCCGCAGCCGAGCGCCTCCGATGTTCCGCGCGGCCGCCTCCCGCGCTTCTACCAGGACTTCCTCAACACACCTGGGCCGCTGAACAACGGTCACACCATCAACGAGTACTGGATGGAGGACTCCGGCGGCCGCATCGGTGTCGATCTGACCGCCTTCGGTGTGTACCGCATGCCGGGCAAGTCCTATCAGTACGGCGTCGAGGACTCGATGAACCCGGGTGCCTGCCCGGCCGGGGACACCTGCGGCAAGGACATCCGGGAGGACGGCAAGGCCGCCTGGGTGGCCGATGTCGGCGCCGACAAGGCGGATTCGTTCGACTTCGTCTTCTATCTCACGGCCGGCCAGGACGAGTCGTCCACCTGGCAGGAGTTCGGCCCGATGAAGTTCCCGGGCGCACCGGACATACCCGCCGCCTGGGGGCCACCGGCCGCGGCGGGCGACAACTCCGCGCGGACCCGCTATGTGCCGTGGACGTCCTGGCAGGCCGCCGCCCGTATCTGGCCCAACGCCGCCGACGGGTCATCGGTGCAGGCCGAGAGCTCCGGTATGGCCGTGTACGCCCATGAGCTCAGCCACATCCTGGGTATCGGGGACAACTACAACAACCCGTACGGCACACCCCTCAGCCGTTCGTACACCGGTATCTGGAGCATGCTCTCCCGCGGCTCCTTCAACGGCCCCGGCGGACCGCACACCCGCTGGCGGATCCCCGCCACGGCCGGGGGCTCGATGGGCTCCCAGCATGTGCTGCGCGACAAGCTGAAGCTCGGGATCGTGGACGAGAAGAACGTGCTGCGGCTGGACCGCGACGCGCTGAAGGGCTCCGGCCTCGTCGTCGCCCGGGTCACCGCACGCTCGGCGCCACCGGGCGAGAAGGGGCTCTCCGGGGTCAACATCACCATGGGCGGCGACCTGTCGGAGCCCTGCGACAACGGCACCGACCCGCTGTGCGACGGCGGCGGCTACGACAACTACACCGTCGAGGTCGTCGACCGCATGGGGATGGACTCGTTCACCCCGGACCACGGGGTGCTGCTGGCCAAGACCAAGAACAAGGACCGGGCCCCGTTCGCCTGGGTGGTCGACGCCCACCCCGAGGACATCGACCTGGTGGACTTCCGGCGCCCCGACGGCACCGACCAGAAGATCACCATGGGCGACTACCGGCAGCTCAGCGATGCGCTCTTCCACGCCGGAGCCGACTCCGGCAGCCAGTACGAGTACGTCGACCGGGCCAACCGGCTGCACTTCTATGTGCTCGACCTCAAGCGCGACAGGTCCGGGGTGCTCTCGTACACCATCGCCGTGAAGTCCCTCGACGGCGCCGGACCGCAGCGGCGCGGCGTGGCCCTGCACCGCGGCGAGGCCAAGGGGGATCCCTCCCGCTCCCGGGCCGTGTGCACCTTCGGCCTGGACAACACCGGACGCGCCACCGGGGACCGGACGACGACTCCGGCCACATCGGTGGACTCGGATGTCTACCGGCTGTCGGCGAGGGCCTTCGGCCGCGGCTGGTCCGCCTGGCTGCCCAACCGTCTCGCCACCGCCAGGGCCGGTGGCTCGGTGGAGGTGGAGGTGGCGGTGGCCGCGAAGAAGGGTGCCGAGCGGCGGGGCGCGGTCGTCCTCACCGCCCGCTCCGAGAGCGATCCGCATCGAACCGCCAAGGCGCTGTGCCGGCTGTCGGGTCGCCGGTAGGGCGACGGGTGGCGGCCCGCCGGAACTCGGCGGGCCGTCCCCGTTCGGCGGTCCTACTCCGTCCCGTCGGCCGCGGTCTGGATCGGCACCCGGAGGGTGCCGGGCTCACAGCCCGCCGTACCTGCGATGATCCGCGCCGCCCCCTTGGTGAGCGGCACCAGGCTCTGCTCGTCCACCTTGTCCGGGGTGTCCCGCGGATCGAAGATGTACATGGGCGTGGTGATCAGCTGCACCAGCGGCACACCCGTGTAGTAGAAGTAGGCGCCGTCGGTGGCCGGGTTCGGCGCGAAGGCGGTCGGCGACAGGATCCACGAGCGGCGCAGGTCCTCCGCCGCGAGCGACTCGGCGACCAGCTGCTCCAGCTGGGGCGCCTGGGTGGTGAACCACCAGCGCACCTCGGGGTCGTCGGTGGGCACGACCTCCCCGTCGACCACCTCGGCCTGGCGTGCCGCGTGTTCCAGATGCATTTCGAGGACGACCTGGGGGAACAGCTCGGGGTGCGCCGCGATGAACGCCTGGGTGCCCGCCGCGCCCGCCATGTGGCCCGACGTCAGCACGAACAGCATGTTGTGCGGCCGCAGTTCCCGGGGCACCGACGCCCAGAATTTCGCCTGCGCCAGGACGAGCGCCACCCCGGAGGCGTCCTCCACGGCCGACGCCCAGGGACCGTCGTGGTGTGAGCCGACGATCACCCAGTGGTCGGAGGCGCCGGGCAGGGTGCCCACCACATTGTGGGTGGTCTCCTCGGTGATGGTGGCATCGGAGACGATCCGGCCCTCGCACTCCCCCGAGGCCATCAGCTCGCGGACCCGCTGCCCGTCCTTGCCACTCAGCCAGATGCCCGGGACGGAGCGCCGCTCGGCGTCATAGGGCCAGTAGAAGTCGCTGGTCTCCCAGGGCAGTCCGGTGAGCAGGCCGACATAGGCCGTGGCGCCGTCCTTGATGGCGATGTCGAAGTCCAGCACATGGGGAAGGTCGAAGGGCACGGTCTGGACGAGGTCGGGGAACACGCCCTCGGGGTCGTAGGAGGCCGTGGCGCGGGCCTGCACCTCGGTCTGCGGCAGCCGGGTGAAGCCGATCTCCTGGACCGCGATGGAGCCCCGCACCTCCCCGTCCTCCATCCGCACCAGCCGGCCCTCGGTGCCCTCGGTCGGGGTGGTGTACGGCAGGGCGAGTCCCTCAAAGCGGATGACCTCATCGGGCCGGCCGGTGGGCCAGATCTCGAAGGCGGCGGACCGCGGCCGCCAGATGGGCGTGTCCAGCGGCTCCAGCCGTACGTCCTCCAGGCCCGTCTCCCGGAACTGTTCGGCGGCCCACTCCTCGGTCCAGCCGTCCGCCGGATAGCCCGCCCGGCGAATGCCCTGGCTGACGATCAGTTCGATCCAGGCCATCATCTCCTTCGAGGTGGGCGCCCGATCGATGTACTTCTCCAGCTCCGGCCAGCCGCTCATCGTCATCCTCCTCATCGCCATGGTCGGCATTCATGGTCGGTGGGCGGGCTAAAGCTGGCCTAATGCGATGCCACGTCCCGTCCGGGAGGAGGCCAAGCCGGGCGTTAGACCCACTTTGGCGACGGCACAAATGATGGTCGCCGTATCCGGACAAGCCGCCGATCAGGTGGCTCAGCCGCAGGTCAGCGCCCGATTGACGGTTGGGAGTCGAGTGTGCGTACCGAAAGCTCGGAGCAACGGGGACGGAAACCGCGGGACACGGCCAGGCGGCGGAGGTGGACCCGGCAGGTCCCGGCCGGTGTCGTGGGCGTGGCCGCGGTGAGCCTGATCGCCCTCACCGTCTCCCCGGTGAACGCCGAGCCCGATACCAGAGCCAAACCGCCGCGCGGCGGGAATCCGCTCCCCGCTCCCCCGCAGATCCGCGACCTGGACTTTCTGCTCGGCTCCTACACCTGCGACTACACCCCGCCGCCGGGCGGAAAGCCGGCGGTGCTGAAGCTGAACACCAAGCGGGCCATGGGCGGGCATTACCTCTACACGGACGCCACGCTCGAACCCGGCAGTGTGGTCGGCCGTTCATCCTTCGGATGGAATCCCGTGGACGGGACATTCATCACCCAGTACCACGACAACTGGGGTTCCTCCGGAAACTACACCTCGTCCGGCTGGAAGGACGGCCACCTGATATTCAAGGGGCCGCTCACCCAGGTGATCACACCGAATGCCTCCGGGCAGACGACGGGCGTGAAGCTGGACCTCAAGGATGACTACCAGGTGCTCGGGCCAGGGCATTTCAAGGACACCACGAGCTTCACCTTCCCCGACGGAAGTACTTTGCAAGGCAGTTACGACTGCCACCGCCAATAGCGTTCAGCATTCCGGACCGAGGGAAATGGGGGTGGCCGACCATGGCGAGCAATGAAGAGAAGCTGCTCGACTATCTGAAGCGGGTGACGGCGGATCTCCGGCAGACGCAGCGCCGTCTGAAGGATGTCGAGTCCGCGGGGCACGAGCCGGTCGCCATCGTGGGAATGTCCTGCCGCTTCCCCGGAGGCGTACGGTCCCCCGAAGAGCTGTGGGAACTGGTCGCGACGGAGCGGGACGCCATTTCGGAACTCCCCACCGACCGCAATTGGGATCTGGAGAACCTCTTCCACCCCGACCCGGAACACCCGGGGACGAGTTATACGCGCGAGGGCGGCTTCATCGACGACCCCGCGGGATTCGACGCCGCGTTCTTCGGCATCAGCCCCCGCGAGGCCCTTGGGATGGCGCCGCAGCAGCGGCTGGCCCTGGAGGCGTCCTGGGAGGCCATCGAGCACGCCGGGGTCGACCCGGAGTCGCTGCGGGGCAGCCGGACCGGCACCTTCATCGGCTGCGATCACCTCGACTACTGCTCCGACGCCTCCCAGGTGCCCGAGGGCTCGGCCGGCTACTTCACCATCGGCAACTCCGCCAGCGTGGTGTCCGGCCGGGTGGCGTACACCCTCGGTCTCGAGGGGGCCGCGGTGACGGTGGACACCGCGTGCTCCTCCTCCCTGGTCGCCATGCATCTGGCCTGCCAGGCGATCCGGCAGGGCGAATGCGACATGGCGCTCGCCGGGGGCGTGGCCGTCATGTCCTCGACCGCACCGTTCATCGGCTTCAGCGAGCTGCGCGGGCTCGCGCCGGACGGCAGGTCCAAGGCGTTCTCGGCCAACAGCGACGGCATGACTCTGGCCGAGGGCGTGGGCGTCCTGCTGCTGGAACGGCTGTCGGACGCGCGGCGCAACGGCCACCGGGTGATGGCTGTGATCCGGGGCACGGCGGTCAACCAGGACGGCTCCAGCAACGGCCTGACCGCGCCGAACGGACCCTCGCAGCAGCGGGTGATCCGGCAGGCGCTCGCCAACGCCCGGCTGTCGGCGTCCGAGGTGGACGCGGTGGAGGCACACGGTACGGGTACGTCGCTGGGCGATCCGATCGAGGCCCAGGCGCTGCTGGCCACATACGGGCAGGAGCGGCCCGAGGGGCGCCCGCTGTGGCTGGGGTCCATCAAGTCCAACATCGGGCATGCGCAGATGGCCGCGGGCGCGGCCGGGGTCATCAAGATGGTGATGGCCATGCGCCACGAGGTGCTGCCCGCCTCACTGCACATCGACGAACCCACACCCCATGTGGACTGGAACGCGGGCGATGTCCATCTGCTGACCGAGGCCCGGGAGTGGCCGCGGGGCGAGCATCCGCGACGGGCGGGGGTCTCATCGTTCGGCATCAGCGGGACGAACGCCCATCTGATTCTGGAGCAGGCCCCGGCGGGGGCCGCTGAGACGGGGCCGGTGGAGTCGCTGAAGCCGGTGGATGAGCGTCCGGTGCCGTGGGTGGTGTCGGCGCGCGGTACGGAGGCGTTACGAGGCCAGGCGCGGGCGCTGGTGGCACGGGTGAACGCCGATCCCGAGGTGAGTGCCGCCGAGGTGGGCTGGTCCCTGCTGCGGTCCAGGACGCTCTTCGACCACCGCGCCGTGGTCATCGGCCAGGACCGCGAGGAACTGGTGGCAGGGCTTGAGGCGCTGGCCGCCGGAGAACCACATCCGGGTCTCGTGCACCCCGGCGGGGCCGCCGAGGCCACCGGTCAGACGGTGTTCCTGTTCAGCGGGCAGGGCAGCCAACGCCCCGGCATGGGCGCCGAACTCTACGACCGCTTCCCCGTCTTCGCCGAAGCCTTCGACGAGGTGTGCGGCCTGCTCGATCCACACCTGGAACACCCGCTACGGCAGGTGGTCTTCGACACCGACCAAGAGCGTAACGGGCTGCTGGACCACACCACCTACGCCCAAGCCGGGCTGTTCGCCCTGCACATCGCCCTGGCACGACTCCTCGACTCCGTCGGCGTACGCCCCGACGCCGTCATCGGACATTCCATCGGCGAGATCGCCGCCGCCCATATCGCCGGGATCTTCGACCTCCCCGACGCCTGCCACCTCGTCGCCGCCCGCGCCACCCTCATGGGAGAACTCCCCACCGACGGAGGCATGGCCACCATCGCCGCCAC
>NZ_BAAAIF010000018.1:0-146652 GCF_039525925.1 Streptomyces javensis | reverse complement strand
GGCGGGGGCGGGCTGCCTGGGGGGCGGCCACCCGCCCCGCTGCCGCTGTGCGGCGCACCGGCCGGGCTCAGGCGCGAGCGTCGGCGCGCCAGGCGCGGGCCTCGGCGGCACGCGCCTGGCGGCGCTGCAGGGCCCGGAGCTTGCCGCGCTGGCGGGGATGGGCCATGGCGCCGTGGAAGTAGAAGCAGGTGCAGCCGCGACCGGCGAAGCGGCACTCGTGTCCGGCGTGGCGGCGGGCGGATTTGGCGAGCATAGGCGCCATGGGGGCCTCCTCGGTGGTTGAAGCGTGGGGCGGGGCGCCCGCCGGGTGTTGGCGGGCGCCCCGGGTGGGCGTTACTGCCCGGCCAGGCGGTAGCGGCGAGGGCTCTCGCCGATCAGCTCGGCCTGGCCCTGCCCGGTGAGCTTGACCAGGGCGTTGGCAACCGCTCCGGCGCTGCGGCCGAGGGCCTTGGCCAGGCGAGGCGCGGTGACCGCCTCGTCGGGGTGGGCTTCGAGGTACTCGTAGACCATCTGCCGCAGGCCACCGCGCGCCAGCCGCGCGCTGGCCTTGGCCTTCTGCACCGGGGCGGGCGTCGCCTCCTCGGCGGGCGCGCCGTCCGGCTCGGCGGCCGGGGCCTGTGCGGTCTCGGTGGCGACCGGCTCATCGGGGGTGGCGTCGTCGGCGGGCGCCTCCACCGGGGCCTCGTCGGCACCGGGCCCCTCGAGCTCGGCCTCGACCGGCCGGTGGTACCAGCGGTCGGCCGTGCGGCGCCCGCCGACCTTCTCGCCGTGCTCCCGGTAGGCCAGGTTGTGGCTCTCGAGGACCGTCAGGGCCTTGCCCGCCGTCGAGCCCCCGATCCCGGCGTACGCGGCGATCTCCCGCGCCGTCGCGCCCCCGTGTTCGGCCAGGGCGGCCAGCGCCTTCTCCTGCGTGGCGGTCAGTCCGGCCGGAGCCTGCGTCGTCGTCATCTCGTCCTCGTTTCCTCGGGTTTGGGCATGTGGGAGCTCCCCGGCCGGGGGCAGCTGGTGCTGCTGGGTGCCCGTGGCGCGTGCGCTGCGCGGTGTTCCTCGGGCAACTCCATGAACGCTCTGATCGACCCCACGAGTCAAGATCAAAAGGCGGTAGAACACTATTGCTTACGTATTGGGTTTCGCCTAGCGTGTGCGGAGACGCAGACACCCCCGACCGAAAGGGGAGGATCATGACGACACCCACCGCCGCGCCGGGCAGCGGAGCGGAGTGGATGGCGGCCGAACGCCTGGAGCACTCGGTCACCTACGCGGTCGAGCAGCTCAAGGCCGGGAAGTTCCTGATGCTGACCAACGCTCCCGACGGCAGCTTGATCGGCAACGCGGGTCTCGACCCGCGCGAGGGCCGGGAGTGGCTGACCCGCCACTGTGAGAGCGGGGTCCGCGCGTGGACCTGACGCCCCTGGCGGCGCCCGCAGCTGACCGGCTGCGGGCCCTGCTGGCCACCGAGTTACCCCAGCCGGAGGCCATCAAGACGGCCCTGCTGCTCCTCGACCCGCGCACCGGCCACGAGGAGGTCCGGCTCTACAGCCCGGCCCCTGACGGCAAGCCCGGCCACGAGACGAGCGTCTACCGCTCCCAGGCCCCGCACAGCCCCTTCGCCCTGGCCCTGATCGAGGTCCTGCACGCCCACCGGCTCCACGACTGGCGCCCCGCGCGGGACGCCTTCATGCCCGGCGTCATCAACATGACCACCCGGCGCCCCACAGGCCACGTCGGCTGGGCCATCGACCTGCGCCACCTGACGGAGGACGCCGAGTGAACGGCATCCCGTACCGAGTGGCCATCTCGCCCCGGCCCACGGGCGAGGACTACGCCGCTGTTCAGGCGGCGGACCTCGCCCGGGCCCGGGTGGTCCGCGCCGACGAAGTCCGCCTGGGCGACACCGTCCTCGCCGACTTCCCCGACTTCGACAGGCCCGGCATCGGCGACCTGGTCTCCGCGCAGCACTTCACCGACCCGTACTGGGCCACACCCCAACCGGTCGACGCCTCCTGCGACTGCGCCGCCTGCCATACGGCCAACTGGACGACCGCCGACTGCCCCCTCGTCAAGCTCACCGACGGCTTCCCCTGGGACCCCTGCGACATCCGCCCGGCCACAGACCTCCTCCTCGTCGCCCCCTACAGGTGCGGCTGCGGCTGCGACACCACCCTGGCCGCCGACTGGTCCGCCTACGACTGGACCACGCCCGCCTCGGTGCAGCACCTGCTGGAGACCGGCCGCCCCCTGCGACCCGGAGAGGTCCTCCATCTCGCGCCGTCGCCCCTCACCCGCTGACCGAACGGAGCGCTGCATGCCCACCAACACCTTGCCCCCGCCCACCCTGGACCAAGTGGTCCCCGACCCCGACGGCCGGGGAAGCGTCCCGCAGGTCATCGACACGCCCCAGCTGGGGGTCAACGAGAAGAAGAAGCGCGTGGCGAGCGCCCTGCTCACCCAGGCCGGGAACCTCGTCGAGTTTTGGTCGGAGATGGGGGAGCAGGGCGTGGACGCGGGCTTCGCCCGGGACTGCCTGGCGCGCTGGCTCAAGGACCTCCCCGGTGACGCGTGGGACACCCGTCTCGGCGACCCGGACACCGTATGACCGCCCAACTCGACCTGTTCGCCACCGGCTCCACCGATTTCGACGCGGTGGAGCTGGTGGCGCAGCAGGACTTCGTGATCCTGAATCTGTCGGGCGGCAAGGACGGACTGCGGGCCGCCGTCAAAGCACGGGAAGCCGCCCGCCAGGCCGGCGTCGAGGACCGGCTGTGGACCGTCCACGCCTCGTTGGGACCGATGGAGTGGCCCGCGTGCACCGTCGACGGCGTGCGCTACCCGAGCGTCGGCGAACTTGCCGCCGCGCACTCCCGGTTGCTCGGCGTCCCGCCCGGGCGCCATCTCGAGCTGCGCCGCCACCGTGACGCCGTCCCGTACGACCTGCTCACCTTTATCGCCGAACGAGGGGACTGGCCCTGGCTCGGACGCGCCCGGTTCTGCACCGGTGACTGGAAGACCAAGCTCATCTTCGGCGCGTTCAGCCAGGCCGCCCGCGACTTCAAGAAGGCGAACGGCAGGCCGGCCAGGATGCTCAACGTCCTGGGGTTGCGGGCGGACGAGAGCCCGGACCGCCGCAAGCGGCCCGTGCTGCAGCGCACCACCGACAACTCCCACCGGATCGTCGATGAGTGGTTGCCCGCACACGGCGACTCCACCGCCTTCGTCAAGGAGTGGAGCGACGCCGAGGGCTGGCCCCACCACTGGGCCTACGACTCGGCGCCCGGTGCCGGGGACTGGGCAGGCAGCACCCGTTGCTCCTGCTCGGCCTGCGTGTTCAGTAGCCGCCGCGACCTGCTCCTCGCCGTCGCCCGTCGACCCCGGCTGGCCGCCCTATACGCCGAGGTCGAGCACGCCCGGGGCATTCCGTTCAACCCGTCCACCACCATCGTCTCCGTCATCGAGGAGGCCCGGCGGCCCGGCGCACCTGGCCCGGGCGTAGTCCTGGACGACGACAACGCCGACTTCGACGCCCTGACGAAGGCCGTACGCGCCGCACTCACCCAGCCGCCCAAGCGCAAACCGCGTCCTCACCAGGGGCCCGGCACCCTGCCCATGCTCGGAGCCGGGTGCGACGGCTGCTCCCTGTCCGGGGACACGGTGTTCGGGCAGAAGCCCGATGGCGTGATCCGAGAGCAGCAGGAAGGGAGCCCCGCGTGAGCGTGCGCGCGTGCACCTGCCCCCTCTGCCACAAGACCACGACCCCGGAGCTGAAACCGCATCCTGCACACGAACCGGTCCAACTCCCCAGCGAACCGAGGGATTTCCGCATCCACTCACCGGGACGACGGCCACAGGACTGCACCCTCCACCCGGACGGCACGATCACCTCCGTCATGGCCGGCCAGCTGTGGCGCTGCGGGCAGACCTTCGACGAGATGCGACAGATGGGCTGGCGCGACTCCCATATCGAATGGGACCCCGCGCCACCCCACGACACCGGGCAGCAGCGGGACGACGACGAGGGCGTTCAGGAAGCGATCGCCCTGTGACCAGGCGAACGGGGACGCAGACGACCGCCGCAGAGCGGACGACGGCTGGACTCGGGGCCCGGCAGCAGGGGATGAAGGCCGTCGCGCTCGCCGCGGCGGAGCGCGGCTGGCGAGTCTTCCCGCTGCGCCCCGGCACCACCGAGCCGGCGGTGCGCGACTGGGCGGAGCGGGCCACAACCGATGCCCGGCGGATCGAGCTCTGCTGGGACACCGGGCCGTACAACGTGGGCTTGGCGCCGTGTGCCTCGGGGCTGGTGGTCCTGGACCTGCTGCCAGCCCGCGGCGAGCAGCCGCCGCAGCCGTACCGGCTTCCCGGCGTGCACGACGGCAGTGACGTGCTGGCGATGCTCCTCGAGGAGCATCAGCAGCGCATGCCGGTGACGACGTACACCGTCAGGACTCCGGGTGGCGGGCAGCAGCTCTACTTTCAGCGCCCGGCAAGGCGCTGCCCGACCCAGCCGCCCCGGCCGCTTGCCTGGCATGTGGAGGTGCGCTGCACCCGCTCGTACGTACCCGTGGCGGGCAGTATCGCTGCCGAGGGTGCGTACACGCTCCTTCACGACGCCGTACCGGAGCCGTGCCCGCCCTGGCTGGCCGGCCACCTGTCCGCGACCCGGCCCCGGCGCGGCCGCCGAGCCTGATGGCGCCACGGCCTCCCGGCCGGGAGGGGGCGAGTCCTCTGCGTAACGGCATCTCGTCGACCAGCTCGGGTGTCAGGTCCCCGCGGATGCGCCGGACGCGCGGGCGGTGCCGGTAGCGGCCGAACTCCAGCCGCTCCTGGTCCACCTCGATCTCCACCACCACCTCGGGCACCACCGGCAGGTAGGGCACGGGGTCCGCGCCGGGCAGTCCGCCCACGGTGCCGGGAAGCTCGCGCATCTCATCGCTGGCCGCCCGCAGCAGCGGCGCCACGGCCTGGCGCAGCCGGTCCCCCAGGGGAAGAGTCACGCCAACGGCGCGCATCCGCCCGGAGCGTGGCCGGCCCAAGACGAGGGCCTGCGTCGCCGGTGTCGTACCGGTCACCCCGATCACCACGGCCTCGGTCGTATGGCGCTGGCGCCACTTCAGCCAGCCCGAGCGCAGGCCCTCGGCGTACCGCCCGTCTGCCCGCTTACACACCAGGCCCTCCACACCGGCGAGCGCACCGACCCACTCCAGCGCCTCGGGGACGTCTGCGGTGGCCGGGACGGGGCGCAGGGTGGCCGGCCCGCCGTCGAGCAGGTGCACCAGCTCGGCCCGGCGCTCGGCGTAGGGGTGGGGCCGCCAGTCGGTGTCCCCGATGGCCAGGACGTCGAAGACAGCGACGTGGACGGTGAAGTCGGCGCCGCGCCGCGGGCCGCGGCCGCCGGCGCGGGATTGTAGGCGGTCGAAGGCCACGCCGCTGCCGTCGGCGAGCACCGCGACGAGCTCGCCGTCGAGCACTGCGTCCGGCAGGGCCGCCGCGGCGGCGCCGACATCGGAGAACCCGCGGGACAGATCGGTGCCGTGGCGGCTCCACACTCGCCCGGCGCCAGCGTGGATCGCGCATCTCCAGCCGTCCCACTTCGGCTCGAGCATCCAGCCCGGCGCGGTCGGCACGGTGTCGACGGCACGGGCCAGGGCGAGTGGGACGGGCAGGTCGAAGGGCGGCACACGAACCTCCTGCGGGGCTTCCAGCGTAGGCCGGGCCACGCCCAGGTAATCCGCTCACCCCACCAGTTAGAACCCGTTGCTTACGTATTGGGTTTAAGGCTAGTGTCGAAACCGCAGCACCCACCGAGCAGGAAGGCCCCCAGTGTCCCGTCGCAAGCCCCGCAGCCCCGGCGTGATCCTCAAGAACCGGGCCGCCGGATTCCACCGCTACGGCACCCCCGGCGGAGCCCGCGGCAAGCGGTACTTCCACCACCGCGTCCGCTCCATGGGCAAGGCCGAGCTGCGCCGCCTCGTTGCCGCCGCCCTGACCAGCTGGGACTGACACCCCACCCCATCTTCCGCCCGCGACTACAGAGAGCACGTGCCCCATGAGCAGCGTCATCACCGTTGCCTTCACCCGCCCCGTACCCGCCCATGACCTGCGCCCCGGCGACGTGTTCGCCTTCCCGGACGCCCCGCGCACCGCCCTCACCGTGCTCGACACCGGCGAGACCGCCGTCTCCCCGGAGCTCACCCTGACGACCTTGACCCTCGCGGGCTGTGACGGACCGGTCAGCCTGCCCGGCACCGCGCACGTACGAGCGCTCCGCATGGTCCGCACCGTGACCCTGCACTGCCTGCTGTGCGGCAAGGCCGAAGACACCGAACTGGACCTGCCCAGACACGGCGAGCCGCTCTCCCTCGTCTGCGCCGACCACGACCCCACAGCCGCTCCAGCGGCATGACAACCACCCCCAACCGAACCTGACCCGGCCCAACCCACGGAGAACGCCTTGACCTGCTATGACCGCCTCGCCCACCAGCTCGCCACGACCGCCAGCGGCAGCTGGGGGGAGGAGGCCGCCCTCTGGCTGCTCGCCGAGCACGGCCACTGGCTGCCCGAACTCCACCGGGTGGGCCTCATCATGGACGGTCCGGACCACGACCAGGCCCGCATCAACTGGCCCGGCACGGAGTCGTCCCAGGATGACTTCATCGGCACCAACAGCGAGCACCAGGTACTGAGCATCGCCCGGGCGCTGGTGCACCAGAACTTCCGGGTCGGCCTGAACCCGTCAGAGCTGGACGAGGAGAACCGCCTCCTGGTGCTCCACGCCATCGCGTGGGCTGCTGGCGGCCGGGCCTGGGCCAAATCGCTGGGGCTGCTGCGCGGGCTCCGCTGCGGTACCTGCGACCGAAGCCTGAAGAGTTGGTCCGGCAAGGACGTCATGGCCCACACGCGCCTGCACCGCCCCGACATCGAGGATGCCACCCGGGAGTCGGTGTGAATCTCCTGATCTCGATCGGGCTCGGCCTGATGGCGTGCGCCTTCGCAGGCGGGTTCACCGGCCGCCTCGCCCTTCACCGCGCGGCGGGCCTGCAGGCCCTGGCCGAGGTGTGCGCCGCTGCAGACTCGGCCGCCGAAGGCAATGCGGTCGTCTGCTCGCTGTTCACGACCCTCGCCGTGGGCCTCGCCTGGATCTGGTGGAAGGGCGGCGGCGGGGACGACACCAAGCGCGGACTGCGCCGCCTGCGCCGCGCCTTCACGCCCGTGCGACGCACTGCATCCGCGCCTGCCTGACCCCGGGGGCGCCGACCCACCGCGGTTGGTGCCCCCGGCCGCAGGGGCGGCCGATCGACGACATCCGCATCACCGCCGTATCCGCCACCAGGAGCTGACCCGTGACCACCCCTTTCACTGCCGAGCAGACCTTTGCCGCCCTCTATCAGGCAGTCAAGCCCGACTTTGTAGGCAACCGCTGGGAACGCGGCTACGCCTGGGCGATGGACAGCGTCCGCGACATCCTCGGCAAGTACCGCCTCGACGGCTCTGCCGAAAGCAGGCTGGCCGTCGTCGAGCCCGCCATCCGTGAATGGCTCGCCGCCGGACCGGACCGCGACAGCCAGGAGTACAACGACGGCTGCCTGACCGGGCAGGACACGATTCGCGGCATCCTCGACGGCGATCCCGAAGAGGTGCTCTCCCAGCTCGAGGACGCCGCCGAGGCCGCCCAAAAGCTCTACGCGGAAGCCCGGCAGAGGACCGGACCGTGACCACCGGCGAAGACGACGCCCCAGACAACGTGATCCCCTTCCGGCGCCGCCCGGCCACGCCCGCGAAGCGGGGACGCCAGTGCATCTGCGGCGCCTACTGGAAGCCGGGCCACTCCAGCGACCCGGCCTGGCTTCTGAACACCGACCCGCTGTGGGACAGCTTTCACGGCGTGACCCACTGCCAGGCGTGCGGTCGGCACAAGCTCTCCGTCATTTTCGGCCGCGACATGCGGCCCGCCAGCAACTTCGTCAACGAGAGGAACACCTGACGTGCCACGCAGGAAACCGACGACGCGCACCGACCACCAGGCCGCCGCCGAAGGACTGCGCGAGATACCCGGTCTGGCGCTGACCGTGGCCGTGTGCCCCGCCCCCTACACGGCCGCAACGCTCGCCTGGGATATCCGCCATGGCCGATATGCCTACACCCCGGCGGGCGCGTACAGCGCGTACACCGAGCTGGCCGAGGACGGGACCGCAGTGGTCGCCCGGTACGTCGGAGAGACGGCCGCCGTCGAGCCGGAGTTGGAGACCGCGTAGTGGCCCGCGACATTGGCATGGAGCCCGACGCCGCGCTGTTCCGCGCCGTCATCGTCAAGTCGTACGCCAATGGGACCTCGCACACCGTGTACGAGGGTCCCTACGATTCGCGGGGATCCGCTCGAGCCCGGGTGTCCTTCTGGCGCAACCACTTTGGACGCAGACGGAACGGGGACTCGGCCGACGGACACGTTGAACGATGCCAGCCGGTCTGGGAGAAGGTTCCCGACCCCGCCTCGCGCCGCCAGGCTTCGTCCGGGGGCCCGGCACTGACCGCCGCCCCCGGCACGTCGCCACCGGACTCCGCCGCTCAGCTCATCCTCGACGCTGTGCAGACCCGGCGCGGGATGCACGGCCGCCACGCCGCAGACCTCCTGGCCGAGCACGGCTACGTCGAGGAAGCCGAGCGGATCCGTGTCGAAGTCCGCGCCCGGCACGGCCACCTGTCCGCGAAGCAGGCCGCCGCGCTGCTCACCGCCGCGCCCTGACCGCGCCGTACGGAGGCTGCCCCACCGTTCGGCTGACGCGGAGCCCTGCCCAGGCCGGGGAAGGGGACACGAAGAAGATCGCCGAACCGACTTCCATCCTTACAGCGAAGCGTTGTATAGTTCTGGGGTAGGCAACAAGCCCGAACACCCCAAGGGGGACACCATGCGCACCCACGTCACCTTCGACAACGGCTCGACCGCCCGCACCATCTACTGGAAGGACGTCAGCACCGCCCTCTACCGCTTCGGCGACGACACCATCGCCGTAAAGCCCGGCTACTTCGGCATGCCCGACCGGCTCGCGGTGACCATCAGCCTCGGCAGACCGGGCGACACCAGCGGCTACCGGCTCACCGGCCTCCACATCGGCGACTGGTTCCTGACCGGCACGGTGATGTGCACCGGCTACGACTTCACACCGCACCCGCACCCGCACACCCCGACGAAGTTCCCCCTGGCCGACATCACCGACCCGGCCGCCCGCCGCGACGCAGCCGACCACCTCTCGGGTATCGCCAACCACTTCCACAGCACCTTCGCCCCCACCAGCAAGTGGTGAGCGGCGACGAGCACCCCGGCCCCGCGGCCCTCGCGCCGCGGGGCCAACGGGGGTGCCGAACCGCCCACCACGAAGGGGAACGACCATGCAGACCCAGACCGTCGGCCAGGCCGTCGCCGCCGTCCACACCCACCTCGACGCCCTGCACGGCGAGGACCACGACCACCTCGCCCCCCTCCTGGCCGACCTGGTGGCCGCCGCCCGAAGCGGTGACCAGCGTGCGGTCGACGCCGCACTCGCCGAAATCCACCTCGACCGAGACGCCCTTCACCCGGGCCCGCACCACGACGACCTCGCCGAAGTCCTCGCCGACGTCGTCACCGCGGCCCAGGCGGCCGCGACCGGCGCTTGAAGAGGCGCACCGCCGCGGGCCTCCGGAGGCAACCCGCCCCGGAGGCCCGCCCGTTGTCCGCCCCGGCTACTTCACCGGCCTCCACGAGCCGCACTGCCGGGAGGTGAACTGGCCGTCCCCGGCCCGCACCGTCACCCGCACCTCCTGCGCCGACGTCGCGAACTGGTTGTCCAAGGTCTTACCCGACCTCGAGGTCCGCTCCCAGTAGCAGTCCCGCAGCGCCCCCGTCGTGCGGTACGCGCCCGCCGGCATCTGCCTGGGCCCCGACCCCACCTCGTACGTACCGTCGGCGAACCACCGCGGATAGATGCCGTCCAGCGCCGCCTTCAGCGTCTTGGCCTGCGCCGGACAGAAGCGGCCGATGCCCTCCTTCAGCACCGCCTCTCCGTCCTCCTTGGGCAGCTCCTTCTCCGCCAGCCACTGCGCCGGCGACATCCCCTCCAGCTCGTCCTCCTCCAGCAGCTCGCAGTACCGCTTCATCGCATCCGCGGCCGATCCGGTGCCCTGGCCGTCGAAGTAGAAGCTCGTGCCCAGCACCAGCTCGTCGAATTCCTCCTCCGGCGTCGACGGCGCCGGCGACTCGACCGCCTCCACCGCGGCCGCGCTCGTCGACGGCGACGGCCTGGCCGACTCATTCGCTCCGCCGCCGGAACAGCCGGACATCACCACCATCGCCACCACGCAGGCCGCAGCGATCCCCACCCCAGGTAAACGTCTCATCCGCGCAGAATCGCACCACGAGATCCCCGAAGGCGAAGGAAATCCCGGATTCGTGATCTGGCAGTAGCCGAGCGCACCAGCAACATCACACCGCGCGCAGCGACTTCCTCCGGCGTTCGATCTTCTCCATGGTGCCCACGGTCCGTCGCAGAGCATCGAGCAGTGTCTCGAACATCTCCTCCGGCAACGACTGATGCAGCGCCTCGACGAGCTTGGACGCCAGCGCGATTCCCGGGCCAGGATGGACACCGAAGCGGACGGACAGTGGTTCATAGAGGTGCGTGAGCAAGGTGTCCGGCAGCAACTGGTGAGGCCGCCGCTTGCGCCGCTGGACAGCCGAGCACACGCAGTCGACGAAGTCCGTGAACTCCTCACGCGTCAGCCGGTGTGCCACGCTCCTGAACACACCTACCGCGATCTGCAGGTCCTCCGGCCACCTCGAGCCGTACGCCTGGAGCAGGTCGCCGCCGACATGGGTGAAGAAGACGAAGTTGTACTCGGTGTCGTTCATGCCCTACGCCATATCGCTGCCTCGCCCCGCCGCAGGAGAGCACGGACAGCGACACGCCCCCCAACGCGCAAAGATCGCCCGATCAGCAGCCGCACACCGAGGCTCAGCGGCCACCGGATCACGGAGGAGCGACAAGGAGTGCAACTATACAATATTTCATTGTATAGTTGGGTGAGGGCGGGGACGGACCCGGCTCGAGAAGGAGGCGCCATGCTGATCGGCACCGGAATCGCGGCCGCATTTCTCATCGGCTACCTGGCTGGCCACTTCGAACTGCTGGGCAGGATCCACGACATGGGCGTGGCGCTCGGCGACTGGGCTCAGCGCTACGACGCGAGCGGTCGACGGGGGTGGCGCTGGAGGATGATTGTCGCGCCCGTACTGATCTTCCGCCTGATCATTCTCCACCCGATCCGGGGAACCCGGGCCTACCGGCAGGCCAAGTTACACAAGCGCCGGACCGCCTGAACTGCGCGTGCCCTCGCCTCCTCGGCGGGGGCACGCGGCAGGGAGCGCCCACTGGGGGCGTCCTCCTCGACCCGCCTCCATCAAACAATTGCTTACGTATTGGGTTTAAGGCTAGGGTTGAGTCAAAACTGTGCGCCCAAGGGGGGAGAAAGGCATGCACCGCGCGCTCTGGCGCTACTTCATACCGAGCCTGGTGGGACTCCTCGTGTCCGGGTCCGAGCTCATGCGCCGAACCTCCCTCGGGGCGTCCGACACCATTGCCGCGGCCGCCTGGGGAATCATCACAGCCGGACTCCTGGCCTGGCGCCTCGGCGACGGCCCGCAGAAACCCAGGTGACAACCCTGGGCCAGCCCACCGCGCTGCGGGCCCAACCGGCAATTCCGACCACGCACTTCACGTGCACCCGCTACCGCGAGGGAAAGGACTGCTGTGCCCGACTTACGAGGCAATCACGACCCCGACGAAGCCGGGGCCGACGACCGGCCCGGAGACGCCCGACAGAAGACCGGGCCGACGAGCGCTCGCGAAACGATCCTGAAGGCCCTCATCTGTGACGGATACCGGGCAGACGAGGCCGAGGACCTGCTGGACCAGCTCGAGACGGACAACGCACAGCAGCCCGCACCGCGACCGCTCTTCTTCACCCCCGGGTGCACCTACGTCAGCGGTGCCTGCACGGATTGCCCGGAACCCCAGCGCCACCTCACCTTCGAGTGCAAGGCCGTGGCCAAACACCCCTCCCGCGGCACCATGGTCGCGCTGGGATTCTCACGCAACGGAGCGCCCGGCTCCGAATGGAGTTCCTCCGAATTCGGAGAGCAGTCCTGGCACGACGGCTGGAGAGAGTTGCCTGCGACCAACAGCGCCGGCTGATTGCCCCGCAATCAGCCGCCCACGGCGTAAGGCCCAGGCGAACGCTCGAAGCTGACCAGCACCGACAACGTCTGGGCCCTCAGCAAACGAAGGCCAGCCGGAACTGAAGGTCAAACCGCAGCCCGACCGTGGACCCGGAGCGGCCATCGTGGCCCCGACACCGGATCACGGCACCACACGAACTGGTGCTCCGGCTCCACGGTCATGCCGAAGTCGTACAGCGTCGGCTGTTCGGACAGCCACCAGTCCCAGGCAGGTTCCAGCTCGTCGGCCAGGCGCCGCGGCCCACCCTGATAGGCGACGGCCTCCCCGTCGGCGAGTGTGGTGAGCGTGGCCCAGGAGGCGACGCCGTCGTGGATCCACACGTTCACACCTTCGTCGTCCATGCCCGTGCTGATCTGCACGTCGGGGAGATGGATGCGCAGGACGAACAACAGATGCGCATCGTCCTTCAGCGGGCGCAGGTCCCGTGCGAAGGGCCGTTCGTCGTCGGCGGGGCCGGTGCCGCGCACGTGCGGCCAGCTGCTCGCGGGCGGTGTGCCGCGAGCGGGCATGAACGCCGCCAGCCCCTGCACCCACCCCACCGCCGAGCGGCGGTCGTCGGCGACGGTCAACGCGACGTGCCCCAGCCGCCCCCACGGGGTGACGATCCTCCCACCCGGCCGTGTCTGCTCCACCCACGACCACGGCACCTGATCAACGGCATAGGTGGAGATCACCCGGTCGTACGGCGCGCCGGGCGGCCAGCCGCCGGCGCCGTCGGCGGCCACGACCGCCGCGTCGGTGCCGGCCGCGTCGAGGCGTTCCTTGGCCTGCCGGGCCAGTTCGTCGTCCACCTCGACGCTGACCACGCGTCCGGCTCCCGCGCGCCAGGTGAGGAGAGCGGCGTTCCAGCCCGTCCCGGCGCCCAACTCGAGGACGCGGTGGCCGGGCTCGAGCATGAGGGAGTCGAGCATATCCACCACGATGGAGGGACACGACAGGCTCGAGGAGGGCGCGCCGTCGGTGATCTGGGTGACGGCCGCGTCGTAGGGCCGGCCGTACACTTCGGCGGCCCACCGGTCGGGGTCGGTGCCGCGGTCGAGCGGCTGGTAGGTGTGCCCGTCCCAGCGCCAGAGCCGCTCCGGCGCGAAGGCGTGCCGTGGTGTGTCGGCGACGGCCTGCCGCGTCCAGAGCGAGCGGGCGGGCCACAGCCCCAGTTGGTCCATGGCCTCATCCAGCTGCTTCCGCAAGGCGTCGTAGTCGACCACGCGGCTACTTCCGGTGCGTCCCGGACGGCGGCGGAGGCTGCGGCACCTGCCCGTCCGAGTTGTTCGGCGGCGGCGTCCCCTGCCCCGGATCAGGATCCGGTTTGCGATGCTTACTCATAAGCTGCTCCGTATTCCTCACCTCTGTAACCGCGCCATGATGACGCGGTATCAGAGGCAGCGGTAGAGCGCGCGGGAGCATCCGCGGGAGTGTGCGGCACGGCCGTGACGCTGGCGATGCTTACGGATCTCGAGGGACTAGCCGCCCAGCGTGTGCCCGGCGGCACACTCGCATCGCCCGGAGGGTCAGCGGGTCCAGTCCCGCAGTGAAGCCGCGATCTCACGCACGTCGAGTTGCCCGCCGGCAACTCCCTCGACGAGGTCCGCGGCCTCCTTGGTCGTCGCATTGACCGGATGCCCGGAAGCATGCAGATAGGCCGCGGCCACCGCCGCGGCGTACAGCTCGTTGGAGTGCTCGAGCGCCGGCACGCGCACAAGCTGGTGCAGCAGGGCGGCGGCGCGGTGATGCGGCTGCCCGTAGACGGGCGTGTCCATCACCCGGAAGCAGTGCCGGGCTCGGGCGGCCTCGAGAGCCCCCCAGTCCACAACCTCCGGATCACCGGGAAGCTCCCTGTGCGCGATGTCGAGAAGCCACCGCAGGTCGACCGACAGGAACATGGGCTGCTCGCCGCAGTCAGGCTGCGCTGGCGCTGGGGTCGGCCGGACGGCCGAAGCGCTCCGCGAACCCCTCGGCGTGCTGGCCGATGAAGGACCGCGCGCCCTCCATGAAGCGGACCCGGGTGAGATCGGCGTCCAGCACCTGGCCGGCGTACGCCTCGGCCGGCACACGCTTCTCCGCAGCTGCACGCTGCAGCTGCTCGTACGTCTCGTCGCTGATCTCGATGCGGATCTCCCGGGCCATGTGACCACGGTACCGCGCCGTCCCCGCGCGCGGCAGAGGAACAGCGACGCCGAACGCCTCGAGTGGACGGCCTTCCGGCGTGAAGAGATCGCTGAAGATCCGAAAACCGCTCCCAACTTTACAACGCTACATTGTAAAGTTGGGTCAATGGAAAACCACCACCGAGGAGGTCATGGCGCATGCCCCGCCGCACCGACATCCTGAAGCTGCGCGGCCCACTCCCCGCCATCCCGGCCGCCGCATCCCTGGGAGTCCGCGTCACCTGCGCGACGAACGCGCCCGACGGCTGGACCGTAGCCCTGCTGCGCCTGCCCAACGACTACTACGTCGTCGTCGGACACCAGCCGCGCGAACGGTGGGCCGTGGTGTACCGGCACTATGTCGTCCCCGGAACCGGCGTCACCGACCCCCGAGCCCTGCTCGTCGACCCCATCACAGGCGCCCCCATGCAGCAGGGCATCAAATGGAACTGGACCGACGGCAGGGGGATCTCCTCCGTACTGCGCGCCCTGGCGCCGCTCCACCGTGCCCCGGACGACTGGATCCAGTGCCCCCGCCCTCTGGCGCCTTGATGGCCGATTCCAGCGGGCAGGGGTGAGCGCGGCGTTGTGCGCCCACCCCTGCCCGCTCTAATCTATTGCTTACGTATTGGGTTTAATGGCCTGCTTCATCGACTCCATCGGCCCAACAGACCGCGCAAGGAGCGCCGTGACCTACCTCAAGACCGCGCTCGAGGAGGCGCAGCACATGCATCTGACCTGGATGAGCCGACGCGACCGCAGCCGCTGGAAGGACGCCCAGACCATCGGCCAACTCGGCGGACTGATGGCGCTCTGGCTGGAGGGCATCATCGAATCCCGCCCCGGCTACGCCCCCCGCCGCGGCCCCGACGACGAGACCGGCGGCCTGGTGCCGTCCCTCGCCGCACTGTGCCGGGCAGGGTTCGTCACCACCGACTCCCAGCCCGGCCTGACCGGCCAGGATGAGGCTTGGTGGGAACAGCGCGCCGCCGTCCACGGCGTCCTGACCGACCGCGCGCTGTTCTACCGGCTCGTCGAGACCTCCGTCGAGGCCGGCATGCGCGTCCGCGTCAACGACTACCGCCGCAGCCCCGGCATCCAGGACCCGCCCATCACCGTGACCACCCGCGAGGACAAGACCGCCATCCCGTTCGGCGGCCCGACTTCCCGCAGGCGCAGGGCCCGCCAGTGGAACGGTCTCAACCGCCAGCTCCACCACCAGATCGTGCACGGCACCTATCTGACGATCGCCGCACCCGAGTACGGGCCCTCCGGCGAACGACTGTGGGCCGTCCTCGACATCGTCTCCGGCCTGCGCACCGCCTCCAACGACCCCTGGGCATAGCCCCGCCAGCACGCGACCGACCCGTCCGCCACCCTCACGCCGCAAGGAGCACCGTGACCTCGACCAGCGTCGGCGGCCTCACCATCAAGGCCGCGCCCGCGCCGCTCTTCCCGGACCACCCCGACGCCTGCTTCGTCCTGCACACACCGTCCAACCGCCGCATGCCGGCAACCTGGGCCACCCCACAGGCCGCACAGAAATTCGTCGAGGCCGTCCAGGACATGGCCGACTGGCCCAACGCGAACGCCACCCTCACCCAGACGATCGTCCAGGCCATCGACGACCACGACGGCAGCTGGGACGACTTCGGCACCCCGCGGCTTCCCACCCCTCCCTACGTGCCCAGCCCAGCGGAGATCGCCAACCTCCTCGACAAGGCCCTCGCCGTGCTCACCACCAACGGCTGGTGCCAAGGCGATGCCTCCACCTTCCACGACATCGACCAGGAGCACGACGAGGACCTGGACCCGAGCCAGTGCCGGGTCTGCGCCCGGGGAGCCATCAACATCGCGGCCGAGGGCGACCCGCGTCCTCCCACGGCATACGAGCTCAGCGTCCTCGCCGATGCGGCCACGGCCACCCTGGCGGAAACACTCAGCGTGGACGACGTCACCGTGTGGAACGACGCCGAAGGACGCACCAGCGACCAACTCCACACCGCCATCACCCGCACGATCGCCCGTCTGCGTGATGCCAGGTGAGCACGTGAGAAACCGCGCGAGGTGTGCGAGTGGCACGCCGCCGAAGACGGCTGCTTCGGCCTGCTCTTCGTCATCGAGACCCGCGCCACCGTCCTGCTCGGCGCCGGAAAACCCCTGCACCGCCGCCGACCCCCTCACCACCCAGATCACCACCGCACCAGGACAGCCCGACCCTCAACTCGCCGAAGCCCCAGCTGGAGCCAGGAGGAAGCCATCATGACCACGAACACGCACTACGTCAGCGAGACAAACCCCACGCATGTGACGCACGCCGAGTGGTACAGGATCTCGCTGACCAGGGTATTGACCCCGCAGCACGAGAACTTCGACGGGATGCAGTCGATCTTCCCGCCCGAGTACCGGCGCCCCGAGGGATACGGACTCGCGTTCCTGGAGAGCGAGGAGCACTCCCGCCTCTACGTCGGCTCGATCCAGCAGATCACCGAGTACCAGAACGACCTGACGATGCCCCTCGACGTCTCGCAGGGGCAGACGTACGACAAGTGGCCCCACACCGAGGGATGGGACACGTTCATCCCCGACAACACCTGGAACCCCGACGGGCGCGGCATCATCACCGCCTTCGAGCACCCCGAAGGCGGCGACGTCATCGTCTACGAGTTCCACGGATCGTGGCTGAAGGACAAGCCGAAACGTCCCCTCGTCACCTTCCACTGCACCCACTGCCACCAGGACACCTTCCACGACTCGGGGAAGATCCACGAGAACCACGGCCCGCACGACCGCAGGTGGGCTGCCCGACAGGCCCGCCAGCACATCCACAGCGCACAGCGGCACGGCGTCGGCGGAGAGAACAGCCAGTGCCAGAAGGCCGACCCGAACATGATGCGGATCGTCACCGAGGTCACGAACGACATCTACGGGACGAACAACCCGGTCACACCGTACGAGTCGATGTGCGCGACCACCGGGCCGTGCGCAACGATCCGCGAGCTCAAGGCCCTCCAGGCGGCGCGCACCTGACGACTCCTCTGCTGACCATCCAGGAGTACCTGTGACGACCGCTTACGGCTACCAGCTGTGGATCTACCCACGCGGAGGTGAGCACGAGAACGATCGTGAGAGACGCGGGGGCTTCGGCACTCTCGCTGAAGCCATCGCCGCCAGTGACTTCCCCAACAGTGATTGCTGGGATCAGTCCGCAATCGATACATGGCAACTTGATGACCCGGTCATCGAGGCCGCGGGGCGCCAGTACTCGTGGTGGGCCATCGAGCGTGAGTCCAAGCAAGCCGATGTCGACGGCCCGATCGACGGGCGCCTCGGGAAGAACCCGAATCGATCATAGAACTTGTGTCCATCGGCCACCGCCACGCCGAGGCCCGCACCCATCTGTTACAGAGGGTGCGGGCCTCGGTCATGGGCGAGCAGTGCGGAACGGTGGTCCCAAGCCAGGCGCAGAAGCGCCGCTCCGGCTGGCTGCATCTGCTCTTCGGTCGTCAGCCTCTCCACGTGATCGGCCCGGAACGGGATGCCGAAGGCTCGACCGGTGTTGTCCTCGACTGCGACCAGGTGACCCTCCTCGTTGGTTGCAGCGAGCCGGGGGAAGACGGTGTCAAACAGGTCCGCGTCGAACACCGCGACGGTGAGCATGTCGGACACGTAGGTGAGCGAGTCGATGCCGAGCCCCATCCAGAACACGCGCAGCCGACCGGTGCTGCGGGCCTCCTCCAGGGCGGCGTTGAATGGCCAGGCCGCGTAGTCGATCGGTGTCTTGTCGCTGCCGTACTCCTCGCTGCTGCCGAGGAGTTCCTCGCTCAGTTCCCGCACGATGGACTGCCATAGCCCGAAGTCGTGCGCCTCGTTCCAGCACGCATCGTGGGACGGCTGGAACATTCCCACGGGCGTCACCTGGTGGAGCCCGCCTCCGGTGGCGACCCGTTCGGGGTCCCGCCAGTGGAGGACGAACTCGGCGTCGCCGGTCGACCGATCGTGCCGGATCGTGAGGGTGCTGATGGCCGCCATCACCGGCCGCTGCGCGAGGTCCGTGGGATCACCGACGGCCGCACGGAACGGCATCGCCGACGCGGCGGGCACAGCGCCCTCGGGAGCGGCGAGCGCGGCCGCGGCGTACTCGTGACCGATCGCCTCGCAGATGTTGATGACATCGAAGTACTGCCCGCGGCCGAAGCTCAGGACGGGAGCCGCGGTGGCGGCGTCGGCCGCCAGCAGCCGGTAGCACTTCCTGTTCTCGAACAGCCGGGGGCGGGCGAGCGCCTCGACGGCGCCGGCGTAGGAGGGGACCGGTGTCCCGTCCGACTGCCGGGGCAGGATGTGGCCGAGCTCCGGCTCCGCACCGGTGATCGGGGCGGGAACGCCGTCGCCTTCCCACTCGAGCCGTACGTCTGCCAGCGGCACGGGTGCGTCCGGGAGCCAGGCGGGCCGGGCCAGCAGAGGAGTGCCGGCCACCCGCAGCTCGTCGGGGAAGGACCGCACGGCGTGCTGCGTCAGGGCGAACCGGTTCTCGTTGAGGTAGTCACGAACGCGGCGCCACTGCTGCTGGCTCTCGAGGGGGGTCACGAAGCTGGTCAGGATCGGCTCCTCGGGGCGGCGGGTCGGCTCACCGGGACAGCAGGAGATCCCGGTACTGCCACGCTAGGGCCAAGCAGGCGGCTCCGGGAGGGGCCATCGGTTCATTCTTGATGAATTGTGTGACATTTTGATCGGTGAAGGGGATGCCGTTCCGCACGTCTTGCCCGGCCCAGCGGGTCACCGTGACCCCCTCGGCGTTCTCGGCCGCGATATCCCCGAAGAGCCGGTCGAACAGCTGATCGTCGATGACGAGGACGCTCGGGATGGCGACGGCCAGCGTCAGGGGATCCACACCGACCCCGAAGGCGAAGGCCCGGACACGACCTTCAAGACGCGCCCGCTCCAGCGTCCGCCACAGCGGCCACCGCTCGTACTGCAAAGGGCCGCCGCTCCCGTCGAACTCGGGCGCCCCCAGAAGCTCCTCGTTCAGCTCCCGCACGATGTTGCGCCACAGGTCGAAGTCCTGGGGCGACTGGGCGGACATCACGCTGCCCGGCTGGAACTCGCCCGCAGGCACCGCGTCGTACAGCCCGCCGGCCGTGGCTACTTTTGCCGGGTCCCGCCAGTGCAACAAGAACGTCGCCGAGCCGTCCTGCCGCTGCCGGATCAACAACGTGGTGATGGCTGGCGTCACGGCCCGCAACGCCGGGTCGAACGGATCGTCGACCAGACGGCGCAGCGGCAGATCTCCCCACGCAGGACCCGCAGAGGCACCCTGATCCTGGTCCTCCATACAGGCCGCAGCGAACTCGTGACCGACCGCCTCGCACAAGTCGAGTTTGTCGAAGTAGGAGGCCAGACCGAACGTCAGCCGCCCTTGTCCTGATGCCCAGGACGCCGCAGTGAGACGGTAGCTGGGGCGGTTCTCGAACAACGTCGGCGCATCGATGTACCGGATGGCCAGCGTGTACCGGTCGAAACGCACCCCCGGCGCCCGGAGCGGATGTGTCGCCACAGCTTCCGGCTCGCTCCCCGTGACCAGGGCGTCCGGCACCGTCTCCGACCACACCAGCTCCACCTGGTCCAACGGGACCGGCTGGGCGGCCCTCCACGCAGGCGCCATCAACATCGGCGTGCCGCCGATACGCAGCGCCGGGTCGTACAACTCCGCAGCTGCCCGCGACAGCGTCTCCCGGTTCGCGTTCAGGTAGCGGCGCACCTCCCGCCACCTGCGCTGACTCGCTACGACGTCCGCCGCAGGCTCAAGCCGCGCAAGTTCGGCCGGCGCGCGCCCGGCCGAACCAGGCGCTCCCTCCGATGCCGTCGCAGAGAGCTCGGCGAAGAATGCCTCCCGCTCCTCCGGCGTTCGCTGAGCCAGGAACGTGTCCAGGATCTTCTGCGTCTCCGGAACCGGGACCAGGGTACGACCGCGGTTCTTCCACTCCATCACCATGCTGGGGCTGACTCCAAGCCGCTCGGCGTAGCCACGGATGGACATCCGCAGCACTGTGCGCAGCACGGTCGCTTCATGACCAGTCCACTTGCGCACCGTCGTCGTCATCGCCAGCCAACTCCCGATTCAGCCCGGAAATTGCAGCTTACGCGGCCCGCTGGCACACCGCCGGTACACCGCCGGTACATCACCCGCTCTCCCCCGGCTCTCCAACTCCAGAAGCTGAATTGAGCACTCCATGCGCCTTGCCTAACCTCCCAGGGACCAGCATGAATTCAGCCTCTGCAAGCCGTCATAGCGCCGGACTGATGTCATTGGCGTCTCCTCGCTCAGGCTCTTACGTATTCACGGCACTCGCGGCACAGGCCGTCTTCGCTGGGCCACATCTTTACCCCACAGCCAGCGCCCCGGCAGCGGACGTACGGGCTGGGCTCCGCCCCCACGGGACGCTGGAAGGGCACGCTGTGCCCGCCGCCCTCGGTGGTGGGCGTCTCCTGAGCGGTCTTGTCCTCGCGGGCCTCGACGCACCGCGGACACTCGACTCCGGTATCGATGTCGATTCCGTCCTCGCAGCGGGCGTTGTTGCCCCAGCAGGCCGACGGTCCAAGCAGCGCCTGCAGCACGCCAAGCGGGCGTCCCAGACCGCGGCCGGAGGTTGCAAGCGCGTCATCCTCATACGACCAGCGCAGCCAACGGCGCTTCACCCGTTCGATGATCTGCTCGACGGTCCGCCGCTCCTCGACTACTGCGCGAGCGATGGTCTCGTTCACCACTGTCGGCAGGCCCCGGGGGAACTCGCTCTCAAGCCGGGCGGCCAACGTCGCGGGGATCCCTGCTACCACCCGGCGAAGTTCGCCAGCTGGGAGCCTCTTGGCCTGTGGCTCTTTGCTCAACGCGGCCTTGCCGCGCCCGGCGCGCCCCGTACCACCGCTGGATGGCCTACGGCCGTCACCACTAGCACTCCCAGGATCAACCATCACAGGATCGTCGGAAGGATTTTCCGGCCCCCCGCTGTAAAACTTTCCGGTCCCTCGATCTTCCGCCGACCGGAAGATTTTTCCGGCCCTGCTGCTCACGTCGTTGTGGGAGGACCGGAAATCCTTTCCGGTGCCCGGCGGGTTCGTTGGCAGGTCCCTGTTCAGATTCCAGACGTCCGGCCGGTTGTCGCCCGAGAGGTGCGCGACCAAGGCCGGATCGCCAGGCACGATCACCGAGCGCTCTGCGAGGGACCGCAGGTGCGTACGGATCGTGCGATCGGTAACGCGTGCCTTCTCTGCCAGGACCCGTTGACTCGCCCAGCAGCCGGTGAGGTCTTCTCGCACGAAATTGGCGATGGCGAGCAACGCTGCCAGCTCGCCAGCGTTCTTGCACCACGCGCTGCGCCTCATGGCCCACACCAGACCCTTTGCGCTCATGAGGGCCGCCGTCGTACCGCGCGACGCACCTCGGTGCGAGAAGCGGCGGGCGCCGGGAGGCGCGCGGTTTCGGGGGCCAGCATCGGCCTCCTCACTCTCATTGGTGCAGTCGCTGACAGTGCCGAGGCGGCCAGTCCTTGTCAGACACCAACCACCTCGGAGGGGCTAGACAGCCACATGAAACGCCCTAATATTGTCCCCGTCAAGGGTACATTTTTGGTGGTCAGCCGGAGAGGAGGTGCTGGTTGTGGCGATGACTGCTGCGGTGCTCGAGTCGGTGCGTTCGATACCTTGGACCCCACCAAGGGGACAAGGAGTGAACGTGCCGGACGGGAATCCGTTGCTCGACACCGAAGCGGTGGCCGCCAAGATCGGCGTGACGAGCGAGACGGTACGGATGTATCTCAAGCGCACCCGCAAGCGGATCGCCGATGGGCTTCCCGTGCGGCCGCAGGACCTGCCGTTGCCCGACGAGCAAATCCGCCGGTCGCCAGCGTGGTTCGAGTCGACGATCGACGCCTGGATCTCCAGCCGGCCCGGCCGCGGGCGTCGCGCTTCATCGTCGTAACTCCATCTTCCGGATCCGTATTGACCCGGGTCCGAGTGAAGCGTAAGTTTGTACCCGTGACAGGGTCAAATTTCTCGGTCACAGGTCGGGTGTCCTACCGCCTGACATGCAAGAACCCCGGTCGGGTGTCCTACCACCCGGCCGGGGCCCGACTCGGCCGGTGTCCTACCACCAGCCGAGGAAGGAACTGCCCACCTGCGCTATCAGGGAGGCCGATCCCCGTGAAGGATCGCACAGGCAAGACCGCGAACACCAAGACGGTGCGCGGAAACCAGTCCTCTTCTCTTCCCATCCGGCGTCCCGGTCGGCTGATCGTCGAGTTCATCGGCGGTCTCGGGCCGGACACCCGGCACCTGGATGTGGTGGCCTCCGGTGAGATGGTCACCGCGACGGGAACGATCACCGGGGTGAACCTCGTCGGGCACGACGAGTACCCCCGCGCGATCGTGACCGTGACCGGCGCGGACGGCGAGTCGGCGCAGTGCACCGTGGACACCGAGCACTACCTGGACCTGTGGGGCTACCTCGTCGAGGACACCCGGGTGCAGGTGCGCGGCACGGTCCGTCGCCCGCTGCTGGAGATGCCGGCGCTCATCGACGTGAAGGCCATCCGCCCGGCGCTCAGCGTCGTGGCCGCGCAGGCCAGGGCGGTGTCCGCATGATGATCGGCATCGCGAGCACGGCCGGGTCCGCTGTTGAGCGGGCCGAGGCGGAACTCGGCCCACGCGTCGAGGGCGCCTACTACTGGAACGAGACGGGTACCTACGAGGTCCTGGCCGTCCTGCGTGGTGAGGCTGCCCGGGAGGCCGTCGTGCGGCGGACGGACTGGGCGGTGCGGACCCGCCACCTGGCCACCGACCACGTCACTACCCACTGCATGGTGTGGACGGACTCCGATCACCTCATCAGCGTTCCGTCCTCCTCGGCTGGGCTCGTCAACGACTCGAGCGCCGAGGCGGTGTCGACGCGATGACCTCCTCCTCCCTTTCCCGTACGGCTGCCGAGCGCAGCGCCCTGGCCTACCAGCCCGACGTGCACCCCGCGGTCCGACCGCTGTACGACGCGGTCGCGCTGCTGTACGGCTACGAGCCGAAGGACACGGCGGACGCGGCCAAGCTCCTGGCGTCGCTCGGCGGTGTCGGGGACGGCAGCACCAACGCCGTCGCCGAGATCGCCGAGCTGGTCAAGACGATCGCGCGTCACCCGGTGATGGATGAACTGCCGCGCTCGGAGCGGATGCTCCTGGTCCAGCAGGCCGACGAGTACAGCGATGTCGTCCTCCAGGGCGAGGGCGAGGACACCTTGAACCAGATGGTCCACGCGATCGAGGGGCACCAGGCCCCCGCGGCGGGGCTGCTGTCCCGCGCGGCTCGCGCCCTGGGAGGTGGCCGCTGATGTCCGCCACCGCCCCCACCGTGGTGGAGGACGACATGGACGGGGAGATGCGCCTGGCCCCGCTGAGCCGGGGAGCAGCGGTCTTCATCGTGATCGTCGCCCTGGCCGCCACCGTCCTGGCCACGGTCGACGTGTTCGTCAACGGCTGGCTGGCCGCCCTCGCCCACATCGGCTGGGTACTCGGAGTCTTCGGCCTGGTCAGCCTGTTCCTCGGCGTGGTCCTGGCCCTCCTCTTCGGTCACCGCGCCCACAGCGCCGACGACCTGGTCGACGGCACTTCGTAGGCCACCTGTCCGGCGGGGCCTGGCCGGAGCCGACAACGGCCGGGCCCCGCACCCCTCGTCGAACAGTGCAACCCCCTGGGCCTCGTATGCCCGAACGCGAACACCACACGTCACCGCAGCTTCACAGACCGGAAGGACCGCCATGCTCCACCGAATCCGGGACGCCGTCATCGAGACCCGCGAGCACCGGGCCCTGACCCGTGGCATCAACCGGGCCATCGCCGACGGCGACCAGGAGGCCGAAGCCTCCTTCACCTCCGGCACCGGAACGCTCCGCGCGGCGCTCACCCGCGAAGGCCGCGAGACCCGAGGCGCGGAGATCACCGCGTACGCCGAGCGCGTGGTGAAGGCCGACGGCAACGGTCGGCGTGTTCACCGCCTCGGCCGTCGCGACTGACCTGCCATACCCCGCCCCGCACCTTCCTGACCGAACAGCGCCACCACCCAACACAAGCGGGGGCGTCCCCCCACGCCTGGCAGCGAGTACCGGGGACGCCCCAACAACCCCCTGAAGGGAGCCCATCCAGTATGACCCAGCCCACCCCGCCGTCGAACCCCTCGGCGCCGGCGCCGTTACCGACCCGCGTGCCGGGCGAGTCCCGGCCGCCGACCCAGCCGCCGGGACCGCTCGCCGAGAACGGCAGCCACCTCCAGGTGATCCGGGGCGGCAGGGCCCGCTGACCTGGCACGGTCTCTGCCCCTTCGAGGAACAGCGCCACCCACCAGCAGCCATTTTCGGGATCACCGAGGGAGAGCCCGGTCCATGACTACGACACAGGAACCGACTGCGGGAGAGCAGGCGGAGGCGTACCGGGAGTCCGCCGAGCGGGCACTTGCCGGGAACGACCCGCGCCACGGCTGGACGCTGCTAGCCGGGAACGGGCACGAGGTCGCCCTGCCGTACGCCGTGCTCACCGCCGCGGCGCAGCAGGCCGTCACCAACGAGCGGCTGACCGGTCTGGACAACCGGCTCCTGGCGCTGGGCGTCGACCTGGCGCGGGTGGCCGAAGCCCAGAGCGAACTGTCGGCACCGGACCGTACGGAGTCGGAGATCGAGGTGGTCCGTAGGGAGATTGGCCGGACCGACACGAAGGCGTCGATCCTGCTGGCCAGCGTGGCCATCGTCTCCGGGCCGCTGGCGGAGAACGCCGGCACTGTGCTGCGCCAGCCCTGGCCGATCGCCGCCCTCGCGGGTATCGCCGCGGTCGTCGCCGGCGTGGCCACCTGGTTCCTGCTCGACGTCGTTCTGCCGACCTTCGGGGCGAAGACCTCCGACGATCCCGTCGCTGGGAACAGCAACTTCCTGTACTACGCCCGCTGCGGCGAGGACCGCGATGGCCTGGCTCGCGCCCTGGCTTCGGACATCAAGCGGCAGGGCCAGCTGATCGACCTCTCGCAGATCGCGGAGAAGAAGTTTCGTCTCCTCACCCGCGCTGGTCGTCTGCTGAAGCTGTCCGGCCTGGCGTTCGCCGCCGCTGGCGCTCTCTCCGTCGCCTTCTGACCAGCCAACACCACATCACTGACCGCCTCTTGGAGGAGAACCGCATGTCCGACACCCCGACCCCCACGACCAGTACCACCGCCGTCAGCGAGGTCTCGACGGCCGGCACCGCCGGTGCCCTGGCCTCGCTGCCGCCGTCGGCCTCGACCCCCGCCACGGCCGCAACGCCTCTGCCGGGCTGGCAGGTGGCCGAGCACCTCTCGCCGCTCTCCGTCTTCCAGCCCGGCCGCGTCGTGATCTGCGCCGCCTACCAGATGGCCGCGGTCGACGCCACGCCGACGGCCGCGCACCTGGAGGCTGCGCTCCGGCACACACGGTCCGCCGCTGAGGAGGTTGGCGGAGAGGACTACGACCGCACCCTCACTGCGCTGCGCGCCATCAACGCCGAGCTGCACCGCGTGGCCCGGGCGATCGGCTTCCGCCAGTCCCTCTGACCGTCCAGCGGGGCCTGCGCTGGACCGCGGGCCCCGCCAACCGCACAGACCCAGACCCGCACCGCCACACCCCGTCGATCCGAAAGGACACCCGCCAGTCATGGCTTCACGTAACGGCCGCACCTCGAGCCGCGGCAGCAAGGCCGCTGCGAAGAAGGCGGCTGCGCCCAAGCCCTCCGAGCCCTCGGGCGAGGAGCTGCTGGCGAAGGCCCGCACCGAGGCCGGGAACCTTCTTGCCGACGCCGAGCGCCTGGCGGAGACCACCCGCGCTGAAGCCCGTGCCGAGGCCGAGTCGGCAGTCGCCGAGCTGCTTGCCGAAGCCGAGACGAAGGCCGAGGAGTTGCGTACGGCGGCCGACGGGAAGGTTGCCGCCCTTCTGGAGGACGCTCACCGTGAAGCGGAGGAGATCCGCTCGAAAGGTGCAGTCGACGCCGAGCAGGCCCGGGCGGCAGCGGAGTCCGCAGCGGTCGAGCGGCAGGCCGCGGCCGAGCGCGACGCGGCCTCGACTCTCGACGACGCACGCGGCGAGGCCGAGCAGCTGCGCAACCGCGCTGCCGCCCACGCCGACCAGGTCCGGTCGGACGCCGAAGCGGCGGCTTCCGCCCGGCTGGAGCAGGCCAATCACGAGGCGGACGCCGTCCGCACGGCCGCACAGCAGGCTGCCGACGAACTGCTGGAACGAGCGCACACCGAGGCTGACGCGCTGATCGTGGCGGCCCGCGAACGCGCTGAGGAAGTCACCGCTGCCGCCGACAAGTTTCTGGCCGACGGGCGGCGGGATGCCGAGCAGATCCGCGCCAACGCGGAGTCTGAGGCCGAGCGGTTGCGTCGCGCTGGCATCGCCGAACGCGACCGCGCCCAGGACGAGGCGGCCGCGGTACGGGCTGAGGCCGAGCGGGTTCGCCAGCATGCTGAGGACACCGCTCAGTCCCTCCGGTCCCACGCCGAGGAGACCGCCGAGCGCCTCCGCACGGCGGCCAGCGACGAGGCCACCCGGCTGCGCGAGGACGCCGGCGGCGACGCCGACCGCACGCGCCGCGCTGCCCAGGAGGAAGCGACCCGTCTCCGGTCCAGCGCCCGCACCACGGTGGAAGACGCCGAGAAGGTCGCCAGTCAGCTGGTCGACCAGGCCAAGGAAGAAGCGGATGCACTCCTCGGGCGGGCGCAGGGTCAGGTTGATGAGCTGAAGGCCAAGGCCGCCGACGAGTTGGCTGCCGCCGAGCAGACGCACGCGGAGGCCACCGAGCGGTCCGCCGCCTTGCTGAAGGAGGCCGAGGAGACCTCGGCCGCCGCAGCCGCCGAGCTGGCCCGGGCAACGTCGAAGACCGTACAGAAGCTGGAGAAGCGGAAGCTGCGGAACGAGGCGGCGGATGCCCGGCGAGCCAAGAAGCGGAACGAGAAGGAGGAACTCGCCGAACAGCGTCGGCAGCGTCGCCTGGAGCGGAAAGCAGGGCGCCCGACCCTGTCGGAAAAGACCCGCAAGGCCATTCTGGCGGTCGCGGTACGCGCACTGATCGTCGGGCCGATCCTGGCTCCGATGGTGGTCGCCTGGACCGGCCAGTCCGGCTTCGCCATCCGTGTGCTGGGCTGGTCGTTCAGCGCCTCCCTGATCTATGCCGCCGCGTATGAGCTGACCACGAGCTTCTGCGCGTGGCTCTACCACCAGGCGCGGCAGGATGGCGACAAGGGCTGGGAGTACCGCCTGGCCACCTGGCTCTTCGGCGCCGGCGCAGCTGTCCAGCAGTGGTGGCACTACTCGAGCGACTGGAGCGCCACCCCGCGCTCGGTCACCTTCTCCGTCATGTCCCTGGTGGGCGTCGGCTTGTGGGAGCTGTTCGCCCGGCTGATCCACCGCAGGAAGCTGCGGAAGGACAGGAACCTCCCGCCCGCGCTGCCGAGCCTGGGCATGGCCCGGTGGCTGCGCTACCCGGTCCGCTCCTGGACCGCTCGCTCTCTGATGATCGACGACCCGGAGCGGTGGTCCAACGCCAACGACGCCTGGACCCAGTCGGGCCGCATCATCGCGGACCGCAAGGCCCGCCGGACCGGCATGGCGTTCGCGGACCACTACATCGTCTCGGTCCGCCGGACCGGACCGGACCACGGTCCGGCGACCATCCCGCCGGTCCACGTCCTCATGGACCGAGCGGACCGGACCACTGTGGGCCGGACCGTTCTGGACCGGTCCGGTCCGGAACGGTCCGCGCTGCCGAGCGGACCGGGCCGGACCGAAGAACTGGACCGTGGACCGGACCGGACCACGAAGACCCCTGCCGGTCCGGACCGGACCAAGACCACCGTGGACCGGACCGCCGGACCGGACCGCGAAGCCGACACGACCTCGCCGGACCGCAAGCCGGTCCGCACCGAGCGGACCGCCGGACCGGACCCCAAGCCCGTCCCGGACCAGCAGCCGGACCGGACCGTGCAGCGCCGCCTGTCCGATGGACCGCCATACCTGGCCCCCGACGGCTTCGAGCTCACCGAGAGGGAACAGCGGGCCATCGACATCCTGCGGGCCACGGACCGGTCCGTCACCAAGCGGTCCATCGCCGAGACGATCCGGGCCGAAGGAGGGTCCATCGCTTCGGACCGGGCCGCCGAACTCGCCCGGCACTTCCCCCGCCCCCTCCGGTCCGCCTGACCGCCCGGACCACATCGAAAGGACACACCGAACATGGCGATCAACCCGCCTCGCTACAACTGGACCGCCTCCACAGCGTGGGAGGCCCTCACCGTCCTCGACGCGGCCAAGAAGCTCGTCGAGGCGCACCTCATGACCCTGGAACCGGACGCCGGCTACCCCAGGGCGGGGCTGCTCCGCGAGACCTCCCTCGAGCTGAACCTTCAGCTCGACCTCACGGACGTCGTCCGGGCCATCAACGACCACCGCGAACCCGGCTTCGACGAACCCGGCTTCGACGAACCCGGCTTCGACGAACCCGGCTTCGACAACCTCTGACCTGCGGAAAGGCGCCACTCCACGATGAACAGCCCCGACCACGACCGGATCACCGTCCTCACGGCCACGACCGTCGGCGAGGCCCGCGACATCCTCACCGCCGCCACCAAGCGCCTGGAATCCGAGATCGCCAGCCGCCTCCCCGGCGACCGTGACGGCCAGGCATGGGCCCGCGACCAGCAGCTCGACCTGGAGATCCGCGTCGACTGGTCCCAGCTCACCGTCCTCAACGCCTACAACGACACCAGCCTTTGACCCTCCGTAGGGCCCTGACCAGCAGAAAGCAGGTAGGAATCCCATGTCGCTGCCGCTTCCGGGGAAGCAGCTCGATCCGATCGTCTTCGGCCCCGAGTACGACCCCCGTAACGACCCCAAGTCCGTCCAGTCGTACGGCACGCTCCAGGCTGCCGACCCCCGCGTGACCGGCACACAGAGTGAACGTCGCTCGACCGACACCCTGATCCTCGGACGACCGGGGCGCGGCAAGACCTCGGCATGGCGGGTCATGCACCAGCTGTACCTGGCGGCCCGCAGGAAGGACGTCGCCATGAGCGCCGAGGACCCCAAGACGCCCGTCCAGCGCGGTCGTTACGACGACCTCATCCACTGACCGCACGCCCCATGCAACAACGCAGCGTGACGTGAAGCTGGGCGCGTCAACGTCAACGTCAAGTGCCCGGACGTGACGAGGACGGACCCACACCCGGAACGGACCCCGAAAACGCCCGTCTGATCAGCGAAATTGACGTTGACGTTCCTCCCCGACGTTGACGTTGACGCTCCGGCTTGACGCCACGAAACCCACACACAGTCACCATCGACAATCCGCCCCGAGTGGAGGAACCACAACCGTGAGCACCCCCGACTACGACATGGCGCCCAACGGCACCACGGCCACCGCGCCACCGCCCGCCGCCACTCAGTCCCAGGCGTCAGGGGCGGCGGCCACGGACTCCGGCAGCACTCCCGAGCGCACCCGGCGCCGTCGCACAGCGTCACGTAAGGACGACAGTCACGCTGGGCTCCTCATCCCGGGCGGAGTGCTCACCGGCCTGATCTCCCTGTGCTGGATGGTCCACACCTTCGGCCTCCCCGTGACGATCTTCGCCGTTGTGGCGGCCGCGGCGACCGCCACGGCCGCGATGGTCATCAAGGCCAGCCGCCGCGCCGCCCGTGTCGCCAGCCGTCAGGCCCGCGCCGGTCGTGCCAACGGCGGCGCCGGGCCCGGATCCCGCGGGGGAGGGGGCGGCCGGTCGCCCCAACGCGGTGGTGGAGGCCGGTCCTCGATGGGCAGCTGGTCGGGCGGCACCGGGCCTTCCCGGCGCGGTGGCGGCCCGTCGGCCCGTCAGGGTGCGATGCCGGGCGCCCTGTCGCGCAAGCCGGCGGGCATGGGCCCCACGAAGTCGGGTGGCACGGTCGGGCCGAAGAACAGTCCGGCCCGTCTGAGCCCGTCTCGGTCTGGTGCCGGGCCGAAGCCGCACAAGGGGAGCCTGTTCGGCGGCTCGAGGCCGGACTCGAAGGCCGGTGCCGGCGCGTCCCAAGGCCAGTCCCCAAGGAAGAACGGCGGGTCCGGCGGTCTGTTCAACGGCAAGAAGAACGGGTCCCTCGGGGGTCTGTTCAACGGTGGGAAGAACAACACGCCTGGCGGTCTGTCCAACGGTAAGAAGGGCGGGCAGAGCGGAAGCGGAACCGGCCCCGGCGGGAGGAAGGCCCCGAACCAGAAGAAGAACGGAACGGGCGGTGCCTCGGCCTCTGGAAAGGGCGCCAAGGCGGGCAAGGGCGCGAAGTTCCTGCCGTTCCGGAGGCCCAAGGCCCTCGGTGGCCTGGGCGCGACCGGCCCGAAGGGCAAGGGCTCCAAGGGCGGCAAGCACGGATCGAAGCCGAAGAAGAAGTCGACGGTCGGAAAGGCCCGGTCGCGGCGGCATCGCCGCTACACCTGGCGTCAGCCGCACCTGAAGATCGCCGCCGGTGTCGGGCGCCTGTACAAGAAGACCACGACGAAGAAGTTCCGCCGCCGGGCTCACAAGGTGACCACGCCGTTCCGCGCCACATGGCGCGGCACTCGCCGCTACGGCGGCAAGGCCCTGGCCACCGCCATACGGTACGGCAGCCGCGGCCTGCTGAGCCTGCACACCATGCTCGGCAACGTCCGCTCCTGGTCACCCGGCCCGAACTGGATCAAGCCGTTCTCCCGGGTCATGCACTGGGCGACCAGCCCCCTGGCCAAGCTCATCCAGGTCTCCCGGACCTGGACCTGGCTGACTACCTGGATCTACAAAACCGCCGCCGGGTCACCCCGGCCGCGCCCGGCCGCCAAGGCCACCACGCCGCCCACCGCGGGCAGCGGCGGCGCCGCTCCCGCATCCCCGGGTGGGCACAGCCCCGTCGCCACACCGACGGCAGCATCCATAGCGAAGGGATCCCCCGTGGACAACAGCCCCGTTCATCACGCCTACCCGCTGATCTCTGCAGCGGAGGCGATCCGGTCCGCCGGCCAGGCGTTCGCCGGCGCACCCGCCGACAGCATGAAGGGGTACGAGGCCGTCATCGAGACCCTCGGCTACGTGAACCTGTCGATGTTCGAACTGATGAACCGGGTCGCCACCCTCACCGAGGAAGAGTTCAAGGTCAACCGGCTCATCCCCGAGCAGTACCGCGTCCTCAGCCTGCACTTCCTGCAGTTGGGCGGCTTCATCGACGCCATCCACGGGATGTACCGGGAACTGCACCGAGAGCAGATCGACAACTTCGAGAACCCGACCTGGCAGGGCCGGAAGTGGGACGTGTCGGCGAACTGGGGCTCGGTGGTGCCGATGTACGCATCCGCCTCACCGGACGTGAACAGCGTCCCGCTGCTGTTCGCCGCCGCGTCCGTCCGAGACGCCGGCATCCTCCTGCAGTCCAACCCCGCCGGATCGATGTTCGGCTACGAACAGATCATCGAGCACATGCCGCTGCTGTCAGAGGCACTGCACGGCCTGATGGAGACCGTCGCCGGCGTCACCGAGTCGGAATTCAAGGTGCACGAGGCAGTCCCGGCCGCCTACCGCGACGCCGGCGTGCGCTACCGGGACCTGAGCGGAGCCATCGCCGGCCTCCACTTCCTCTACCGGATGCTCCACGAACAGCAGCTGGCCAACCTGGAAAACCCCACGTACCAGGGCGCGAAGTGGGACCAGTCCCGCAACACCTGACCAGCCCGCGCTCCCGTCTCCCCTGCTCCACCCACGCCCCCTGATCACTGATAAGGAGTTCCGCTCATGCCCCGCAAGGACCGCGAGGAGCGCGAGGTCATCCCCTGGGCGCACGGCATCGTCTCCACCCCGGTGTTCACCAGCGCCTTCTTCTACGCCGGCGGCGTCGGCCTGGGCGCGATCGAAGACCTGGGCCACACCGTGCCGCTCGACATGCTCGGCATCGGCTCGATCGGCGGCGTCGTCGCCGCGGCGATCGCCCGCTTCATCCGCACCAGTGGTCCCAAGCGCAGCAAGCGGGCCCGCTGGTACCACACTGCGTTCACCGGCATCTGGACCAGTGCCGCCGCAGCCTGGCTGAACTGGGTCGCCAGCGACACTCCGTGGACGCTGAAGTCTGCCGCTGTCATCAGCGCGGCCACCGTGACACTCGCCCCCTTCTACGGGGTCGACCGGTTCCTCCGCGGTGAGGAGATCGCCGAGCAGTGGGCGAAGGAGGAGGCCGCCCTGGTCAAGCCGCTCACCGACTGGGAGGACCTGTTCACAGCGGCTGGCGCCAAGGGCGTGAAAGTCGTGAGCAAGGACAAGACCCACAACGGGTTCGAGCTGACCTTGAAGCTGACCGAGACGGACTACGACGGTCTCCAGCCGCTGCTGAAGAAGCTGGAGATGAAGGCCGGCGTCCGGCCCGGTGCGCTGACCTTGCGGCCCGGCGAGATGGCTGACGAGGCATTCTTGGCGGTGTCCACCCGCAACGTGCTCGCCGAGCTTGTCGAGCTCGGCCCGGACGATCACCCGATCACCATCAACGAGCCGCTCACCCTCGGCCTGCTCGAGTCCGGTGAGCCCATCGAGCTGCTGCTGCGGCAGAACTCGGTGTTCATCGCTGGCAAGAAGGGCTCCGGCAAGTCGGTCATGCTGCACGTGCTGATCTCCCTGATCGTGCGCTGCATCGACGCCGTGATCTGGATGGTCGACATGGCCGGCGGCAACACGGCCAAGCGTTGGGTCAGGCCGTGGGTCGAGGGGTGGAAGGACAAGAACGGCAAGGTCATCGACCGCCCGATCATCGACTGGGTCGCCATCACCGAGGACGAGGCTGTGCGGATCTACAACGCCGCGCACGACATCAGCGACGAGCGCGCCCGCACGATGCGTGGTGGCAAGATCGTGCCCAAGCCGGAGCGGCCGGCCATCATCGTCATCACCGAAGAGGGCTCGGACCTGATGGCGTGGTCCCCGGCCGCCGTCAAGCCCAAGACGAGGGGCGTCAAGAAGGGCCGGAAGGCCGCGGTCGACTACCTCGACGTCGCGCAGCGCGGCACCGGCCCCAACACTGGCGGCGGCGAGATCGAGTCCCAGTACGACAGCGTCTTCGGTCTGAAGTTCCCGCGCCGCGGAGAAGGCCAGTACGTCTTCCCCGACTGGTACCACCAGGTCAACCTGGCCTCGCTGCCCGGCAACGGCGCCTGCTACTGCAAGACGCCGCTCATGCCGAGCATGGAGCCCCCGGCCAAGGGCCGTATCGCGTATATCAACGATGACGAGGACTGTGACGACATCGAGCAGATGTCGGTCGCCCGCTGGGAGATCCGCCCCGACCTCGACGCCGAGGCCGTGGCCATCGCCAAGAAGTGGGGCTACGCGGATCGCTGGTCGAACCTGGAGCGCATCGGCTGGCTGCTGGACGTCTACGGCGTCTCACGCCCCGCCAGCACCGGCACCGGCCAGACCGCGACCACGAACGGCGGCGGCACCGCCACCGCACAGGCCGCCCCTCCCGCCGCCCCGCCCGCGGGCACCGGCGGCTTCCAGCCGCCCTCGAACAACACGCTGCCCGGACAGCTCGGCGACCTGCCGTCCATGCAGGACTACCTCAAGAAGTACGGCGGACCGTCTCAGCCGCCCACCGAAGGTGGACCGGCCAGCCCCGCACAGCCCGGCAGCCCCGGAGGACAGCCCGACGATGCCGACGTCCAGGCCGCCGTCGAGAAGGCTCTCGCCGAGGCCGAGCGGATCGCCATACAGGCCGCCGCGAACAGGGAGCGGGTAGAGAAGGCCAAGGACGAGACCAGCGGCCGCCAGCACCACCGGCGCGCCGAGGTCTTCCAGATGGTCCGCGACGCCGGCGCGGAGGGCCTGCGGATCGAGCAGATCCGCGACCGGCTCGCCGCACAGTACCGGGACGAGAAGCCCCCGTCCCGGCAGTCCATCAGCAAGTGGTTCGCCCAGGACAACAACATCACCCAGCCCGGAGGCTCCAACACCGCCTACGTGTGGGTCGACGAGGACCACCCGACCCCACCGACCGCCGAAGACGACGCCGACACCGAAAGCGACCTGGGCGAGGACCTGGACCTGTTCTGCCACGCCGTCGAGCTGGTCATCTCCCGCCAGTACGGGTCCACCTCCATGCTGCAGCGCATGCTGCGGGTCGGCTTCGCGAAAGCCGTCTGGCTGATGGACGAGATGACCGCCCGCCACATCGTGGGCCCCCGTGACGGCGACAAGGCCCGCGAAGTCCTCGTCGGTGTCGACGAACTCGAAACACTCCTGGCCCAGATGAAGAACCAGTAACCCCTCTCACCGGGAAGGCCCCCCCATGTCTCTCCTCATCGCCGCCCTGGTCGGCGCCGTCGCCGCCACCATCGGCCGCATCGTCTACCGGCACAGGAACCCCGAACCCACCTGCGCCTGGTGCGAGACCGTCTCCGGCTGGCAGGTCACCGGCCACGACACGACCGTCTGCCGCGGCTACGTCACCGAGAAACGCCGCCGGGACGCGACTTTCGGCGGCGAACTCTGGCGCGATCCCGAGGACTACTGACACACGAGCGAGACCAACCGAGATCCCGCACCCGCCCACCGCAGACACCCCACTGTGGCCGCCTCAACTGACCAAACCAGGAGCTGACATGACCGACACCGAGACCATCCACACAGCCGACGTCGTAGCCGTCACCCCCGACGGCGATGTCCTGCTGATCGAGCGCGGCTGGGACCCGTTCGAGGGGCACTGGGCCCTGCCCGGGGGGTGCGTCGACCCCGGCGAGACCAGCCTCCAGGCCGCCGTGCGTGAGCTGGCCGAGGAAACCGGCGTGCACGCGCAGCTTTCCGACCTGCGACAGATCGGCACCTTCAACGGGCCCAACCGCGACCCGCGCGGCAGGTACACCACCGACGCGTACCTCGTCGTCGTCCCCGCCGGTACCCCGATCGACGCCGGGGATGACGCCCGCTCCGCCCGCTGGTGGCCCTTGGACGCCCTGCCAAAGCCGCTGGCGTTCGACCACGACGAAATCCTCCACGCCGCCCTGAAATCAACCTCCTGAGACACCACCAGCACGACCCGGCCCACCACAACCCCCAGGGAGAACCCCCGCTCATGAACGACGCCACGCAGACCAGCGAGATCGCCCGCCACCTCCTTGACCAGGTGTTCCCCGACGACGCCACACAGCGCGTCCCCGCGCCTGGCCCCATTCACCCGGAGCGCATCCAGGAGGTACTCAACCGCCCCGCCCCCGAAACGGCCACCCCCGAGGCGACCCCTTTCCACGTCCCCAAGGGCTACTCCCTCCGCGAGACCCACCGGACCAACCCCGACGGCTCCACCGAGCTGATCCGCGAAACCATCCCGATCCCCTCCATCTCCACACCGATCCCCGAGCCCGCTGTGGCGCGCCAGACCCCGCCGCCCCCCGCGTCCGCGCACGCCAGCGAGCGTAGGAGTCTGCCGGACTGGCTCACCGCCAACCGCCGCCGTATCAAGGCCAGCCTGTACTTGACCGCCACGGTCGGCGCCACGGCTCTCGGCGTCATCTACGGGCCCGAGATCGCAGCAGGCGTCAGCGCGGGCGCTACCGCGGTGGGAAGGGCCGCCCTCACCGTGCTCAAGGTCATCGGCATCGGCGTCGCAGTCGGCCTCGGTCTGCGTTTCGCATTCGGCGGCGGTGGCGGCAGCAGCAAGCGCAACCGCACCGGCACGTTCGAAGGCACCTTGAAAGGGACCTGGCGCGAGGACTGACAGTCCTGCCACCGCGCGACAACCGCGCTCCCGTCGACCGGTCAGCTCCGTCCGACGCCCGCCGGCCCTTCGGGGCCGGACCCCGCCCCGGCACCAACGAGCCTCGAGAGGAACCCCATGGACATCCTCAGCACCGCCGAACAGATCGTGACCATCGCGGCCACGCGCACCTACGTCGACGAGATGGGGGTCGTCGACCTGGACGACCCGATACAACTTGGCAACCACCTCGCGGCCGCCAAGAAGATGCTCGTAAAGATCTCGGAGGCGTTCACCGACTCCACCACGGACGACGTCGTCCGTGCTGCCGAACAGATCGTGGCCCTCAAGGCCGTGCGTGCCTGCGTGACCGAGATCGAATCCCTCAGCACGACTGCCCCGGGACGGCTCGCTGGCCACCTCATGATGGCCGAGACGCTCCTCATGGAGATTCCCACCGTGTTCGGCGAGCCCTCCACCGCCTGACTCGGACGCCCGACCACCAGCCCCTGCCCGTCCGCTGCTATCCCGTCATCGAGGAGAGTCCATGGCCAGCACCAGCCGCAGCCCGCGCCCGTCCCGCTCCCGCCGCTCCAGGAAACGCCGCCTCGCAGGACGCCGCCCGACCCGGCGCAGCACCTTCGCCCGAGGCGCGGTTCGATTAAGCACCGGGGAGTGGCTGATCATCGGCATCCTGATCGCCCTCGCCATCACCGGCATATCCGACTACCTCGCCCAGCACCCCGTGGTCCTGGCCACTCTGCTCACCCTGCTCGGCCTGGGGGGCACCCTCACCGCGACCCTGTGGGGCCGGAGCCGATACCGACGCTGGCGCAGAGACGGTCACGGCCAGATGCCGACCCGGATCGACAGCTGGCGCGCCCTGTCGCCTGACGGCTTCGAACGGGCCGTGGCCCGCCTGTGCCGTCGCGACGGCTGCACCTCGGTGAAGGTCCTGGGCGGCACAGGCGACCGGGCCGGAGACGTGAAAGCCCGTACCCCGGACGGCCGGTGGGTGCTGCTGCAGTGCAAGCGGTACCAGGAGGGCAATAACGTCGGGTCCCGGGTGCTGTACGAGGTCAACGGCACCTACCGGGTAACCCACCGCTGCGACATCGCCGCGATTGTCACCACCAGCTCCTTCACCACCTCTGCGGTCGACTGGAACAGCGACCTGGAGCCCGAGCAGCGGCTCCGCCTCGTCGGGGCGCGCCAGCTGCTCGAATGGGCGGACGGCACTGGACCGGCGCCCTGGGAATGAAGACGCACGAGCACGATGTGGCGCGGCCCCAGGGGGAGAGGGGCCGCGCCACACTTATATGACATCTAAACGCTTCCTTACGTAGTGGGTTTCGTGTTACGGTGTGGAGCACCGGGAGGCCGCGGGCATCGGCCGAGCCTGGTCGGACGGGTCAGCCCTGGAGCAGCTGAACCTGACCGTGCAGTACGGGAGATGGGAGCGCATCGGCCCCGTCCGGACCCACCAGGGACCGGACGGGGCCGTTGTCGTTGTCAGCCCCGGTACCGTTCGCCCATGCGCATACGCTTACGCCCTGCCGTGGCCGCGGTCACCACCGCGGTGACGGCGGCCACCTGCCTGACGGCCGTTGCCAGCCCGGCCTCCGCCCACCCAGCACCGCGCGCCTGCTCGCCGTCCGCGCGCGTGACGGGCTACTCCGACGCGCTGGACAAAACCACCTTCCGCGGCGCGTACGTTGGCAACCTCTCCGCCCTGGCCGTGGACACCAACGGCCGCCTGACCGCGCTGTCGGACCGCTCGAAACTCTTCACCCTCGACCGGCACGCCCGCCCGGCTAGTGTGGTCTCCTTCGCCGACGAGACCGGTCAGCAGCTCGACTCCGAAGGACTGGCCATCCAGCGCGACGGCACCCGGCTCATCACCTCCGAGACCGAGCCCTCAGTGCGCCGCTACGACCGCCGCGGTCGGCTTCTCGAACGGCTCCCGGTCCCCGGGGCCCTGCAGACCCACAAGGTCAGCAACCGCACCTTCGAGGGCCTGACCCTCGACGACCACGGCAACACCCTCATCGCCTCCATGGAGGGCTGGCTGACCACGGACGGCACCGACACACGGCGCATCCAGACCTGGCGGCGCGGCCACCGCGGCGACTTCCGCCTCGGCCGGCAGTTTGCCTACATGGGCGACACCGGATACGGCATCGCGGAGATCGAGGCGATCGGCGACGGCCGCCTCCTGGTCCTCGAGCGGTCCTTCGCCTCCAGCGTCGGCTGGACGGCGCACCTCTACGTCGCCGACCCCCGCTCGGCCACCAACGTCAGCGGCATCACGGGCTTGGCCAATCTCGCCTCGGGGGTCCGCTTCGCGTCCAAGACTTTGATCGCCCGCCTCGAAGACTGCCCGCCGCTGGGCGCCCCGTCCAAGGTGGAGGGGCAGGCCAACCCGCTGCTGGGGAACATCGAGGGCATGGCCATCACTGGCCTACGCCGTGGTGGCCTGCACCTGACGCTCGTCACCGACGACGGTGAGAGCACCACCGAGATCACGCGCCTGTACGGCCTCGACGTGCGCCTGCCGCGCCGCTGACCCCTGAACGCAGATGAGCCCCGGACCGGTCGTCCGGGGCTCACGCGTGCGCGGGAATCGGTCGGCTCAGGCGAGCAGGTACACCGCCGCCGTCGCGGCGCCGAGCGAGGCGCCGGCGACCGTCTGAGCGATGGTGTGGTAGGTCAGCGCCACCCGGGACCAGCACACGGCCACCGTCAACAGGTAGGCGAGCAGCCACCAGGGCGACTGGACCGCGGCGAGCAGGGCGACGACGGCTGAGGCGACCGCCGAGTCCACTGAGATCTTCCAGATGGCGTTGACCGCCAGCAAGATGACGGTCATGGCCCACAGAGCGATCATTGCCAGGAGAATGCCGGTCGGTGCGTGACCGAGCACCATGATTGCCGAGCCCACACCGATCGACGCCAGGATCACCACGAAAATGGGGGCGCGCTTGGTCCGGTCGACGACGTGCCGGTCGCCCCAGGTGCCGCGCGTCCGCTCCCACTCGATGTAGGCGGCGGGAATGATCCCGGCATGCGTGGCGCCGAGCAGGCCCCAGGGAATGCCGGTCCAGTCGCCGGCGGCCGCCAGGCCGATGGCGAGCATCCCCGCGAGCAGTACGTTACGGGGCTGGAGGACATCGGTGACCGTACGGGCCATGCGGATCCCGATGGGGCTAGTCGTGGTCGTACTGGTCACGCCGTTACCCCCATGGGCCCGGCCGAGGCCAGAAGAACCTGAGCACGGTGGTACTCCACCTTCTTGTACGCCCGGGCGACGCTGCGCAGCCAGGCCGATTCATCGTCCTGGCTGGCGGCCGGCCGCTGTTCGAACGCCGCGACGGGCCCGGCGGCCGCGCCGCTGTGCTTCGCCGCCAGGGCGGCCTTGATCCAGTACGCCTGGGCCAGTGGACCGACGTGGTTCCGGCCGCGCTGAGCGGCAGCGGCCTCCCGGGCCGCAGGCAGCAGCTCGTCCGGCACGTAGTGGCGTAGCTTCTCGACTGCGTCGCCGACGTCGTTGATCCAGCGGTCGAGACGTATTTCGACGGCGACATCGTTCCGGGTCAGCTCGTGACGCAGAGAACCGGGCTTCTCCATCGGGGTCTCGGGGAAGGCTTCCATCAACTGACGCCACATCGGGTACAGGCGCACCAGCGCCCACCAGGACCGTGCGCGGCGGACGGACTCCTGGGTCGTGGGGATGGACACGCCGATCGCGAAGAACACGAAGAGCGCGTCCTGCATGGCCTCGGTGATGGACTCGACCAGGTGCGCACTGTCGTAGCCCGGGTGCTCGACGAGCCAGCCCCACATGAAGAACATCCGGCCGAACGAGTACATGACGCCAAGGATCATGGCAAAGGCCATCAGACCCAGGCCCGTCTTGAGCAGCGGGCGCTTCTCCCCGAAGAACGCACTGCTCCACTGGTAGAGGCACAGCGCGGAGGCTGAGCCCAGGTAGATGTAGAAGACGCTCATGTAGGCAGTGGCACCCGCCTGGCCGGCGTGGTCGGAGACGAAGCGGTCCGAGGGCGTCGACCGGTCGACGATCGTGAAGAACATGAGCGTCATCAGCGCGAATGCGGCCAGGGCGGTCTTCGTCGCTACCTTCTGCATGATCCGGGCCACCCGCACCGCCTGGGGCCGTTCTGTGTCCTGCCCGTAGACGGCGACGATGTAATACATGATCGCCAGGATCGCGATGCCGGCGCTGTAGTGCTTGATCAAGATGGAGATATCGGTGATGGCGCTGTTGTTCAGGCCGATCCGCACCACTCTGGTCTTGGTCCATAAGGCTATGCCGAAGCCTAAGAAACAGCCCCACAGAGAGCGGCGGCTGGCATCCTTGCCGCCCATTGCCCGCCAGATCGCGACGAGCGTTATCAAGGTGGCTACGGCGTAGCCAGCTATGTCCAGCACGGGTGTCCCCTCGGTGTTACGTACGGCGGAAAGGGTTGAAGCGGTGCGGGCGGGCGCGGTGTCCGCCGGTGGGCCGCGAGAGCGTGTCTCCGAGGCGGCCGAGCATGTCGTCGCTCGAGACCGCCCGGGCCATGCGGGGAATGAGGGAAGCGCCGAGCTCGGCGAACTTCTCCTCTTCCTGTTCGTAGTTGGCGCGGGCCTGGATGGTGACCTCGCCCTGCCCGACGCGCTCGATGAGCGTGGTGTCGAGGACGGGCAACAGCACCTGGAGTTCCTGTGGGCTGAGCGTGGTGCCGTGGTCGAGCCACTCGTGGCACAGCTCATGGAGGATGACGTGGTCGGTCTGGTACTCCGTCGGCCGGCGCCGGTACAAGATGATGCTGAACTCGGCGGTACTGATCCGCAGCCCGCAGGCAGTGCCGGGACGGACCAATTGCTCAGGAACCTCCTTGAGGAGCAAGGTCCGACCGCGGGCCTCTTCCATGTTGGCTACCAGAGCGTCGATGGTGAACGGGGCCGGGATGGGAAGGTCGGCCAGCTCCTCTTCGACACGCTTTTGCAGCTCACGCAGAGACATTCGGACCTCGTAAATCAGGACTCTCGCGCGGGGGCGCGGTGGAGGCGGCAGATTGTAGCCACCGAAAACGAACAGAAAGTTCGCTATTTCTCCTCGGTTTTCGCTGCCCTGGCCTGGTGTTTCGCCTTGGCCTCATCGACCAGCGACATCGCGAAGTTCAGGAGCTCGGGCGTGAGCCCCTGGTCGCCCACGCCTCGGCCCGCGATTCCCGTGATGTCACCGGACCGCTTCATGGCCAGGAACGCCAGGGCGGCCACTGCGTCGTGTGCCACATCCGATTCGTCCTTGAAGAATTGCCAGGCCACGCCGAAGCCGAGTCCGAGTGCCTTGAGGATGTCGTCGCTGACCTTGGTGTTGTCTACCTCGCCCTTGCGGAGCCTGCCGAAGTAGCTGTGCGACAGTGCCCCGCCTCGAGCCTCGACCATCCGGGAGAACTCCCGGTCCGACGGAGGCCCGTCCGGGAACGTCTCCTCGAGCAGATAGATGATCTTCTCCTGCAGCGTCTGCGGCTCGGGCCTGGTCTCTCCGCCACCCACCTGGTCCCCCTTCCAGTTCAGGCGCATGCTGCGCCTGCGGGTGGCGGCGTCGCGCTCACCCGTTCGAATCTATGGTCGAACCTGTAATCAATCACGTGTCCGGCTTGCGCACCCACTCTACGTCACTGTTAACTCCAGTACACACCCACCGCACAGGTGCCTCGACCAGCTCCTGAGATGCGGAGGCCACACCAGTACCCAGGGGGAGGTCTCAACCGTGATGACCACGTCGGGAGTGCCATTCGTCCCGATGGGGGTGATGGCGGCACAACGACGAGCAGCCATCGTCGGGGACTTGACCCCTCCGCGCATCACCGCCCGCCCCGGTCACCGGTCCTCGTGTCCCTTCCACGCGACCGCATGGCTCAGATCCAGAGACGAGGGCAGATCTTGATGAACGGCTTGGACACCTCTTCCAGCACCACCCCGGCCACGCTTCAGGCCCTCCGGGCTACCCGCGCGGTCCCCGCCGCCCGGGGCAGCGCCTGCGAAGACGTGGTGTTGTTCACCGCGGCGGCCCCGGGCCTGCGCGCGTTACCAGAGGTCTCGCCCCGGCAGAGTGGTACCGAGGCCGCACACGACCCCGCACTCCAGCCCCCATCGGCGACACTCGCCTGCGCCCGTGCCGCGGGAATGCTCGCCGATGGAGAACGACTGCTTCATGTCACGCCCAGCCGCCCCTCGGCCACCATGGCCTGCGCCAGCGCCGCGTCGCTACTGGGCGAGACGCCCGACGTCAGCCTGACGATCGCGCGTATGCGCAATACAGAGCCCGCCGGAGGCGAAAATCTTTGACGCCCGCCACCGCTGAACTGATCATCGGAGAGCAGTTCGGGCCTGGCGCGGACCATCCCATTCCCTTCTCTAAACCCCCCGTGCCGAGAAGACCGCCAGGCCCGAACCAGTCGAACTCACGCGCTCCGGAGCCGGGCGGTCGCCGCTGCGAACCGCTCCTCTTCGACCTCCTCCGCGAACACCGCCCGGGCGTCATCAAGGAGGCTGTCCGCGTCCGGTCCGCTCATCTCGGCCAGCCGCACCAGCGCGTGCCGCACGGCCGTCAGAAAGAGCGCGAAACGCCGTCCCCCCGGGCCCGCACGGCGCCACGCTTCCGCCTGTGCGGCATCGTCCGCGTCCTCCAGGGCGGTGGCCGCGCGCAGCAGGAGCTGGGGCGTTGCCGCCCCGTCCGCGGTGTGGAAGAGATCCGCGACGATGTCCCGGATCACCTCGGCGGTCCACTCGGCGTCCTCGCGCAGGTCCTCGGCCCGCACGGGGTCCCGGCGATCCCCGCTGGCGCCGTGCGCGCAGGCGGCCAGGGCGAGCTCGGCGTCGACCGGCTCGTCCGGGTCGTGGCCGACCATGGCCCGGGCGGCCTCGTAGTACTCCAGCGCTGCCCGCCCCAGGGCAGCCCGATCGGCATTGGTGACATCGCGGTCCAGCATGGATAACTCCTCGTCCTCGCAAAGCGGTTGGCACCGCCCATCCGGTGCGGCGGCCCATTCATCACTCCGCTCGGGCAGGACTTGCAACCCCAGGAAAACCCGGCGTGTGCTGCGTCGATGCCGGCACCGGCCGGGGAAAGCCGAACGCCCCGCCGGCGGGCGGGGCGCAGGACGGACGCCGGCCTCTCGGGCCGGTCGAGGGGGTCCGACGCGCAGAGCCTTGGCCCGCTATTCGGCCATCAGATAGGCCACGACGCCCTCGGCAGCGGCGGCGCGATCCTCGGGCTCGGTCTCCGCGGCGGCCTCCGGAATCATGCGGACGATGTCGCCCTTTGCCGTCGTGACGACCAGCGGCTTGCCCTCGTCGGCGGCCCACATCACGGCTTCGGCGATGTCCTGATTGCTGTCTTCCCAGCTGGCCTCGCAGGTGTCCATGGGAATCCTCTCTGTCTGGGGGGGGCCGCCGGTCAGGCGGCGGTGACGATCTGTGCGGCGATGCGGTGGTAGCAGGTGTGCAGCCCGCGCAGTCCGGCCGGGCAGGTGCACGCCTGCGCGGCGGTCCGGTAGGTGGTGACCCCGTCGGAGGCCACCACCTGGAAGACCCGGCGGGCACGCAGGGGCACCAGGCCGCCCTGCTCGATCAACTCGGTCGCCTTCGCGACCTGCTCGGGCTTGTCGCCACTGGTCTGCCCGTGCACCAAGGCAGCGGCCTTGACCTTGCGCAGGCAGGTCGGGCCGTAGCCGAGAGCGGTGGAGTGGGCCGAACGGAGGGCGCGCCCGCAGCGGAGGCAGTGGGCGTGTCCGGCTGTGCGCTGCATCTCTGCCTCCTGGGGGCGGGTCGTCCTCACACCCCCAACCATACAACGCATCGTTGTAAAGTCGGAAGGGGGTGAGGCGAGCTCCTTTGCGGGGTGGCCGGATGGAGAAAGATTGCGATCCCACTTCCATCATTACAATGCTCCGTTGTATAGTTGTTCTTGCGAGGCAGGCACCGGCCCCGCCCGACACGAGGAGACAGCGATGTACGACGACCCCACCGACTACGGCTACGGCACCTGCGACAACGACGGCTGCGACGCGAACCTCGCGCCCCACTGCACCGGCGGCGGCTGCCAGGCGATCGTCTGCCCGGTCTGCGACGACTGACCCACCAGGCCGCCACACGGCGGCCCACCCCGACGCCCCGAACCCGCCCTGGGTACGGGGCACTTCGCATTTCCGGGCGCCTGCGACGCACGTCCTGGCCACCGTCCCGGTCGGGGAAAATGGATCACGGCACTGTGGGGGTGGACGGAGCTGCCATGGGCACCCCCACGCCCACCGCCGCGGTGACCTACCTCGGCACCCGCGACATCCCCTTCGACCAGCTCGAGCGCTTCCCCGGCAACCCCCGGCGCGGTGACGTCGACGCCATCCGCGGCTCCCTGCGTCGGCACGGCCAGTACCGCTCCCTGGTGGTCCGCGCCCTGGGGGAGGACCAGTTCGTCATCCTGGCCGGCAACCACACGCACGACGCACTCAGGGCCGAGGGCTACACCACCGCCCGGTGCGAGGTCATCGAATGCGACGACGACCAGGCCCGCCGCATCAACCTCGCCGACAACCGGCTCGCCGAACTCGGCACGTACGACAACGACGCCCTGGCCGAACTGCTGACCTACCTCGACGGCGACCTCGAGGGCACCGGCTACACGGCCGATGACGTCTCCGCGCTGCTCGGCACCGAGGCGGAGCCCGCCGCGCTCACAGACCCCGACGACATCCCCGACGCCCCGGCCGAACCGCACTCGAAGCCGGGCGACGTGTGGATCCTCGGCCGGCACCGTCTCCTGGTGGGCGACTCCACCGACGTCGCAGCCGTCGAGGACATGCTCGACGGCGACCGCTGCGACGCGATGTGGACCGACCCGCCGTACGGCGTCGACTACGTCGGCAAGACCAAGGACGCCCTCACCATCCAGAACGACGGCGCCACCGACCTGCCCGAACTCCTGGCCGGCGCCTTCGCCGTGGCCACTGTCGCCCTCAAGCCCGGCGCCCCCTTCTACGTCGCGCACGCCGACACCGCCCGCATCACCTTCGAGACCGCGATGACGGACGCCGGGTGGCTGGTACGGCAGAACCTCATCTGGGCGAAGGACACCATGGTCCTGGGCCGCTCGGACTACCACTACCGGCACGAGCCGATCCTGTACGGGTTCACCGACGCCCCGGCCGGATCCGGGCGCCTGGGCCGCGGCGGGGAGCGCTGGTACGGCGACAACGCGCAGACCACGGTGTTCGAGGTGCCCAAGCCCGCCCGCAACGCCGAGCACCCCACCTCCAAACCCGTCGACCTCATCACCGCCGGCCTGCGCAACTCATGCCGCCCCGACGGGTTGGTGTACGAGCCGTTTGGCGGCTCCGGCTCCACACTCATAGCCGCCCACATCACCGGGCGCACCGCCCGCGTCGTCGAGCTGGATCCCCGGTACGCCGACGTCATCGCGCGCAGATATCAGGAACACACGGGAGAACTGCCCCTGCTCAAGTCGACCAGTGAGCCGCACGACTTCACGCTCCCTGACCAGGGCGACTGATAGGCAGCTGACCCGTGCCCGCATCCAAGGCGCAACGCGCCGCCACCGCACACCGTCGCGCGCAGGCCATCGCTCTGCGGCTGGCCGGCATGGACTACCAGACCATCGCCGAACGGCTCGACTACTCCGACCGCGGTGCCGCCTCCAAGGACGTCCACCGTGCCCTCGAGGCGAACCTCGAGGCCGAGTCCGCGGCGGCGGCCACCCTGCGCGAACTCGAAGTCCAGCGCCTGGACCGGATGCAGGCCGCCGCCTGGGCCAAGGCAGCCAAGGGCGACCTGAAGGCGATCGAGACCGTCCTGAAGGTCATCGACCGCCGGGCCCGGCTCCTCGGGCTTGACCGGCCGACCCGTACCGAGATCACCGGCGCCGACGGCGGCCCGCTCCAGGTCGAAGCCGTCGACCTCGCCGAACTCGAACGCCTGATCACGCTCACCGACGACACCACGCCCGGCGACGAGAATCCGAAGGAGGCGTGATGCCCGCCCACCCGGCCGCCTTCGCCCACCTCGCCGCCCGGCTGTGCCGCACCCGCGACCCGGTCTGGCGCGACCAGCTCCTCGACATCTGGCTCGACATCCGCGACCGCGCCACTGAATGGGACGCTCGCCAATGGGGCTTCGACCCCGACAACTGGGCCCGGCACATCATCGCCGACCACGACGAAGGACGCCCCGCATGAGCGAGACGAGCGCCGGCCTGCCCGGCGCCACCTACACCGGCACCCGCGACATCCCGCTCGAGGACCTGATCCGCTACCCCGGCAACCCCCGCCGCGGCGACGTCGAATCGATCCGGGCCTCCATCCGCCGTCACGGCCAATACCGCTCGCTGGTCGTCCGCGACACCGGCGACGCCCTGGTCGTGCTCGCCGGCAACCACACCAGCGACGCGCTGCGCGCCGAAGGGCTCGCCACGGCCCGCTGCGAGGTCATCACCTGCGACAACGACACCGCCCGCCGCATCAACCTGGCGGACAACAAGCTCGCCGAGCTGGGCTACTACGACGAGGAGGACCTGGCCGCGATGCTCGCCGCGCTCGACGGCGATCTCGAGGGCACCGGCTGGAGCCAGCAGGAGGTCACCCGGCTGTTGACCGCCGAACTCCCCGACGGCTTCCCCGCCTTCGACGAGTCGATCGCCGAGGCCCTCAACCCCACCACGCACACCTGCCCCCAGTGCGGGCACACCTTCACCAGCGCCGAGGCCACCTCGTGAGCCCGGCCGTCGCCCGCACCCGCCTCGACTACGGCCAGCTGCTCGCCGACGCCTGGGCCGCCCACCTCGCCCCGCGCGAGACGGAGGCGCCGACCGTCGTGTCGACCTTCGCCGGGGCCGGGGGCAGCTCCCTGGGCTACTCCATGGCTGGGTACCGGGAGCTGCTCGCCGTGGAATGGGACGACCACGCCGCCGACTGCTTCCGCCGCAACTTCCCCCACGTCCTCCTCCACCACGGCGACATCGCCGCGCTCGACCCAGCCGTACTCGGCCTAGAACCGGGCCAGCTGGACGTGTTCGACGGGTCGCCACCGTGCCAGGGCTTCAGCACGGCCGGACGTCGGCAGATCGACGATCCACGCAACCAGCTCTTCCGGCAGTACGTCCGGCTGATCGACTACTGGCAGCCAAAGGCGTTCGTGATGGAGAACGTCGCCGGGATGGTCCGCGGCCAGATGCGCTCGTTGTTCGCCGAGATCCTTGGCACGCTCAAGGCCGCCGGGCCCGGCTACCGGGTCACCGCCCGGCTGGTGGACGCCTCCTACTTCCGCGTGCCCCAGAAGCGCCTGCGTATGATTTTCATCGGTGTCCGGCGCGACCTCGGTCTCGACCCGATCCACCCGGCGCCCGTCGACCGGCCACTGACCGTCCGCGAGGCACTGGCTGGCCTGGACGATCCGGGCTCCTTCCAGCGGCCTTCGGGCAAGGCGTCCCGAGTTGCGCCCCTCATCCGGCCCGGCCGCAACGGCGGCGACACACTCCTGGACCTTGGCGGCAAGAAGGCGTTCTTCAGCCTCGAGCGGCTCGACTGGGACAAGCCCTCCTTCACCCTCATCAAGGAGGTGTCCGCTTCCCGCAACGGGCTGCTCCATCCGGATGAGGACCGGCTGCTTGGTGTACGGGAACTCGCGCGCCTGCAGAGCTTCCCTGACGCCTACGACTGGGGCGGCAGCTCAGTCGAGAAGGTCTGGGCCCGCCTCGGGAACTCCGTGCCGCCCCTGTTGATGCGGGCCATTGCCCAGACCCTGCGTAACAGGGTCCTCTGATGCGGTGACCAGAGAAAACAGGTTCTCCCCACTTCCCTCTATACAATGAAGTGTTGTATAGTTCGGGTGTTGGAGAGGACCCCACCGAAAGGCGCCGAGTTATGAGCTGCAACCGCGACAACGTCACCTGGCAGGCCCCCGACGGGACCTGGAGCATCGGATTCTGGCGCTTCGAGTACACCCTCGACCCCGAGCACAAGGACTTCGACCACGAGTGGTCGACCGAGTACTACGACGACGCCTTCTGGTTCTGCTCCACCGGCCACTACTCCCCGGAGGCGGCCATGGACGCCTACCGCAAGGAGGAGCCCAACCCCGTCACGACGTACATCGTCCGCCCCTGGACCGACGCCGGGGCCGAGAAGGCGATCGCGCGCTACGAGGCCCTCGCGGCCAAGTTCAAGGCCGAGAACGGCCCGAACACCTCCATCCCCTGCCCCTGACCCGAAGGAGAAGGCCCGTAGACGCAGCGAGCGACTGCCCCGCACGCCGGGGCACCACACCGCCTCCGGGCGGTGTGTCTCATGGAGGACGCCATGCGCCACCTCGACCAGCTGCCCGCCGAACTGCTCCGGCGCCGCCTGGCTGGCGACGACTTCACCACCCTCGCCCGCGAGCTCAACTACGCCGACGCAGCCGCGGCCGCCGCTGCTCTCGCCCAGGCCCTCGCCGACGCCGAGCCGCTCGAGCCCACCGCGCGCCACCAAGCCGACCAGCGCACCCTCGACGAACTCCAGTACGCCATCTGGGACTCGGCTGTCGGCGGTGACCTCGACGCCATCCTTACCGCGCTTGCCATTCATGACGCCCGAAGCCGCCGCCGCGGCCTGGACGTCCGGGCCCGCCTCGAGCCCGCCGGCCCCGCCGTCGACCCGGCCACTGTCACCGCCGCCGAGCTGGATGAGCTCCTTGCGCTCGTCGCGGAGTCCGGCGTCGACGCCCGTGAGGCGGGCCCGGAATTTGAAGGTCGGCGATCCCTTGAGACTACAACGAAACGTTGTATAGTTAGGGGTGAGCGAACCGACCAAGGGGGTAAAGCATGAAGGCCACTGCGCACGCCGAATGCATCACCTGGCAGCAGATCGACGGCACCTGGAGCATCGGCTTTTACGACCTCGAGGCCGACGAGCCGACCGAGCACTTCTACTTCGCCTCCCGCGGCCACCAAAGCCTGGAGGCCGTACGCGACGAGTACGAGGGAGGGATCCCCGAGGGAGCCCTGAAAGTCCATCCCTACGGGACCCTGAGCACCGAGAACCGCGCGCTGTTGAACGCGATGGCCGCTCACTGCCTCTCCGGCCCGCGGCCCAAGGGGGTATGACAGCCCCAGGGCGCCCCGCTCGAGCGGGGCGCCCCAGGCAACGCTGATCAGCCACTCCCTGACTTGAGAGATCATGGAAGGGTGCGCGGGGGTGCACGGAGCCCCTGATGATGCAGGCGCCGGATCAGGACCAACGCCTCCTTGAGCGCTACCGCGCCCTCTCGCGCGCCCAGCGTCTCGCCGTCGCGCGCGTCGCCTCGCCCGATCTGCGGATCCGCCTGGCCCACATCGAACGGCAGATGGCGATGGACCGATCGCCGGGCTCGCTCGCCGCACTGCTGACCGACGGCCGCGAACTCCAGGCCCGGCACCTGGGCCTCATCGACAGCGCGTTCGTGCGGATCGCCCGCGGCGAGCGGATCCGGCTGCTGCTGAACATGCCTCCTCGACACGGGAAGAGCCAGAGGGCTGCCCGCTGGGCGCCCCTGTGGTACCTGCGCCGCAACCCCACCCACCGGCTGATGATCGCCTCCTACAGCGCCGTGCTCGCCGAGGGCCACGGGCGCTGGCTGCGCGACTCCATCAACGAGTACGGCGAGCAGCTCGGCATCTCTCTGCGCTACGGCTCCAAGGCGGCCGGCCGCTTCGACCTGACCGGCGGGCCCGGCGGCCTCGTCACCGCCGGTGTCGGCGGATCGCTGACCGGTATGGGCGCGCACCTGGCGATCGTCGACGACCCGCTGAAAGACGCCAAGGCCGCCGCCAGCCCGACGGTGCTCGGCGACCTGTGGGACTGGTGGCAGCAGGTCCTCAACACCCGCATGGAGCCCAACGGCTCCATCGTCGTCATTCAGACCCGCTGGAGCGAGAACGACCTGGCCGGCCGGATCCTCACCCAGGACGCTGCACGCGACACCGCCCGCTGGACCGTCATCAACCTCCCCGCGATCGCCGACAGCACCGACGACGCCCTCGGCCGCGCCATCGGCGAACCGCTGTGGCCCGAGCGCTTCGGCCTCGAGCACCTGCAGGACTTCCGCGACGAAGTCGGCGAGCGCGGCTGGTGGGCGCTGTACCAACAGCAGCCGAGGCCGCTCGAGGGCGGCATCTGGCGGTGGGAGTGGATCCGCGGCCACCGCATCACCCCCGAGCAGCTGCGCGGCATCAACCTCACCCGTGTCGTCGTCGCAGTCGACCCGGCCGGAGGCGGAGAGGACAGCGACGAGGTCGGCATCGTGGCTGTCGGCCGCGACGCCGCCGGGAACCTGTACGTCCTGGCCGACCGCTCCGGGAAGATGGGCGCGGCCGACTGGGGCCGGGCCGCGTGCGAACTCGCCCTCGAGGTCGACGCCGACGCCCTGGTCGTCGAGGCCAACTTCGGCGGGGACATGACCCGACAGGTGCTGGTCCAGGGTTGGGAAGAACTGGTGCGCGGCGGCGGGCCCGAGGCGGCCGGGGCGCTGCGCCCGCGGATCATCCCGGTCACGGCGAAGCAGGGCAAGAGGCTCAGGGCCGAGCCGATCGCGCAGCTGTACGAGCAGGGCCGGGTGCGGCACGTGGGGGAGTGGCCGGCGCTCGAAGTCCAGATGGTGACCTGGATGCCGGGTCTCGACTCGCCGGACCGCATGGACGCGGCGGTGCACGGTTTGACCGAGCTCGCCAATCCGGCGGCCGCAGACAGCGGGACGGGTGGCTACCGCGACGGGCGCCTCAACGGGCGCCGGTGAACGGCGTCGGGCCCGCCTCGCTCTCCTCGAGGCGGGCCCGCCATGGCCGTTCGGCTAGTTGCGGCCCCAGCCCAGGGCCTCCTGAGCCTCGGCGCTGAGGTAGCCCCGCTGCTCGCCCTCGGCGATCCAGCAGGTCCCGTCCTCCGCCTCGGCCACCTCGCCAACCGTGTACTCGAGGGCGTGGCTCGGCTGGGTGGCCAGGCGAACCTTGGCCTCCGGGTTCATCCGCTCGAGCGCTCTGATCAGGTCGGCGACCGTCATCTCGTTCATTCTGCTCTCCCTCTGGGCTCAAGGTCCGGGGGCTTTCCGCTGCCCCTTCGAGATCAACTATACAACGCAACGCTGTAAGGTTGAAAGGGGTTTGGTGATCTTTCTTCGTTCGGGGTGGCGGGTTCGTTCCGCAGCTTTGCCAGCCGCCCGGTGGGTTCGGGCGGCTGGCAAAGCTGCGGGTGGCTAGGCGGCGCAGGTGTCCACAATCGCCGTCCCGTCCGGGGTGTTGACGAACTCCCAGATCGCCCCGTGCAGGAGTGCGTCGCGGGCGATGGTCAGGTCTCCGTCGTACTCGGCGAGGTTGATTCGCCCTCTGGTGGCCGCGTCCGTGAGGGCCTCGCGCCAGTCGGCCCCCACCCCTGTCACGCGATACTCCATGTATCCCTTGAAGGTGGAGGCGAGGGCCTCGCGCCTCCAGGCGCGCCCCTCGGTGTCCAGGTCGGCGGCCGGACCGAAGGTCTCTGTGACCTCCGTGTGGGCGAAGCTTATGCAGATCCGGGCTCGGCGTCGTGCGCTGTCCATGGGGGTTCTCCCTGTTGTCCTGGGCGGTCGGCCGCCCTTCCGCCATTAACTATACGGCGATTCGCTGTATAGTTGAAGTCGTGCGGCCCAGCTCATCCGAGGAAAACCCCTGGTGAGAACGGCACTTGGCGCCCGGCAACACCGTGGCCGGTACCGTCGGACCGGCGTCGTGTGACGCGTGGTCCGCCCCAGGGCAAGCGGGGCGGACCGGATCAGTGCCAGGCCACGTCGCGGCCGTGTACGGCGCACCAGTCGGCCAGCTCGTACAGGTCCCGCAGGCGCCGCTGCAGGTAGCCCGGCGGGCGCCCGCCGACGAAGGTGCGGCCGAGCTGGATGTTCGGCACGCCCGGGTCCTCCGGTGCCAGCCCCAGGGCGGTCACTACCCGGGCGCGGAAGTCCTCGGCGGACACCTGTCCCCAGGCGTCGACCACGGCCACGGGGATCACCAGGGCGTCGTCCGGCACCTCGACCGGCAGGCCCGGCTCGAGGAGGTCGCTCGCCACGTCGTCGGTGTCCGGGGCGAGCTGGAAGCCGAGCGCCTCGAGGACGACCACCGCGTTGACGCTGCTGAAGTCCACCCAGGGCACCACCCCGTCGGGGTCGACCTCGTCCGCGACCAGCGGGTAGTCCGCGCACGCGTCGGGGTGGTCGCAGCCGGGCAGCGGACGGCGTGCGCCGGGCCGGGCGTTGGCCTTGTCGGCGGCGGCCTGGGCGTCGCGGTAGTCGCCGAAGCGCGGGGCGAGCAGGGTGGCCTGGGGGCAGCCGCAGCTGACGGCGTGACCCACGGGCGGCACGTGGGCTGCGGTGAAGGTGACGGACACGGTCCCTCCTCGGGGGTGGCGGGTCGGGTTGGGCCGGTCGGAGGGGGCTTGCCGTGCTTGCCCCAGGGCAAGCCCCCTCTGTACGCGGCTAGCTGGCGGCCTGGGCGGCGATCGCCGCGCGCAGCGCCTGGTCCTGCTCTGGAGTGGCGTTGGCGAATACGTACTCGGTGCCGCCGTAGCCCTCCCTGCCGTCGATGCAGGCCAGGAAGGTGCCGCCCGCCTCGACCCTGTAGGTGTAGTTGCCGACCGCTACGTCGGCGAGCAGGCCGAGGTTCGTCTTGCGGAAGGTCGCCGTACGGGCGGCCTCGAAGACCTGGCTCGCGGTGGCCTCGTCCATGACCGTCTCCTTCGGGTGTATGCGCCGGTCCGTTCCTTGCACCCCAACTATACAATGATGCGTTGTAAGGTTGGAAGTCGTGGCGCCGATCCACCTGGAAAACAAGGAGGTCAGGCCACCCCTGGGGTGGCCTGACCGGGGTGGTGCGCGGCTACACCTTCCGGACCGCGTCCCCCTCGTCCAGCAGCATCGGCAAGGTCGAGCCGGAGTCCCAGCCCACATCGAGCACCCGGCCGCCGAGCGGGCCCGGCGGCCGGAAGGCGGTCACTGTTCCCCGGTCGCCGGGCTTCAGTCGCGTGTGCTCGTCGGATGTGCACACCAGCTCCACGCGCTCGCCCGCCGCGTACGGCGCCTCCTGCCCGTCGGTCACCGGGGGTCCTTGCCTGCGGCGCGCAGGAGGTCCAGGGCGCCTGCGAAGCCGCTGTAGCGCAGGCCGGTCGGCGAGTCGGCGTCGATCGCGCGGAGGGTATCGGCGAGCGCGACCGGGTCGCTCTTGTAGTGGTCGCGGATATTGGTGGCCGTGAGCTGGTCGAGCAGCGTCGCCCGATCGGTTGTGTCCAGGTGGTCGACGGCCTTGGCGATCACCGCCAGGCGGTCGGCGGTCACCTGGGCCGGGGTGCGGCGCGCGGTGGCGGTCACGGCATCCTCCTCGGTTCGCGGGCGGGCCGGTCCCGCCCTCGCCTTCCAACTATACAATTATTCGTTGTAAGGTTGAAGTGCTTTGCCGATCTTCCTCACGCCTCCGGAAACGCCGCGCGCCCCGGCTCCAGCGGGGGAGCGGGGCGCGCCGCGGCGGTGCGGGCCGGGCCTGTCCGGTTAGGAGTCCTGGTCCTGGAGGTCGGAGCGGAAGCCCTGCCCGGGCCGCTTGCTCTTCCAGTCCTTCACGGTCTCCGGGTACCAGCCGGGCTTACCGCTCACCATCACATCAGGGTCCGGCAGGAGGTGGCGCTTCTTCGACCAGTAGTAGCGGACGGTCCCGGGTGCCACGCCGATCTCCGCAGCGACCTCCGCGTAGCCCCACACCTCGGCCCCGCCCCCCTTTTTGGGAGGTCGGCTCGATTCCTTCGTCATGATCCTTCTGTCCTCTGCTGTCGGGGGAGTGGAACGATGGGCGTGCGGTCCGCCCCGCTCTCCTCGGGGCGGACCGCAGACTGTTGCGGGGTAGTTCAGTGCACGTCGACCGTGCGCATCGCGAGCTGGAGCAGGTCGTCGTACGACTCCGACCGCAGTGCGGCCGACGCGAACTCCGCGGCTGCCTCGGCGTGCCCGGCCTCGCGCAGGGCCCGGCGCACCCGTCCGATGACGTAGTGCGCGTTGCCGTCCTCGCCGGACAGCTGCACCGTCACGTCGGGGTGCGTGGGTCCCTGGGCCTGCTGGATGGTGTCGTGCACGGCTTCTCCTTCCGCGCCGGGTGAGCCGTACCGGCACTGACTATACAACGGTCCGTTTTCTCTGGCTCCATTGCCACAATACAACATTACGTTATAGGGTGGGAAGCGTTGAAGCCCCCAAGTCCGCATCGGACGGAGGAACGGATGCACGACGAACGCGATGAACTCGCCTGGTACAAGCTGACCTCGACATGGATCGACGTGGACGTGCTGGGCTGGGAACTGGAGGGCGGAAAGCGCGACTGCCACGAGCAGTTCAGCGACATACCGGAGCGCGACCTCCTGCTGGCCAAGCGGTGGGCGAACAAGGTCATCGGCCAGCGCCGCACCTGGCGGCTGGTCGTGGAACGGGGCTTCGAGCACTACGAGGCCGGCCACCGATACTCCTGACACGCGGCCGTCCACCGGCCCCGCCCGTTGCGACGCCCGCAAGCCCGGCGGCCCCCCGCCGATATCCTTGATCACGGCGCGGGGCCGACCTTGTCCGGAGGGACGACGTGGGCCTGCGGCAATTCCTCATCGACGCCTGGGGATGGCTCAACTTCAAACCGGTGTACGCCGACCCGACGACCGGCGACCCCAACCAACGGGCCTTCCCGTCCGCGTACGCCACCTGGGTACCCGATGAAGACACGCGCCGCCTCGCCGCGTACACCGTGCTCGCCGCCTACGACGGCGGCCAAGCCGGAGAACTCGCCGAAGTCCGCGACGGGCCCTCCGCCCGCGAGCGCCGCGAGTACGGCGACCCGGCCGCCTTCATCGACGCCATCACCTCCGACGTCCTCGGCGACGAGCAGCGCATCGTGGTGGCCGGCACCGAGCCGGACGACACCACCACGGTCGACGAGGAAGCCCGCGCGGTTCAGGAGGACCTCCTCACCTGGGCCGAGGACGAGCAACTGGCCATGCGGATGCAGCAGGCCGAGCGCAAGGCCGTCGGACTCGGCGACGCGGTCTACCGGGTCTCCTGGGAGCCCGACAAGCGCCGCCCCGCCGTCCGCGTCATGGACCCCGGCTTCTACTTCCCCATCCTTGGCGACGACGGCGGGGAGTTCCCCCACCGCGTGCACTTCGCCTGGGAGATCCCAGAGGACAAACGGCGCGGCCTCAAGGCGCGGCTGCGCCGCATCACCTATGAGCTCGCTCCCATCCGCCCGGCGACCGCCTCGGGCGCCGACCGGCGCGGCCGGCCTCTGCGTGCCTTCGTCGGCGACGAGGACAACCCGCAGCTCATTCCGGGCGACACCGCTGACGAGCACGGAAGGATCTGGCGCCAGTACGCCTGGAACGACGAACCGTCCGACCTCACCTGCTACCTCACCGACGCCACCTGGCTGCTGGAAGACCTCGAGCGCACCGACGACGTCGACAACCTGCCGATGGGCAAAGCAACCTACGCCCAGCGCGGCGACGGCGAGGTGCTCGACGCCCTCGACCTCCTGATCGATTTCATTCCGGTGGTCCATCTGCCCAACACGGTGCCCGGCGCCGAAGAGCACTGGGGCAAGGCTTCCCTGGCCGCTGTCCTTCAGATCATGGACGAGCTGGCGGCATCCGACACCGACGCGGCACGCGCCTCGGCGACCACCGGCATCCCGATCCTGTCCGTCTCCGGCCTGCAGGACGGCCGGGCCAGCGTGCAGGTCGAACCAGGCACCGTCTTCCGCCTTGCCGACGGCGGACGCATGGACGTCGTGAACACCGCCCCTCAACTCGCCCAGCTCCTGGCCACCGTGGAGACCCTGCGTGAGCGCGCCGCGGTCAACCTGCGGCTGCCCCCGATCGCGCTGGGCACCCACGATCCGGCTCAGCTGCCCTCCGGCTACGCCCTGAAAATCAGTCTCGGCCCGCTCGACAAGCTGATCGCTTCCATGCGCTTGGCCCGTCGGCACAAGTACCAGCTCCTGCTGCGCTTCACGCAGAGGCTGTTCCTCGCCGGGCAGCACCCGGACTGGGTCGGCCGCGCGGTGCACCCGGCGAACCTGGTCTTCGGCGCGTACACCCCCACCGACCGGATGGGAGTTCTCGAGGAGGTGGCCACCGCCTTCGCGGCCCGGCTGATCAGCCTGGAGACCGCGCTACGGATGCTTACCGAGGGCGGCTGGCCGATCGAGGACATCCCCGCAGAGATCGAACGCATCCAGGGTCGGGCCTTCGACCAGGCCGCCGCGCTCGCCGACGCCACCGGCGATGCCGAGGCCGTACGCGATTACCTCGGCATGAAGCCCGCCGACCCCGAAAAGATCCCTGCCCCCGTCCTGACCGGACCGAGCACCCCACCACACGCCGAAGACGACGCGGGACAGCAGCAGTGAAGATCGACCGTAAACTCGTAAACGGCGCGGGGGCGCACCGGTGGAGGACTACCAGCATGCACCGCAGCACCCCCCGACCGCGGCCCGTGCCCGGCGCGATCGTCGGCTACGTCGGCGGCCGTCCGGTCCGCGTCATCGCCGGCGGTTCCGGCGAGGCCGACCCGCCCATCCCGCCGAACCCGAATCCCGACCCGCCCGCGGCCCCGCCGGTCCCCACACCCAAGGACGTCGCCGACCGCCAGGGCGGCCTGGGCGATGAGGAGACCGTCACGGTCACCCAGAAGCGCCTGAACCTGATGATGACCCGGGAGAAGGACCAAGGCCGGCAGGCCGCGCTACGCGACCTCGCCAAGGAGGCCGGCCTCGACCCGGACAGCATCGATGCCGACCAGCTCCGGCAGGTACTCGCCGACGCCAAGAAGCTCAAGGACGCACAGCTGTCCGAAGAGCAACGCCGGGAGGCCGCGTTCGACGAGCGTGAGAAGGCCGTGTCCGCCAAGGAGACCGCAGCAGCCGAGAGCCTGGCCACTGCCCAGGCCAAGCTGCAGGAGGCGCAGCGCACCGCCGCGCTCCTCAGCCTCGGCGCCGCTGACGAAGACCTCGAGGACGCCCTCGTGCTGCTCGACAAGGCCCTCAAGGACACCCCGGACGCCGACGCCGACGCGATCGCCGAGGCGGCCAAGGGCCTGAAGAAGCGCCGCCCCGCTCTATTCGGGACCGCGCCCGCACTCAAGCCCCCGACCCCGCCCGCGCCGTCTGGGTCGCCGGCCGGTGGGCCCCCGCAGCGCCAGGCCCCGACCGGCAAGCCCGGCGACGCCGGGCGCGCGATGGCCGCCCGCATGTTCGGAACCGGCAAAGCGGCGGCCTGACCGGCCGCAGCGCGCACTACCGCATCACCCCTGGGACCACGCCCATCCCTTCCTCCCGTGGACGACGGCACCGCTCCGGTGCCCCGTATCGCTGCTGCGCCCGTCCCACGGGAGGACGACCCGGCATGGATATCCAGCCGATCACCACCACTCAGCGCCTGCAGGTCGGCCGCCCCTGGCTGCTGTCCGGCCACGGCACCGAGACCAACCAGACCATCACCCTCGACGTCGCCAAGTTCACCGAGAACACCCACTGGGTGCGCGGCATCAAGACCGTCGAGGCGCACTTCAAGTCCGGCCTGCCACTGGCCTACAACGCCACCAGCAGCTTGTACGAGCCGTACGACCCCGCCGCCACCGACGGCCACGAGGTCCTCGCCGGCTTCCTCGACACGGAAACCGCCTTCGGTATCGGAGCCACCCGCATCGGTGCCGCGCTGCGCATCCACGGCCTCATCGCCCCGGCGAAGCTCCCGGTCCCCTTCGACCCGGCCGCCGTGAAGCAGACCACCGCCTCCGTCATCTACGCATCCTGAGAGGGAGCCCGTCATGCCGACCGAGATACACGACATGCTCGAGCTCCTGCTCCGGGAGCTCACGCCGACCGACATCAACGCCTTCGTCCGCGCGATCCCCGGCCCGGAGGACTACGAGCTGACCCGCAGCGTGCTGCCGGAAGTCCGGCTCAACACCGTCAAGTGGCGCGTGAAGCGCACCAACCGCCGGGTGCCGGCGGCCAAGTACCGCGCCTGGGACGCGACCACGCCCGTCGCGACCCGCGAGATCACCATGGTCGAGACCGAGGGCAAGCTCCCGCCGCTGGGCCAGAAGTACCTCGTGGGCGAGATGGAGCAGCTGCTGCTCGACGCCGACCGCGGCGCGAACTCCGACGAGCTGGTCCAGGCCGTGTACGACGACGTCGCCGCGCACGTGCTGTCCATCCGTTCCCGCATGGAGCTGGCCGCCGGTGACCTCCTGGCCGACGGAAAGTTCACGCTCAAGGGCGAGAACAACCTGTACATTGAGTACGACGCCCAGGTCCCGGCGGCCCACATGCCCACCGCGGCGGTGCCGTGGACCGACCCGACCGCCGACGCCCTGGCGGACGAGATGCGCTGGATCCAGGCACTGCGCGACGCCCGGGCGCCGCTGCCCACCCGGATCTTTACGTCCTTCAAGGCCAAGAGCCTGCTCGCGGGCAACCAGTCCTACCGGGCGGCCTACTACGGCAGCCTGCTCGGCTCGCAGATCCCCACCGCCGTGCTCGCCCCCAACGAGGTCGACGTGGTCCGCGCGAGGTACGGGCTGCCGCCGATCACCGTGTACGACGTACAGATCCCCCTGGACGACGGCACCAACCCGCGGGCGCTGCCCGAGAACCTGTGGCTGATGCTGCCGCCCAACCCGCGCCAGTGGGGCGAGACGCAGTACGGCGTCACCGCCGAGTCGCTCGTGCTCTCCCGAGGCACCAACCCGGCGATCCTGCGCGAAGACGCGCCGGGCATCGTCGTCACCCACGGCTACACGGACGACCCGGTCACCGTGTGGACCAAGGTGGCCGCGTCCGCCATGCCGGTGATGTACGTGCCGGACATCCACATCGCCGCGCGGGTGTGGTGACCGTGCCCCGCCTCCTCTCCACCGTCTACGTCAAGGACCCCGAGACCCACGAGTGGGCCATCTGCGCGGCCGGAACCGAGCCGGAGCCGCGGCTGGCCGCGCTCATCCGCACCCCGTCCGCGTGGGAGGACGGCGAACCGCCCGAGCCCGTCCAGGACCCGGCCGCGCAGGAGCCCGCGCCCAAGGAGCTGGCCGACCCGGAACCGAAGCCGGACAACAAGACGCGCAGCCGCCGGACCACCAAGGCCGACGAGTAGCCCGGCCCCTTTCACCGCCGGTGCGGGCCGGGCCCGTCCTCACCCGGCCCGCACCGGCCACCCTTCTTCTCACCCGTGAGGCTGTCCCGTGGACGAAGCATCGCGCCGCTGGTTGCTGGCCACGCTCGGCCCGGCCACCGATACCACCGACCTCGAACAGCGCTACGCCCGCCTGCACTCGCTGCGCGCCGTAGCGCTCGAGGTGCTGCGCGAACGCCGAGCGACGCTGCTCGCGCAGCCCCTGAAAGTGGCGCTGTCCGGTGTCGTCTCCGTCGACACCAGCGGCAATGTGGCCGCCCTGGACCGGCAGATCGAAGAACTCGAGGACCCCGCCACCCCCGTCCCCGGGGAGGAAACGCCCGGCGAAGGCGACGGCCCGGGCGGCGGCATGCTCTACCTGCGCGAGCGGCCCCGCCGATGAGCACCCCGCGCGAACCCTCCCGCGACGAAGCCCTGCGCCAGCTCATCACCGCCGCCCAGACCCAACTCGAACGTGAATGGCTGCGGCTGACCACCGCACAGCAGGACGTGCTGCGCGCCCTGGCCACCGCGCGGCGCCGCGGTTCCCGCCCCCGCGCCGTACCGCCGGCCGTCCGGCAGACGCTGATCGCCTTTACCGCGGCGACCGCCCGCTTCAACACCGACGCGGCCGCGCTCATCGAACGCTGGAACGCAGTCGACCTCCCCCGGGCCTACCGACTGGGCGCCGAGGACGCGCTCCGCTCCGCCATCCTCGCCCCGGACGCCCGCAGGCCGACCTTCGACTGGATCTCCACTCACCAGGACGTGCTGTCCATGCTGACCGCCGCCTGCTACCCGGTCCTCATCCGCCGCATCAACGACATCGTCCGCCGCGCCCAAGCGTTCGCCCGGGCGGCTACCGCAGCCGCCCGGGCCCCCGATCCGCCCACGACGGACCTGGCTACCCAGCACCGGCTGGACACCGTCCCCTACGGCCGCGGCACCCAGCACCCGGCCGCCTCCTGGGCCCAGGCGGCTCTGTCGGCGCAATCCATCACCGTCGCCAACACCGGTGCGCTCACCGCCACAACCGCCGACCTCGGGGCCCACTGGGTGCAGGTCACCGACGGCCCCGAATGCGGCTGGACCAGTCACCCAGAACTCGACCGCGCCCACGGCACCCTCCGCTCGGCCGAGGAAGCAGCGATCTACCCCATCGCCCACCCCGGATGCCTGCGGCGCTTCATCCCACGCCCCGACCTCAACAACGACCCCGCCATCGAAGAGGGACAACCCGCATGAACAACCAGCCTGTGACCATCGGCCGCATCGTCCACTACGTCGCCCGCGGCAGCGCCGACGGCCGCTACCCCAGCACCTGCCGCGCCGCGATCGTCACCGCCGTGGACCACGGCCAGCCCGCCCTCGCCGTCTTCAGCCCCGAGGGCCTCTTCTTCAGCGACCCCCTGCCGCACGCCGACGCCGAGCCGCTGACCGGCGGCACCTGGCACTGGCCCACCACCCACCAGGACAGCCACCGACACGCCTGACCGCCCCCTTCTGGTCTGGTTCACCGCCAGCACCGACACCGGGCGCGCCACCCGCCCCGGCAGAGACGGGGCGGCCGCGAGAGGACTGGCCACCCAACGGCAGACGACACCCCGACCGACGAGGGAACCACCACATGAACGAAGCCACCCTGGCCGACGCCCTGCACTCCGTCCGCATCACCACCGACGGGGTGCGCGCCAGCGTCACGCTCGATGGGCACGAAGTGTCCTCGTCGCTATCCGGCTACACCCTCGAGCACCGCGCCAACCAGCCCCCGCTGCTCGTGCTGTACGCCCGGCCGCCGATCGACGGCGTCGCCTTCGACGGCTGCGCCCAGGTCGCCGTCGCCAGTGAAGTCCCACCCGCCGACGCCATCGTGGCCTTCCTGACCAGCATCGAACCGGCCCGCCTGCAGCAGGCCGCCCTGAACCGCGACGACCTGGACGGCAGCCCCACCGAACTGACCAGCGCAATGCTCCGCCAGCTCACCGAGTGGGCCGGAGGACGCGCATGAACCTCCTGGACCTGCGCTCCCTGGGCACGTTCGTCGAGGACCTGGTGATGGGCGACACCATTCAGATCAGCCGCCCGGCCGGGCCGCCTGTGCTCAACCCGGCCACCGGCGACCTCGAGGATCCAGCACCGGACATCGTCTATGAGGGGCCCGGCGCGATCCTCGACAGCTCCGCCGCCCCCGGCATCACCGTGCCGGTCGCCGGCCAGCCCTACCAGGACAACCCCAAGACCACCTACCGGCTCCTCACGCCGACCGACGCCCCGGTCGCCGCCCGCGACGACACCGTCCGCGTTCTGCGCGCCGCACAGGATCCGGCCTTGCTCGGCCGCACCTGGCGCTGCACCCAGCCAGGGCTGGCCGCCACGGTCATCGCCGTCCGCGTGACCTGGCTGGACGAGAACAACCCGAGAGAAGGCACGCCGTGACCAGCGCTCGGCGCTTCACCGACCCCGACCAGCTCGCCGCCGCGATGGCCCAGGCCGCCGCCCGGGTCGGCCCGGCGATCGCCCTCGCCGTCCGGCACGAGGCCGTGGTGCTTCAGACCCTCATCCAAGCCGCAGCCAGCGGCCGTCCCGGACCGAACGCCATCACCGGCCGCTACCGGGCCAGCTGGCAGGCCCAGGTCCACCCGCACCGGCACGGAGCCACCGCCACTGTGGGCACCTTCGCCCCGCAGGCCCGCCGTCTGGAACTCGGCTTCTACGGCGCCGACGCGCTCGGCCGCGTCTACGCGCAGCCGCCCCTCCCGCACGTCGCCCCTGCGCTCGCCCTGCTCCAGCCCCGCTTCGCCGAGCGGATCGCAACCGCCGCCATGGGAGCCTTCGAGTGATCGAACGCCGCCTCGTGACCCAGGCGCTGGAGACGCTGCTCACCGCGGCGACGGGAAAGCCGTGCGGTACCGGGGCACTGCCCCAGGTCGCAGGTAAGCCAGCCGAACCCCCGTACTGTGTGCTGCGCTCCCTCACCCTCACCCTGGATGGGGCTCCGTTCACCGATCGGCACGAGGACAGCGTCACCCGCTACCAGGTCGACTGCGTGGCCCGCAGCCACACCCAGGCCGAATGGCTGGCTGACCGAGCGCGTACCGCTGTTCTCGGCCGCGACGTTCGCGGGGCATGGCTGCACGCTCTGACCGTTCCGGGCCGGACCTGCTACGCCCGCGGCCTTGACCTGGATGCCGGCACCGACCCGGATGCCGCCGCCGCCGTCGTGACCTACATCCTCCAGTTCCGACTCGACTGGACGCAGGCCGCCTGACGTTGGCCCGGCCGGAGGCCCCGGGCCAACTCGGGCGGGAGGCTCACCGAGCGATGGCGAGCCGCCCAGACTCAGACGCTGACCCCGAGGACGACCCAGCTGCGGCTATCGTTTCCTATGTGATCAGGTTCCAGCTCCACCGGAGCCCGGCCGGATAACCCCCACCCCGGCCACCCCGCACCGCGGCGGCCCCCTCGCGGACACGCCATCAGCACTTTGGTGGCCGACCTGCTCTGACACGCTCAGACCCGAGGGGCCTTCCCATGGCATTGCCCATCGCCAAGCCGGTCGAGAAGTTCTCCCGGCGCGGCGTCTCCATCTTCCTGTGGCTGCCCACCATCGCCGACACCGCGGGCCTCATCCCGACCCGGGCCGAACTTGAGGCCGGCACCAACCTGTCGGCAGCGATCGCCAACATTTCCGGCTTCACGCTCGAGAACCAGAGCATCGAGACGCCGGACATGGGGGATGACTTCGACTCCTCCATCCCCGGCTCCGACAAGGCCGAGGACTCCTCGCTCACCTTCTACGAGGACAAGACGACCGACGAGATCGAGCAGCTGCTGAGGAAAGGCTCCGTCGGCAACATGGTCATCCTCCGCAAGGGCGACGTCCCCGGCAGCAAGTCGGTGGACGTCTTCCCGGTCCGTGTCGGCTCCCAGTCGCCTGCCTTCACCACGGACAACGAAGCGGCGAAGTTCGAGACCAAGTTCACCATCACCCGCCGCCCGGCCCAGGGCCTCGCCGTCCCGGCCGTCGGCTCCGGCAGCACCAAGAGCCTGAAGAAGGAGCTGACGTCGTGAGCGCCGCCGCACACCACGAGCCGCCAGCCGCCGCAGTAGCCGCCGACCCGCACTGGGCCGCGAAGATGGCCCGACTGAGGGCCCGCACGGCTGCCCAGGTCCCGCTGTACCTGTGGCAGGACCCCGAACTCCGCGACCGATTCGAGGAAGCCCGCCAGGCAGCACAGACCGCGCGGCAGCTCGCCGACGCCGACCCCGGCAACAAGGCCCTGGCCGACGAAGCGAAGGCGGCCGAGACCGCCCTCGAGGAGACCCGCGCGGCATACCAGGCCGACTGCGAGGTCCTCACCTTCCGCGCCCTGCCCGGCGATACCTTCACCCAACTGGTCAGAGAGCACCCGCCCACCGAGGAACAAGCCGAGTCCGGCAGCGACTGGAACGAGGACACCTTCCCCGCGGCCCTCATCTCCGCCGCCAGCGTGGACGGCATGACCGAGGAGGAGGCTGCCGAGCTGCTCGCCGGGTGGGGCATGGCCGACCGCGTCGAACTCTTCCAGGCCGCGCTCGCCGCGCAGAACACCAAGCGGAGCGACTGGGGAAAAGGCTCCGGGCCGACCCGCAGCTGAGAGCCGAACTGGAGCTGTGCGACCGCTGGGGCATCCCACATTCCGCCTTCCTCGGCGGCGACGGCACCTGGTCCCCGGACGACCGAGCCAAGGCCCTCGCCTACCGGGAGCTTCAGCGCCACACCTGCCCCGACTGCGGCACCCGCGGAGAGGAGTGGGACGAGGACGCCGGCGGTGACCGCTTCGCGTACGTCGGCACCACCTCCCGCTGCCCCGGCTGCGAGCTGATCGCCCACGAACGCGACCACGTCCCCGACGGCCAGCACGGCTACGGCGTGAAGGTCGGCCTCATTCCTCGAGCAGTGCACGAACAGCGCACCCGGGCGCACACCCGCCGGGATCACCGCCCCTAGCGACCAGGAAGGAGAGCGGCGGTGGTCGCGTGGAACCTGTCCGTTGCCCTGACCGGCAACGGCGACGGTCTCGTCCGTGTCCTTGGCCTCTCCCGCCGCGAGGCCCGCGGCCTCTCCCGCGAGCTCGCCGCCGTCCGCCGGGAACTGGACCGCATCAGCGCAGGCGATCGCTCCCTGCGCTCGCTGACTACCGGGCTGCGCACTACGACCTCCCCGCTCCGCACGCTACGCACAGGAGCTGCCGGGGCCGGCCGGGACCTGCGCCGTCTGGGCAGCGACGCCAACCGCGCGGCGAGCGCCCAACGATCCAGTGCCCGAGCCTCCCAGGCCGCCGCGAACGACCTGCGGGCCATGTCCCGCCAGATCCGGACGGCCGCCGGTGACCTGGCGGCACTGGCCCGGGCCGCGCGCACCGCCGACGGCCGTCTGGCCAACATCGGCCGCGGCGGCACCCGCTCCCTGCGCGAGACGGAGTCCGCCGCCCGCCGTGTCCGCGCGGAACTGTCCGGACTGACCGGACTGCTGGCGGGAGGCGGACTCGTCCTCGGCCTGCACGACATGATCGAACAGGGCAACGAGTTCCAGCGCGGGATGGCCACCTTCGGAGCGGTCACCGGTGCGTCGGCGTCCCAGATGCAGCGCGCTTCGGCCACCGCGAAGGCCCTGGGCGCCGACATGGAGCTGCCCACCGCCACGGCCGCAGGCGCGGCCGAGGCCATGGTCGAATTGGCCAAAGCCGGTTTCCGGACCGACCAGGCGATCAGCGCGACCCGGGCATCGCTGCAACTATCCGCTGCCGCGAATGTAGACGCCGCAGACAGCGCAAAATATCTCGGCGATATGATGGATCAATTCGCTCTGGGTGCGGACCAGGCGGGCCGGGCGGCGGATATTCTCGCGGCGACCGCGAATAGCGCGTCCGGTGACATTATCGATATCTATTACTCGATGAAATATGCCGGGCCTGTGGCGCATGGCCTGGGTGTCTCCATGGAAGAGGCCGCCGCGGCCGTCGGCATGCTCGGCAAGGCGGGCATCCTCGGCCAGACCGCTGGAACGACCTTGCGCGGCATATTCACGAATCTCGCCAAGCCCACGGCGCAGATGACTGAGGGCCTGCGTGAAATGGGAATTGAGGCGTGGGACACGCAGGGGCGTTTCAAGGGTCTGCGGTACGTCATCGAGAAACTGAGTAGCGCTCAGCACGAGATGTCTCAGCAGGACTTCACGGCGGCAGCGGCAAAAGCCTTTGGTAAACCAGCACTTTCCGGCGCGATCGCGCTCGCCCACCAGGGAGTGGCGTCCTACGACGCCCTCAACCTGGCCGTCAAGCAGAACGGCGCGGCAGCAGCCATCGCTGCGGCGAAGAACCAGGGCTTGGCCGGCGCCATGACGCTGCTCAAGAAGCAGACCCGCCAGACCGGACTGGAGATCTACTCCGCCCTCGCACCCGGCCTGGAGTGGCTCACCCGCGGACTCACCTCCGGCATGGCCGCCGCCACGCCGTACATCACCAGCGCCATCAACTACACCCACGACCTGGCCACCTTGCTCGGCCCAGACCTGGCCAAGCAGGCCCGCAACGGCCTCGGAGGTCTGGCCGACCAGGCCCGAAGTCTCCTCAAGCCACTGAAGGCCCTCGGAGAGACCGCACTCGCCGATGGCCTGCACCTCCTCATCAGCGCCGGCCAGGCCCTGATGACCGTGCTGACCAACCTCGCCGACGGGCTCACCCCGATCGGCGAGGCCCTGGCCACCCTCGGCAGCCAAACCGACGGCGCCGCCAACGCCCTTGATGTCATCGTCCTCGTGCTCGACGCGGCAGCCGCCGCCGTCGAGGCCCTGTCCACCGTCCTCGTGCCCATCGGCCACCTCGTCGGCGGCCTGGTCTCCGCCTTCGGTGCGCTGCCGGGACCCGTGCAGACCGCCCTGTTCGGGCTGCTCCTGTACCGCCGGGTCGGGCCGGTCATGTCCGGCCTGGCCACCACCGTCAGAGGCCGGGTGACGGGGGCCTTCGCCAGCCTCAACGCCCAGATGGCCGTGCAACGCAGCCTCGCCGCGGCCTCCGGCCAATCACTCACCCGGTACGGCGCGGCCATGGCCGTCCTGCAGACCCGCGTGCCGCTCATCGGCGCGATGTCATCCTCCTTCCGCACCGCCGCGGCCGCCGGTACCGGGTTCACCGGCACCCTGAACGGCATCACCCGGGCCGCGGGCACCGGCCTGCGCGGCGCGATGACCGGCCTGATGGGCGTGATGGGAGGGCCCTGGGGCGTGGCGCTGGCGGGCATCACGGTCGGCCTCGGGCTGCTCGCCTCCCAGCAGCAGAAAGCCGCCCAGGCCGCAGCCGAGCACCAGCAGCGGATCGCCGACCTGACCCGGGCACTGCGCGACTCCGGGGGTGTGGTCGACGCGAACGTCCGCGCCGCGGCCGCCCAGACCCTGCTCGACTACAAGCTCCGCGACAGCAAGACCAAGCTCGTCGACGTCATGGAGCAGTCCGGCGTCTCCATGCGGACCCTCACCGACGCATACCTCGGCCAGGGCACCAGCCTCGGAGCGCTCGAGAAGAAGTACCGCGACCTGGCCGAGGCCAACAAGGAGTGGGTCGACTACGCCGGCGGGAAAGCCAGCAAGCTCGAGTACACCGACACCGGCGAGCGGTACAAGAAGGCCGCCGACGCGCTGAAGTCGATGCGCGGGGAGATGGAACAAGGCGTCAAGGACGCCAAGCGGCTCGCCGAGGCGCAGAACCCGTCCGGTAAGGCCCTAAGCGCCTACGACAAGCTCAAGCTCGCCGTCGGCGGCCTGGCCGACCGCACCGCCGACGCTGACCAGCGCACCCGGGCCCTGAAGGAAGCTCTCGACCTGCTGTCCGGTGGCTCGGTGAGCGTGCAGGCCGCCCAGGCCCGGCTCAACGAAGCGATCCTCAACGCCAACGATGCCGTCGACGACCAGATCAAGAAGTCCGGCGACTACGGCAAGAGCCTGCTCGGCCTCAACGGGACCCTGAACACCGCCAGCCGCAACGGCCAGCAACTGTTCAACAGCCTCAACGGCATCTCCGACGCCGCAGCCTCCTCCGCGATCGCGGCGTTCGACTTCGCCCAGAAGCAGGGCAAGGACCTGCCCCAGTCCCTGCAGACCGCCCGCACCGAGATGACCAAGGCCCGCACGGCCGCCCTGGACCTGCTCGAGCAGTACGGCATCACCGGGGACAAGGCCAAACAGGTCGCCGACGCCATGGGGCTGATCCCCGGGCAGGTCTCCATCCTGCTGCAGACCCAAGGAGTGGACCAGGCGCTCGCCGAGCTGCTCGCCGTCCAAGCGGAATTCGCCAGGTTCCCCGACCGGCGGACCGTCAAGGTCGAGGCGCTGGGAGAGGAAGCCCAGAAGGAGCTCAAGAAACTCGGCTACGCCATCGAGCTGATCCCCGGCACCCGCGAATACAAGATCACCGCTCCGACCCTGGGTGCCCGCAAGGAGCTGGACGAACTCATCGCCAAGATGGCCGCCACACCCAGCCACAAGAACGTCAAGGTCGACGCGGCGACCCGGGCCGCGATCGCGGACCTGGAGGAAGTCCAGAAGCGGATCCGATCGACCAAGGGTCGAACGATCACGATGCGCGCCCCGACCACAGAGGCCCGGAGGCAGCTGGAGTTGCTGGGCTTCCGGATCAAGAACACCAAGGGCAAGAAGGTCACGATCACCGCGCCCACAGGCACCCCGCGCACCAACGTGGACGCCCTGAGCCGGTCCATCGAGAGCCTGCGCGACAAGTCGGTGACCATCACTACCCACCGCGTCGAGGTCTTCGAAGTCCGCAGGACGGCTTCCTCAGCCGCTGACGCGATCCGTCGGCAGGCCCGCAACCTGACCAAGGCCGACGGCGGGGTCGTGGACTACTACGCCAAGGGTGGGATCCAGCGGGGCGGCGTGCGCCGCTTCGCCGGCGGCGCGGAGAACCACATCGCGCAGATCGCCCCAGCGGGGAGCTGGAGGGTGTGGGGGGAGCCCGAGACCCAAGGCGAGGGCTATGTGCCGTTCGCCCGAGCGAAACGACCCCGGTCCCGTGCCATCACCGAGGAGATCGTGCGCCGCCTCGGCGGCGACCCTACCGGCATCCAGTGGAACGCCAACGGCTCGGTCACCGACTGGCGCTACGACCCGCAGAGCGGCTCCCTGTACAGCCCGAGCGACGCCGGGCAGGCCGGCAACAAGACCCGCAAGGTCCGGGTACGGGTCAAGGGCAAGTGGCAGACCAAGGAGGTCGAATACTTCGACATCTCCGCGGTCGAGAAGAAGCTGAAGTCCGCGGCGAAGGCGACGCGCGCCTGGAACCGGGACCTGGAGAAGGTCGCCGAGCGCGCCGGGGGAGACGTCGCCGAGGCGCTCGCCTCCATGGGCCAGGACGGCATGAAGATCGCCCACAAGATGGCGACTGGGAGCACCAAGTACATCCAGAACATGTCCAAGGCCCTGCGCGACCTGCAGACCACGGCCAAGGCCACCCTCACCGACTACACCCGCCAGCTGACCAAGGCCAACCAGGTCGACGCGGCCTTCTCCAAGAACCTCGCCACCCTGGCCGCCCAGGGCTACGGCGATCTCGCCCGCCAACTGGCCGCCCAGAACGACGAGGCGGCCCAGCAGCTGGCCGCCGTGGCGGTGAAGGACAAGAAGAAAGCCTCCACGGCCAACACCGCGGCCAAGACCGCGAACTCCGCGCTGCCCTCCGACCAGGTCGAAGAACTCGTCCAGATCATCTCCGCCATCACCAGCAGCAAGGTCGGCATCCACAAGGTGGCCGAGACCACCGGGCTGACCGAGGACGACATCATCGACGTCGCCAGCAAGGCAAAAGGGCAGATCAAAACCTCGCTGGGGACACGCGCCACCCAGTTCCTCGCCGACCTGGACAAGGCCACCAAAGGGCTCGCGTACGCCGACGGCGGCATCCGCGAGGGCATCTACGCCACCCGCGGCGGCCTCCTGCGCTTCGCCGAACCCAGCACGCACGGCGAGGCGTACATCCCCCTGGCCCTCGGCAAGCGACACCGGGCCACCGCCGTACTCGACGACGTGGCCGGCCGCTTCGGATACACCCTCACCGGCGCGCAGGACGCCCAGGCCGGGCGGACCCGCGTCATCATCATCCGGCAGCCCGCCTCCCTCATCGGCAGCATGCCCGTCACGGTCTCCTCGCCCGCAGGCGCCGCCAGCCCCGAGCAGTTCGGTGCCGAGGTCATGCGCCGCCTCCGCAACGCCCAGCGCGGGGGGCGAGTGTGATGACCGAGCTGATGGAGTGGCAGTTCGACATCGCCGGGGTCCTCCTCGGCACCGGCACCGACATCCCCGTCGGCGAGGTCGAGGGCCTCGGCGCGCCCGAAGCCCGCACCCAGGACGTGGACAACCCCGCCGGCGACGGCACCTTCCCCGGCATCGACCTGTACGGGGCGCGCACCGTACGCCTCGAGGCCGGTATCCGCACCCCCGGCGAGCCCGGCCGCGGCCTGGACCTCCTGGCCCAACTGCAGCGGGCCGCCGCCGACCCGGACGTGCGCCAGGCGCCGGGCGCCACGAACGTGCTGCGCATGCGCTGGCCCGGGCGCACCACCCGTCGCCTGTACGGACGGCTGCGCCGCGTGGAGGCCACCAGCACCGCCAACGCCGTCAACGGCTGGATCCCCCTGGACCTGGAGTTCGCCGCCGTCGACCCGCTCTTCCACGCCGACGACTCCTCTTCGCTCACCCTCGCCCTGTCCGCGGGCGGCCTGGGCGGGTTTCGCGCCCCGCTCGTGGCCCCGCTGACCACCGGGGTAGCGATCCCCGACGAACGGCGCGGCTGGGTGACCAACGACGGCGACCGACCGGCCTGGCCGAGCCTGCGCATCACCGGCCCATGCACCAACCCCCGCATCCGGCACGTCGAGTCGGGCCGGGTGATCGAACTCGCGGTGTCCCTGACGACCGGCGAGCACATCGACATCGAGACCCGGCCTGGTACCCGATGGGTCCTCAAGGACGGCGTCAGCAACCTCGCTCCCGCCCTGTCCGCCGCATCCCGCCTGGACACCTTCACCGTCCCGCCCGGCACCACCGAGCTGTGGTGGACCGCCCGCAACTACACCAACGCCACCCGCCTGACGGCGACCTGGCGGGCGGCTTACGCCGCCCTGTGACCCTCGGAGGAGTCGCTCGTGACGCTGATCAACCCGCCCCTGCTCACCCACGGCGGCACCCATGAAGCCCGCGCGTTCCGCATGATGGTCCGCGACCTCTCCCACAACTCCCAGGGCATCACCGAGGGCGACGACCTGAAAGTGCGCCAGTCGGCCACCCCGGACGCCGCTGTGCGGGTGGCCGACGGCTCGGCCGTCATCCGCGGCGCCACCTGGGGACAGGGCTCATACACCCAGTACAACGTGGGCTACGCCACCGTGCCGATCGCTCCCACCGGAGCGACCGCCCGCTCGGACCTGCTGTGCCTGCGCGTCGAAGACCCCGAGTACGAGGGCACCCGGGACCCGGAGAAGGACGCGATCGGCTACTTCCATGTGGTCAGCAACGTGCCGGCCACTACCACAGAGGTGCCGGCCGGCATGACCGGCGTTCCGCTCGCTCGCCTCGACATCCCCGCGAACACCTCGGTCATCACCGATTCGATGATCAAAGACGTGCGGCACATCGCGAACCCGCGCCGCGACCGCAAGCTGTACACCGCGTTTCCCTCCTCCCTGAGCACCCTGACGTACTCTGACAACAAATGGCACACCTGGCCGACCGCCGCCAAATGGACCATCCCGGTACCCACCTGGGCCACCAGCGCCAAGCTCGTCACGACCATCGCCGGACTGCGCCTGACCCGCGCCGACGTGTTCGCAGCGATGCAAAACGTCTTCGGCAGCGTGCAAGGCCAGAACACCGCCGTTGACGACGACCAGGGCAGCCAGACCCGCCGCAACACCGTGGTGCTCGCCGACAGCCTCTCCATCCCCGCCTCCATGCGCGGCACCACCCAGACCCTGTATCTGCAGACATACATGTACAAGATCGAGACCGGCGACCTCAGCGTCGACGGAGGCACGTCCCTGATCGCCGACATCGAGTTCTCCGAGGGCGCGGTGTAGACGTGCCCATGTACCGCTACCGCAGCTGGCACGCGCTGACCGGAGAGCTGCTCGCCACCGACCTGCCGCTGTCACAGGTCGAGTTCGGGTCCGCCCGGAATGCCGCCGGCGACTTCTCCGGCCGTCTGGAGCCGCGCTTCGCCCACCTGCTGCCCGCCCAGCTCGACCCGGGCAACACAGCGCTGACCGCCGAACGCGACGACACGCTCCTATGGGGCGGTCTGCTGTGGCGCGCCGAACCGGAGGGCGCCGCCTACCCGATCGAAGCATCCGGCTGGGGCAGCTACCTGCACCGCCGCCACGATGTGCACGGCAACCTCGCCGGCCGAGGCCCCTACGCCAATGCCGATCCGTGCACGGTGATCCGTGACGTATGGGCCTACGCCCAAACCCAGCCCGACGGCGACCTGGGTGTCAGGGTCGATACCACCACCAGCACCGTCAAGGCCGGCAACACCAAGGAGCCCTACAGCATCGACTGGTGGGACGCTCCCGTGCTCGGCGACGTCGTCGACGACATGACCCAGCTCGAGGGCGGCCCGGAGTGGACCGAGGCCACGGACTGGTCCGTCGGCCGACCGGCCGGGCGGATCCGCCTGGGCTGGCCCCGCCTGGGCACCCGCCGCACCGACCTGTCGTTCACCTCCGGAATCAACGTCGGCACCACCGTGCCGGTCACCTACGACGCCGACACCTACGCCCAGGTCGTCATCGCCCTCGGCGCCGGCGAGGGCCGCAACCGCCGTCGCGCCATCGAAGCCGTCCGCAACGGCCGCCTCCGTCTGGAGCACGTCCTGGAGGTGCCCGCAGAGAAGGGCAACGACCGGCTCGCCGCCCGGGCCCGCACCGAACGCACCGCACGCCAGATCCTCGGCGAAGTCACCGAGATCCAGATCATCGACCACCCCGCCGCCCCAGTCGGTGCCTGGCAGGTAGGTGACGACGTCCGGGTCTCTCTGCACGACCAGTGGTCCGACTTCGACGGCTGGTGCCGCATCACCGGCTGGACGCTGCGCCCCCCACAGGGCCAAGAACCCGAGCGCATCACCCTCACCCTCGCCCGCGCCGACCGCTACTACTACGGAAGCTGACCCCTCATGGCGAACGACCTGACGAAACTGGCGGCCCGCATCGCAAACCTCGAGCGCCGACTCACCCAGCAGACCCGCACCTCCCGCCTGGCGTACTCCTCCCTCGAGGACGGCGCAGTCGAGGTCTACGACGCCGACGGCAGCCTGCGCGCGATCGTCGGGCAGCAGCCCGACGGCACCACCGGGATCAACGTCGTCAACGGACCGACCCCGCCCACCCCCACCGCTCCCTTCGTCGAATCCGCCCTCGCCGCCCTGACCATCACCTGGGACGGCGGCTTCGCCGACGCCGACTACGCCCCCCTGGACTGGATGCGATGTGAGGTCCACATCGGCCTGGCCCCGGATTTCACACCAGACCAAGCCACGCTGCGCGACACCATCGAGTCGCCGCAGGGCGGCACCGTCACCGTGCCGGTGCCCTACAGCACCCACTTCGTCCGCCTCCGCACCCGCACCACCTCCGGTGTCGCTGGCGCCGCCACCAGCACGGTGGTCGGCAGCCCCCGTAAAGCCGCGACCACGGACATCTCCGCCGGCGCCGTCACCGCCGACCTCATCGCCGCCGACGCCATCGCGGGCAAGAACATCACCGGCGGCACGATCACGGGCAGCACCATACAGACAGCCTCGTCCGGCCAGCGCATCGTCCTGAACTACGTCACCAACACCATCACGGTCTACAACGCCAACGACGACGTCGTCGCCCAAGTCGTCCCGGAAGGGAACTACGGCGGCGGAGGCTTCTGGTCCAGGGGCTTCCAGTCCCCCGTGAACATCTACTCACAGCTCGCCAACGGAAAACTGATCTTCAACACCATCGACGGCGCAGCCATCACAGACGGCGGCCTGTCCTTCACCCTCGCCCCCTCAAGCAAAGCCGCACAACTCGTCATCGATTCCGGAAGCGCCACACAGGCCAACCCACCCGCCACCATCCGGCTGAACGCCAAGTCCAACAGCCTCGCCCGGCCCACCGTGACCATCAGCGACAACGGGTCCGGCCCGTGCGACCTCCAGGTCACCGGGAAAGTCACCGCGAACGGCATCGGCACGCCCCTGGTCGCCCGCGCCACCAGCGACCGCTCCCGCACCTCAACCGGGCTCACCGACGACCCAGAACTCCGGTTCACCGTCTCACCGAGCACCACCTATCTCCTCACCGGCTGGATCAAGTACAGCGCAGGAACCGACGGCGACATCGTCCTCGACTGGACCATCCCATCCGGAGCACTCGGCGAATGGGCCGGCCACGGCCCCGGCGTCACCCTGATCAGCACGAACGACGGCCCAGGAACGCTGATCGCTGACACCGCCAGCACCCGCGGCTACCTGCTCCGCGCAGAAAGCAACGACATCTCCCAGGCACGCACCTTCGGCGGCACGGGTGATGCCCAGCCCTACAGCGTGTTCATCATGGGCATCCTGCGGGTCCAAGGAACCGGCGGCCTCTACGCCCTGCAGTGGGCCCAAGGGTCCTCAAGCACGGTGGAAACCACCGTCTTCGCCGACTCCTGGCTCCGCCTCGAACCCGTGCCCTGACGCCCAACCCAACGCGGGGAGCCCTACCCACGGCACACCTCTATCATTGATCACGGAACCAGCGCGCGACCCTCCGCCCGCCTCCGGCCGTCACCACGGTCCGCACCACGCCCCGAGGGATCCCCAGCACAGCAACGACGGGGACAGCCCAACCCAGGGCGCGGGGGAGAAGCGGACCAACTGGTGCCCACCTCACACGGCGTACTGACCCGCCGACACCACCTTCATCCGGCGCGCAGCCGCCACCAGGTGCTCGACGCCCGCTCGCTCGCGGACCGCCACCGCCACGGCACCCGCACGCTCCGGCCGCTGGCCTGGAAGCCCCCGAACTCACCAGCGAGGTCCCCGACGTCGCTCTGGCGGACGCTACCCAAGCCTGGTCGCGCTCCTGGAGCGACGACGGCGATCACCCGACTGCGTCTGCCCACCTCCCTCGAGCTGCGCCAGCAGATCGACGTGATCCATCTCCACGCCTGACGAGGAGCCCGCCACATGCCCGGCTACCACGCCGCGATTGTCCGTCCTGACCAGTCCGTCACCTACTGCGGCACTGTCGACGAGGACCACGTCGCCGAAGCCCGCGCCATCGCAGACCTCGCCCACACGCCGCGCTTCACCGCCGACCACCCGAGCCACCCGGGCTCGCTGTTCGTCGTGCGCGAAGACGGCGACCTCGACTGGTACCAGCCGACCGACGCCACCCCGGCCAAGGTCCACGCCCCCGAGCCCTTCCTCCGCACGAACACCGGCGACACCGAGGCGCTGCAGCGCGGCGCGGCTCGCGGAACTGTGTGGATCTCCGGCGCGATCCGCCTGGGCAACGGTGTCATCGGCGGCGCCATGGACACCCCCGGCAACCCGCCGCGAGTCGTCCACCACACGACCGAGTCCCCGGCTGGCGGCAAGTACCTCGAGTCGGTCGGCTCGTACCTCATCCGCGTTGCCTCGGAACCGCAGCTCATCTACTGCCCCGTCACCGACAGGGTTGGGCAGTTCGGACCGCTGAACCAGAGCGGCCGGGCACTGCGCAACGACGGCTCGAGGCGGACCAACCGGGAAGGCCGCGTCTGCATCCAGATCGAGGTCCTCGGCTACGCCAAGAGCCCCTGGACCAACGGCTGGGACCCGGCGAAGAAGCCGGGCTGGCAGAAGATCCTGGCGGCCTGCCGATCGTGGGGCGTGCCGGACACTTGGCCGGCCGGGCCGCCAGCGAAGTACCCGGGGGTGGACAAGGCGCGCTCGCGCAGCGTCTGGCAGTCCAAGGGCGGCCACTTCTCGCACGGCGACGTCCCGGGCAACGACCACAAGGACCCAGGAGCGATCAGCACGGTCAAGGTCCTGTACAAGAAGACCGCCCCGGCCGATCCGAAACCGACCCCGGCCAAGCCGAAGGTCAGCGTCTCCCACCTGGCTGCCGCCGCCCGCGCGGACGTCCCCGCGGCGGACGGCCACACCACCTACAAGACGGAAGTCAAGGTCGTTGAGAACGCCCTCGTCGCCGAGGGCCTGCTCGCGGCCAAGTACGCCGACGGCTCCTTCGGCAGCAAGACGGTCACCGCATACGCCGCCTGGCAGCGCAGCAAGGCCGGCGGCTCCTACACCGGCAAGGACGCCGACGGCATCCCGGGCCTGACCAGCCTCAAGCGCCTGGCCGCACGCCATAGCTTCACGGCCGTCGCCTGACCGCGACCACCCCACCCACCATCTCTGGAGGTACCACCCATGGTTCTGACCCGCGGCACCAAGGCCCTCGCCGACATCGCCGAGCGCGCAGTCCTGACCTACGTCGAGGCGTTCCTCGGCCTGCTGCTCGCAGCCGGCACCACCGACCTGGTCAACCTCTCCACCCTGCAGTCCGCCGCCGTCGCCGCCATCCCGGCCGCCCTGACCATTCTCAAGGGCGCCATCGGCACCGTCCTCGGCCGCACCGGCACCGCATCCTGGCTGCCGGCCACCACCGACCCGGCAGCCACCACCACCCACCCCTGACCCACTGAGGAGACGAGCCGATGCCCGGCGAAGAGGTCGCCCTTGAACTGGCCGAAGTTCGCCGCGTCCTCGAAGTCGGGCTGGCTCGCATCCATGGCCAGCTCGCACTCCTGGGCCAACGATCCGACCAGACGGACGCCGCTATGAAGGAACTCGAAGAGCGGGTCGCCGCACTCGAACGCAACCGCTGGCCCTTGCCCGCCCTCAGCGCCCTGATCGCCCTCGGCGGCCTGGTCGTGGCGATCTGGACCGCCCTCGGCCGATAACCACACCCCACCGCGAAGAAGAGAACGTGCGCCTCCGCCACGCCGCAGTACCCCTCGCCGCTGCCGAAGGCACGAAGGAGAACCTCAAGTGCAGCAACGCCTGGACCCACAGGGCCGACTGATGACGACCGGCCTGTACACCTCGTACGCCGACCTGGCCCGTCACCAGATTGAGGGAGTGGACTACCAGCGCACCTGGCGCTCTTCGCAGTGCTCCAGCCTGCTCCATCTCGCCATCCACGGCGGCGGCATCGAGCCGGGTACCTCGGAGCTGTCGTCGGCCGCGGCTGGCACTATCAACGACCTGTATGTCTTAGAAGCCCTCAAGCCCGCGGGCAACGGCAACCTGCACATCACCGCCACTCGCTTCGACGAACCACAGGCTCTCGCCCTGGTCTCAGCCGCCAGCCACGTCATCTCCTGGCACGGCGCGGCCGGGACCGACCCAGCCACCTACGTCGGCGGCCTGGACTATGCCCTGCGCGACCGTATCGCCCTGGCCCTCGTTCAGGCCGGGTTCACTGTCCAGCTGGCCGCCGACGACCTCGACGGCAACGACCCGGCGAACATTGCCAACCGGAGCAGCCGGAACATGGGCGTGCAGCTGGAACTGACCACCGCCCAGCGGCAGGCGTTCTTCGCCGGCGGAGACCTGTCGCGACCCAACCGGGTCAACACCACCGCCGCCTTCACAACCTACGTCCAGGCGGTACAGCATGCCGTCACACAGGCCCTGGTGACGGCCGGGAAGGGGAAAGCAGCGGAACTACCTGTGCAGTTCGCTCCAATGCTCCCTGCTCCCGGCCATGTCAGTTCTGGCCCTGCTGCTGGTAGACGACGGTGAACCGATCGGCGAGGACCACCGTCTCCACCACCCGCAGCGTCCGCCCGCTCTCGCTGCGCTCGGTCCGCGTCACCACAGTGACCAGATGACCGGCAACACCCTCCAAGGCTCGCCCCTCAGAGTCGGTGGCTGGGCGGGCCGACAGCTCGTCTTCCCACAGCGGCGCAGCCGTCCTGAGATCAGCGACCTTGGCCACGTGCGTGGTCACCAGCTGTATGGGGGCACCGTCATGCCGGAAGATCTGCCGCAGCCGCACCACCTTCCGACCGGGCTTGATGCCTAGCCGCCGAGCTACCTCGGCCGGCGCTGCCACCTTTCCGGCTTCCTCTACGACCTCCGGAAACAGAGCGCCCTCGTCCTCCTCGGGCCGGAACGGCGGCTGGCCCGGGCCCGTTCCGTTGCGAAGCAGCCGCTTCGGTATCGGCCGATCCCGCACGTAGGTGCCGTCGCCAGCGCGCGGCTGTAGCAGCCCTTCGGCCACCAGGACCTTGCGCGCTTCCAGAATGACCGTATCGGAGACGCCGAACTGCTCCTGCAGCTCGGACAGGCTCCCGATTCGGTCACCGGGCTTGAGCGTGCCGTCCTTGATCTGTTCCCTCAGCGTGTCGGCGACACGCCGGTAAGCCGTCGTGGCCCTGGGCACAGGTCTCCTCGTTCCTCGTTGTACGGGCATGCCGTTGGTCTGTGGAGGATGGGCGCGGACCCCGGACACGGTGCGCCCAACCTCCACAGACCAACGGCATGCGTGCAGCAGCCAAGCTGTCTGCCCAGACATGCGGTGTGTCCGACCGTGATGTCTCCATAATCATGGCATGGCATCTGTGCCGGTCACGGGAAGTCCCGCCGCAGGCAGGTACCCCTGCCGCGGCGCGCCGGACCGTGGACGGCCGCCAGGGGGAGCTGACGCATGTCCGGGTCCGTCGGTCGGCGAATCCCCCGACGACGAAGCGGTTCACGACGCCTCCTTGCCGAATGTGCCGCGGAAAGGGGGCGCCAGAGACGACAGCTGGCCGCTCCGGGCGCCGGCGTCAGGCGGACTGCCGGGTCATCTGGCGTTTCAGTACCGGGCCGCTCGCGCGCTACGGACCACAATCCGGTCGCTGAGCAGGGGCCGTTCCCGGTTCGAGCGCCTGTGCCTCGTGATGCTTCTCTCGTACTCCGCTCCAGCGAGCCCCAACTGCGGCCCGGCGTGGTTGCTGGAATTTACGCACACATGCGTCCTAATCTGTGCGAAGGGGAAGCCGGGTCCCTCTATCACTGTGTCCCACACCAAGCCGTTCGAAGCGGTCGCAGCGGAGCCCCCACAAGCCTGAAGTTGCGTGGAGGCTGTCCGAAGGAGTAGCTGGTGGAGTGGTGGCAAGCAGCTCAGTGGGGGGCCGTTGGGGCCGCTCTGGGAGAGCTTACGGACTTTGTCCGGGTGCTGAAGGACAAAGGCAACCTGCCGTGGAAACTCCAAAACGGACCTGCGTGCGGGATCTATCTACTGATGGTTCTCTGTCGGACCGCGCTCGGTTTCGGCGTGGCTGCCGCACTGGGCTCATGGGGCGATATTTCAGGCGGACTTGGAGCAGGCGTAGCCGGCATCGGAGCACCGAAGATCATCGATAGCCTCCGCAGCCAGGCGGTCGCCCCTACTGAGGTTCCCATGCCCGTGCCGGTAGGAGAGACGGAGCGGTGATTCAAGTCAGCCCCGCGTTCGCCCAGTTCTGGGCGCTTTTCACACGAGCCCATCCAATCTTCTCAGTCACCCCCGCCCCGCGTGAGGCGAGCTGGAGGGCGCGTTTCTGGGCACTCATGACACGGACAGATCCTGTTTTCCTGTCGTCGGCCCACGCATGTCGGCCCTTGCCCGTTGACTTGATTCGCGAAGACCTGTCTGGTCGGGATCTGCGCGGCAGGGAACTGTCCCGCGTCATGCTGGCTGACACCGACCTCAGCGGAGCGGACCTAAGTGATGCCAGCCTGATCGGCGCCAATCTGGTTCGCGCTGACTTGACCGATGCTCGTTTGACTGGCGCTCGTCTGGCCGAGGCGGACATGAGCGGCATCCGCCTAGCCAGCGGCGACCTGACCAGCGGGAGCTTGGTTGGTGTCCGTCTGACCACGGCGAAGATAACTCACGCCGACCTGGACAAGGCCGACCTGACCGGCGCCGATCTGCGAGGCGCCGACCTCAGCGATGGTAGGGGCAATGCCATTCTGACCAATGCCGACCTCAGCGGGGCCACCCTCACCGACGTTGGCTTTCATGACGCCGACCTGATTGGCGCCAATCTGACTCGCGCCGACCTGACTCGCGCAGGCCTGACGCGAGCACGCCTGACCGACGCCAACTTGGCTGGAGCCACTTTGGTTGAGGCCGACCTCAGCGAAGCCATTCTGCCTCGTGCCGACTTGAGCAGCGCAAATCTGAGGCGTGCCCGCCTCATCAGCGTGGATCTGACCCGGGCGGTCCTGACCGACACCGACCTCAGCGAGGCTACCCTGACGCTCGCGCGATTCAGCGGCTCCGCTGTGAACGGAGCCATCATGGTTCGCGCTGACCTGACCCGGGCAGTCCTGACCGACACAGACCTCAGGGGTGCCACTCTGACTGACGCCAACCTGACCTGGGCCCTGTGGTCACTGGAAACGCAGTGGCCAGCCAAGTTGTACACCGACATCCGTCGCCGCTCCGAGGAGATCAGCCCTGGGGTGTTCCGTATCCGGGGTGCCGCTGGCCGTGACCGTGCACCTGTTCTGCGATCTCCAGTTCCAGTGAGCTGATGGCAGAGCGTCCGGCATTATCCGCGCCCGAGACGGCACCCCGAACGTGGTCCGTCCACGGGCACCGCAGTCCGTGTTCGTTCCAGCCTGTTCGCGGGTAACGCGTACCCGCCACAATCGCGGCCATGTCTGACTGGATGCCCTCGTGGAGCACTTCGCCCGCGTTGATCTCGATCGCGACGTCCTTGCTCACCTTGATAGTCGCTGGACGGTACATCTCACCCCTGCTCGAAGTCCGCAACCGGCGCTTCCAGACGAAGATGAAGGTCCGCGAGACGTTTCAGGGCGACATGCTCACCCTCCTCTCCGTCACGACCCGGCTGCTCGCAACGCCGGTGCCCCCGGAGGCGACTAGCACAGTCCGCACGGCGCTGTGGGAAGAGCGCGCTCGGTGGCGTGCGAAGGTCGACCAGACGACCAAGGACCTCGCCGACAATGCCGGACAGCTCGCTTTCGCGTATGGCGGAGCGCGGATCCCCGAGCTGGCGGTGCGGTACTCAGGCACCACTCGCATGGTTTGGATCTCGGACCGGGACGAGGACGCCAAGCTGCACGGGCTGAAGGCCATCACCCAGCACTGCCATGCGCTGCTCTTCGACAGCCCCCTGCACACCCTCCAGCGGACCCGGTCCTGGCGGGAGCTGGAACGGCTTCTGGACGAGCTGGAAACGCCGGATGTCCCGAACGGCGAATGAGCTACCCCGCTGTACCGATGTCCCTGATCAAGGCTCTACGGGGCCGGTCAACTCGTCAGTCGGTGCACCGAAGGGCTTTGAGGACCAGGGGGCGGGACATCGCTCCGCGAACGCGCTCGGCGAGTTCGTTGGCGCTGGCGCCGGTCTTTGCCTGTTCGGCCCGCAATGCGACGCCGAGCAGGGCGCGGGCTTTGTCGACCTTGTCGAGTGCGTCCAGGACGAAGTCGACCGCGTCGGGGATGGTGGGTGGCGGCTCGGTGGTCAACGCCTTGACCGCTTCGGCGGCAGGCTCGGACTTCTCTGAGTCCTCTTCCCGCCCGATCTGGGGGTGGTCAACGGGTTGACCGGCCGTGGCGGGTGTGCCGGGGTATCGGTGGCTGGAGAGGTCGAGAACCTCCCGCTGCCACGGCGCGGGTTCGGGGTAGCCGACGGACGTCGGATCGGCCAGGGCGCGGTTGATCTCGTCGCGGTCGAATGCCGCGGGGTTGTAGTTGTGCCGGCCCCACTCGCGCAGTTCGCGGTAGCGGGGTCCTTTGCGGGCCCGGACCGCTCGCAGGGTGCGTTCGTAACCAAGCGGGCCGCCGCAGTCCTCGGGCGGGCAAGCCCGGCGGCCGGCGCTGCACCGCGGATAGTGGGTGTTCGCGGCGGGGCGGTGGATCTTCTCCACGGTGATGTGGTGGATCCAGTGGTCGCCGAAGTCATACACGTACCCTGCGCCGCTGCCCACCTCGGGCAGCATCTGGGCGACGGTGTGCGCAGAGGGCTCGCGCCCGCTGTGCCCGTAGGTCTCCCACTGGGCGCTGAACTCGTACAGGTGGACATCGTCCCAGCCCATGGCAACTTGGATGACGGCGTGCAGCCCGGACAGTGGGGTTTGCGAGTAGAGGTGGATCCGCCGCCACACGACCGGCTCGATGTCCGGCATTGATACTCGCAGTTGGTGCACCGTCTCCACGGGGACAACCGTATCGACTGAGGTCTGCGCACCGGTCGGTCGATGAGGGCAGACGCCGGGGGGCTGTAAGTGTGTCCGACCCCCGTGTATCAAAATAACAGCAAGCAGCCGAAAGCCCAGATCAGACGCTCGGCTCGGGTATCGGGCGCTGGTCCCGGGGCTCGAGGGGCGCATTGTCCGTATCGAAACGTCACGTACAACTCGGTTCGACACGAGCCGAAACGATGGCAGCTGGGGGGCGGGGGGTCGGTGATCGCTAGCTTCTTGCTGTTATTTAGTGACACGAGGGTCGGACACACTTCATACTTCGGAACGAGGAGACCCGCGAGTCGCCGCAGAACGGCTGGCAAGGAGAGACGTGTCGAAGCTGACCCTCGTGGAACTCAGCGCCATGCCCCGCAAGCCCCACGGCTGCCCGGCGGAAGTCGAACGCAGCTGGGCCCGCCTGGTGGCCACGCACAAGTCCGTCTCCGGGCTCTTCGTCACGCTCAACGAGCTACGCGCCGCCCAGGACGACATGCGCGGCGCCGTCTCCGAAACCCACCGCGACCAGGCCCGGGCCGCCATCGTCTTCACCGCGGCCGGTATCGACGCCTGCCTGCGCACCCTGCTCCGCGACTCGCTGCACACGCTGCTGCTCACCGCCGGCGCCGCGCACGGTGCGTTCGTCAGCCACTTCATGGCCAACCGCCTCACCGGTGACCTGACCGCGGCCACGAAGAAGGCGGTGGTCGACATCGACCCCCGCTCCGCACTGATCGACCTGTACGTCGGCGATCTGACCGGCGCGAGCATCCAGGGCGCCGCCGACCTCGTCCGCTGCCGCAACGCCCTGGGCCTGAAGAACGAGCCCGCCCTCGATGACGCGATACTCACCGGGCACCAGCCGTTCTTCAACGCCCGCCACGAGGTGGTCCACGAACTCGACCTCGTCGACCCCTCGGGCAAGGGCACCCGCGGACGCCGGCACCGCGACCTCGCGGCCGTCGGCGCACAGTGCGACGGCACCCTGCAGCTGATGCACGCCTTCATCGCACCCACCGCCCGCGCGGTCAAGCAAGCCCGCCGCGAGATGGGATGGAGCACCCCATGACCACCGTCCCCAGCCGTGCCGCCACCGCCGTGAACCAGTTCGTCGCCACGCTCAAGGCAGACTCCACCCGCCGCCAGCGCCGCGCCTTCCTCGACGAGTACGTAGGGTGGCTCGCCGCCGTACGCCAGTGCGGCCCCAGCCAGATCGACACCGAGAACGTGCTCGACGAGGAGACCGCGCTCGCCTGGCTCGCCGCCGCCGGCCGGGGCGCCACCCGGCGCCGCCCCGGCCTCCAGGGCCCGAACACCCAGGCCGCGGTCAATTCTCAGGCGGCACGCACCAGCGCGATCAACGCCTTCTCCCGCTTCTGCGGCCATCCGCTCGAGCTGAAGCCCCCAGCGCCGGAGTTCGCCGACCGTCTCACCCCTACCGAGGCGCACCGCACGCTGCGCCTGCTCGCCGGCCATCAACCCGCCGGGATGCTCACCGCCACCTGGGAGCGCTCGGTCGCCGTCGTCGCCCTGGCGGTGTGCTCCGGCTCCGGCATGTCCGCGCTACACCCGATGCGCCTGGAGGACCTCGAGCTGGAGCGGGCACTGCCGCGCGCCCGCGTCGATGGCGAGTGGTACCCGCTGGACGCCGTCAGCCGCGGGGTCCTCGCCCGATGGCGCGCCACCCACCAGGCACTGACCGCCGGAGACCTGAAGGTCCTGCAGGGCGGCAACGTCGCCGAGCTGTGGGTGACCACCGCGCCCAGCCGCCCCCGCAATGGGCAGCCCGCCCCGCCCGCCGGGCTACCCGCGGCCCTGCGGACGCTGGAGGCCGCGCACCGTAAACTCACCGCCACCGCCCTCGGGGCGCCGTTGCTGCTGGAGCAATTCTGCGGGGGCGAGGCCGGGGATATCCGAGTGGAAAGTAGCGGTGGCCGCTGATCACTCAGCACAATGCGCCGGGAGGGTGCTTCACCACGGCCCCGCTCCCCGCGTCCCACACCCAGATAGCTGACTCCCGCCACAGGCGGGGCAGTCCCTTCACCTGTTCGACGCGGGGACTACCGTCCGGGCCTGGCGCCGGTTCGCCCGTCGAACGGTCGATCCACTCGCCCGTCTCGACAGGCGACGGCCGCCAGTTGGGATCGCCCACGAGGATGGCACGCACGCTAGAAATTCGGACGGCGTCTTTCGTCAGGGGCAAGCGCCACTCCCGTTCGTGCATCCACGCTGAATCACTGCCCGTGCGCACCGCCCAGTGTTCAAGCCCCCTCGCCTTGAACCGATCAAATACATCGTCCGGCACATAGGCCACCGCGCCGCCTCCCAGCCCGAGGAGCCCGGCCCGGCCGCTGACGACTCCCCAGGGAGAAAAGCGGCCCATACTGATGAGGTGCTCGAGGTGATCGGGGGGACTCTCCGAGAAGCACACACACGCCCTCGTTGTCCCGAAGGGCGCAAACGCCCGGAGGCGTTCCTCCTTCAGAATGCATTCCAGCCGCTCTTGTGGAGTCATGCGCTGGATATCTTCCGGCACCCAGGTCGGCCGGGACCCGTTCCGGCCGGTGAAGTGGTAAAGATCGTCACTCTGAGCGGGCCCGACGACCCCCAACTCCAGCTTCGCCAAGACTTTCCCCCCTGCTAGCGGTTCCCCTTGAGGAACGGCCTCTACTCATACACCAAATCCGTGGTTCAGGATTGAGAAGCGCGAAAACGGGCTCCGGTCTTGGGGAACAGTGCTACTGGGGTTCGGCCTCCGGCTCCGCCTGCACGTGAAGAGCCCCTGGCTGCCGCGAGGGTGCAGCAGCCAGGGGCTCCGCGTCGTCCAGGGCCTTCGGCTCTAAAGCGGCGCCATTTAGAATTTCGACGCTAATTCTGTCCTTTTCCAAAAGGGGCGTTGCCGTGTTCCGAGGGGCGAGCTATGTTCCTGTCAGCCGAAAACGGCAGGGGGAAATTCCCCCTTTACCGAAAGGAATATACGTGACCGATAAAGTGAGCACGCGGACCGTCTCGGCGCCCCTGGCGGGCGCGGGTGAGACGGGCGAGGTGTGGGAGTTGCTGGCCGCCGCTGGCTGGGCCGAGCACACCGACGCGAACTGCACCACCGAGGCTGTCGCGCCGACCGGGCAGGTCCGCTTGGTGTTCCAGCCCGAGTCGATCGAGTACGCCACTACCGGGGTGTTGTGGAAGGTGGAGGGCGTCGGCTTCCCCATGGCGGACAACCTGGCGGTGCCCGCCCGGCCGCTCACCTGGAAGGCGACGTTCACCGGCGCCGTGCCTGCCGAGCTGATCTGCGCCTTCCTCGGCCGGTTGGTTGACCCGGCTGGTATCGATCGGCCGGTGATCAGCGAGGAGGCACTCACGCAGATGTGCGCAACCCCGGTACCGGAGACGCTGCTCGCCGCCCAGCGGGAGCTGCAGAAGGCAGGGGACGACTCAACTGGCTGACCCTGGCGCCTGGTCCGGCCCCGCAGGTATCGGGGCCGGACCAGGAACGCATGGTAGAGGCCCGGGCCGCCGGGTACCAGCCTGTCGTTGGCTACGGCACGGCGGTGGGCAGGTGGTTCAAGGCTGCGATGAGCTGTTGCACGGTGACGGACCCGCTGTCCGGCAGGCCGGCCACGTCCCAGGCGTCCCGGGCGGCGTCGGTGTCGCCCTCGGCCTCGTTGACCAGGACCTGCTTGGCGCTGGCCTCGGGGACCGGATCGGTGTCTACGCCGAAGTCGACGAGGTGCACGACCATACGGACCTGCATTTTGGCGTTGGAGGCCATGGCCTCGTTGACCCGGTAGACCCGGACGCGGTGGCCTACCAGCGCGCGGGCCTTCTCTACCATCGCCCTGCCGACGTCGGAGTCGCTCCGGTCTGTGCGCAACATCTCGTGTTCGCCGGAGCTGTTGCGTAGGACCAGGACGCCGCGGGTGCTGGACGGCTCGACTCTCACGGACAGCACGGTCGCGGTGAACTGGCGGGCGGCGTCGAGTCGGGCGAGGTCTTGGCCGACGGTGTCACCGAGGACGTAGAGGTCGACCGCCAGGTCGCGGACGCGGTTGGCCCAGGCAGCCTCCTCGCCCGGCGGGCAGGGGCCAGCGGCCTGTGCGGCAGCGATGGTGAGATCGAGATCGCGGGGGTTCACCTCTCCATTCTGAAGGGGCGAACGAGGGCACCGGGTTACGGCCATGCTGTGAGTGGATCTCGCATCGATCCGAGGGTTCCGCGCCGGAGGCGGGTGGCCTTCAGCGACGATCGGCGACGCATCATGCTGCCAGCACGGTCTGGGCTCGGTCCCGGAATTCCCGTGCCGCCGGCACCGTGAAGGCGGAGAGCCGCTCGGCCAGGTCGAGCAGCGGGCCGGTGGTCCGGTGGGAGCTGATGGTCTCCGTCAGGTCCAGCGCCTGGTTCGCCGTGGCGCATGCCTGCTCGACCTGCTGCTGGGTGAGCTGGGCGTCAGCCTGTCGCGACAGGTAGAGGGCGTGCGTGCGGACGCACGGGTGGCTGGTGGCGTAGAGGGTGTGCGCCTGGGCGAACGCGGCGGCGGCGGGGCCGGGCTGGTTCTGGTCTCGGTAGCTGGAGGCGCGGGCGCCGAGCAGCTCGGCCTTGTCGAACCAGTAGGCCCAGTCGGGGTCGTCGTGCCCGGGGGCTCGGGCGAGCAGTTCTTCGGCCCGGTCGAAGTCGGCCCAGCAGCCTCGGTCATCGCCGAGGTGTGCGCGGGCGCGGCCGCGGCGGGAGGTGAGCATGGCTTCGACTCGTGGTGTGGTGCGGCCGCGTACGGCGGCGAGCCCGGTGTCGGCCATGGCTACGGCGTCGCGGAGCCGGCCGGTGTTGTAGGCGGAGACGGCCCAGAAGGCTAGGGCGTTGGCGCCGAGGGCGTCGTCTTCGGCGATCTTTGCCAGGCGGAGTGCGGTCTCGAACGCCTTGTCCGCGCATTGGCCTTTGACGTCGAACAGGGCAGCGGCGCGTTGCCGCGCGAGGTCGCTGGCGGTGGCGTAGAGGCGGGAGCGGTGGGCGGTGCTGTGGGAGTGGTGGAGGATCAGCCGTTTGACCAGGATCAGGGCGCTGGTTGTCTCGGTGAGGAGGGATCCGCCGCCGTCTTCGTCGTCTGTGTGCCTGAGTATCCGGGCCCGTTCTTCGATCCGCGCGACGGCTGCTTCACCGATGCGCTGGCTGGTGATCTGGCCGGCGGCTACGGGGTCGGCGGTCAGCCACGATAACAGCGTGGTGGTGAGTGTGCTGCCGGCGATGAGTGCGATGTCCCTGCGGGTGGCTTCCACGGCGCCCTCTCCTGCGAGGTCGGTGAGTGCTTGGAGTGCTTGGGTGGCGCCGAGCAGTGTCCAGGGAGGCAGTGTGGGCCGCTGGGCGGGGTCTTCGGCGAGCCACTCCGGCCATGGTCGCTCATCTACGGCAGTGAGCGGTATACCGAGTATTACGGCGATCAGGCACTGGGTGGGTAAGTCGGGTGTCCTCCAGCGCTCCCAGTACCAGACGCCGTCGCGTCCTGGGCGGATGGGCCAGCCCCGCTCCTGGCTGAGGTCGCGTAGACGGCGTGCCAGCTCTGCCGGGGTCCACCCGCGTACTTTCAGGGCTTGGGTGAGCAGGTATCCGCGGGGCGTGCCTGTTCGGGTGGTGCGGGGGGTCATGTATGCCTCCGCTGAGTACGCGAATAGGTACTGAGAGTGGCGGGATTGTAGCGTCTGGCCTTCTTCTGGGGGAAGGCGAAGGCTCGTTGCTGTCCGTTGCTCTCAGGCGCACCGGGGAGCAACGGCGGCGAGCCTGTCCGAGGGGCCGTCGGATGGGCGAGCGTATGCGGCAGCCGCCGGGCCGGAGGGTGGATTCTCTTCGGCTGCGTATCTGGGCGGCTGATCTGGCGTTTCGCCTCAACCCTTGATGACCATGCCGGAGGAGACATGGGGTTATTCCCCGATGCCCTGCACATTTGTACCTATGACGTGCGGGGCACACTGCTTGCGACCGGAACGGCGAAGCCGGTCCGGGAAACGGGGCTGGTGACGCATACCCACCAGCTGCTGCGGGGCCTGGCCGAGCGGCATCCGGGCATGCGGCTCGCGGTCACCCAGACCGGTGCGGCCGAGCCGGGAGCCGCGGTCAGTCTGCTCACCCCCGAAGGGGTGCAGGCGGATCTGCGGTACATCGCCACGCGGTTCCCCCAGCTGCAGGGCCCGTCCGGCGCGAAGGACAAGCTCCTGGTGCGCCGGTGGTATGAGGAGCGGATCGACGACCCGGGCAACCCGGTCTGGCGGTCGCTGGCGGAGCAGTATGCCAAGGTCATCCGCGACGCGGGGATCGCGGACCTGCTCCTGCAGAACATCAACCCGATCACCGGTGTCCTCAAGGCCCAGGAGATGGGACTCCTGGGGGATGTGCGGCTCACCGGCGTGGTCCACGACGCCGTGGACGCCGAGCACCGATTCCGATACCTCGCCCGTCGGATGAGCGAGGACACAGCCGGACTGACCCTGATCGCGGTCTCGGAATCCGTACGGCAGACGCTGCTGTCAGCGGGTGTCCCCGCCAGCCGGGTCCGCACGGTCCACAACGGTCTGGACCTCGGGAACTTCGAGGCCCGGCTGCGGCACGCGCGGGAGGCCGAGGTCTTCGGCCGGGTCCGGGACCGCAACTGGCTCTACAGCGGGAGCCGTATCGTGCTTGTCTCGGCCCGCCGGGTGCCCTGGAAGGGGCACGAGGACGTCATCCGGGCCGCCGCCCGCCTCAAGGAGCGCGGCGTGCTGGAGGACACCATCGTGGTGATGAACGGGGCGGGCCTGGTGGATTCGCGGTGCCCCGGCTACGAGGCCGAACTCGCCCGGCTGATCACCAAGTTGGGGCTGAGCGGCAGGGTGGTCCTGCTCGATGCGCTGAGCCCTGAGGAGGTGGCCTCCTGCTACGCCGCGGCGCATGTGGCCGTGCACCCGTCACGGGAGCCGGAGCCGTTCGGATACGCCAACATCGAAGCGATGCTGGCCGGTGTGCCGGTCATCGCAGCCGGACACGGCGGTCCGCTGGAGTACATCGACGATGAGATCTCCGGGCTGCTGGTTCCGCCCGGCTCCCCGGTCGCGATCGCTGCCGCGCTGGAGCGTGTCCTGAACGACGACGCCCTGCATGACCGCCTCGCGCGGGCGGGCAGGGCCAGCGCCGAGCGCTTCACCCTGGACGCCATGGTCGACGGCTACGAAGCCGTGCTCACCGCGGCCGCCGCCTCGCCGGTCGCGGAAGGAGCGGGCGCCCGATGACGTACATCCTGGGAGTCAACGCGGGCCTGGGCATCTTCCATGATCCCGCCGCCTGCCTGGTGGACGAGCGCGGCACGGTGCTGGCCGCCATCGAGGAGGAGCGGCTGAACCGGGTGCGCCATTCGGCCGGGGTGAAGGCGCCGGCGCTGGCGGTCGCCCGGTGTCTGGAGACGGCCGGCATCACGGCGGCCGATGTTGATGTCGTGGCCGTGGGCTGGGATGAGCCGCGGCTGAGTGCCCGCCAGGGCGTCCCCTGGGGCTTCGACAGCCGCCGGGTCCTGCTGGGGCAGCTGGGGTTCTATGGGCCGCGGCTGCCGGATGTGCAGTGCATCGCGCACCACCAGGCGCACGCGGCCTCCGCCTTCTGGGGCAGCCCCTACGATCAGGCGGCTGTCCTGGTCGTCGACGGCAACGGCGAGGACGAGGCGATCTCCATCTACCGCGCTCGGCGCGGTCACCCGCTGGTGCGGCTGGCGTGCTGGCCGCAGGTCTTCAGCCTCGGCCATCTGTACGAGGCGGCTAGTCTGTGGCTGGGGCTCGGGCGGCGGGGTGCGGGCAAGGTGATGGGGCTGGCGGCCTACGGCGCCACTTGGAATGTGCCGGACCCCGGGTGGCTGACCACCGGCCCGCACGGACTGATCTCCACCCTGGGCACCGACAGCCGTCAGGACTACGAGGCGACCAAGCACCGCTGGCACAAGCGCGTCCGCAGCTTCGCCGGGGCGCCTGGGCCGCAGGAGTCCGCGGGGAACCTGGCGGCCGACCCGGCCGCGGTGCGTGTGGCCACCGCGGCGCAGGCGACGGTCGAGCAGGTGGTCGGCTGGCTGGCCGGCCAGGCGCGGGAGATGACCGGCATCCAGCAGTTGTGCATCGCCGGGGGCGTGGGGCTCAACTGCGCGGCCAACGGCCGCCTGCCCGGCGAGGTGTACGTGCCGCCCGTGCCGCACGACTCCGGAGTGGCCCTGGGCGCGGCCTGGTCGCTCGCAGCACCCCGTCAGCCGTCGGTCATGACCGCCTACACCGGCGGCTGGCCCGGCCCGCTGTCCGACGGCCACGGCGCCACCCCGAGGGACCTGGACGTCGACCGGGTGGCCGACCTCCTGGCGGACGGCCACATCATCGGCGTCTGCCGGGGCCGCTCCGAGGTCGGCCCTCGCGCCCTGTGCCACCGCTCCTTCCTCGCCTCCCCGGTCACCTCGCACATGCGTGAGCGGATGAACGCTCTCAAGAGGCGTGAGCAGTGGCGCCCGTTCGGGCCGGTCACCCACGCCGACCCCGGGCTGTGGGAGCCGGCCGGGCACCTGGAGCGGTACATGCTCGGCGCCGCGCGCCTGACCGAGGCGGGCGCGGCCGCGATCCCGGCCGTGGCGCACGTCGACGGCACTACCCGCCCCCAGCGCCTCCAAGCCGCCGACGAGCCCTTCGTCCACGCGGTCCTGGAGGCCCTGAGCCAGCGCGGTCACCCGCCGGTCTTGCTGAACACCAGCTTCAACGGGCCGGGCGAGCCCTTGGTGGAGACCGCCGACCACGCCCTGGCCTGCGCACGACGCCTGGGCGCGACCGCGCTGGTCACCGATGACGCGCTGGTAATGACCGGCGACCGCGCGGCGGTCCCGGGGTGACATCCACGCCCGTGCTGCTCTCACCGCCCGCCGGCTACCGCCTGGTCGGCGACGGCGAGCACAGCCAGGTCTACCGCCGCACCGGCGGCCGGTACTGCATCCAGCTGTTCCGGCCGGACACCGAGCTGACGGTAGCCAGGGTCAACGCGGAGTACGCCTACCTCAGGCAGGCGTACTCCGCCCTCCCCGGCCTCATCCCCGGCCAACACCTGTTCGCACCAGCACCCTGCGCGCCGCTGGCCCGCGCGGTGCTGGCCAAACAGTGGGTGGAGGTGGACGCCAGCAGGCCGCTGAACCGCGTCCGCGCAGCCGACTTGACGCGGGAGACCCTCCACCAGCTGGGCCGGTTCGTGACGGTGACCAGATCCCTGCTCGAGCGGGCGCCGGTGGAGCAGACACTCCTGCCGGACATCATCGATATGCGGTTCCGCAATCTCGCGGTGGACACCGACGGGGACCTGCGGCTGCTCGACACCAACCAGCTGATCAACACCCGCGCGCTGCGGGCCCTGGCACCCGGCCGGACCCTGGACATCGGCCACCGCCGGATCCACGCCGCGCTGCTGCGGCGCCTGATGTATCTGGACGCGGCCTTCCGCGGCCGCACGCGCGCCCAGCTCATCGGCGATCCCCTCTACGCCCGTTATCTCAGTCCTGCCGCCTTCGCGGCCCTGTTCGAGCAGAGCACCGCATCCGGGGAGGTCATGTGACACCACCAACCGGTTACACCGAGCACGACGTACAGCGGTGGCGCGCCGCCGAAACCGACCACGCGGGCGATCCCTTCGTGTGCGACCGGGCGCGCGTGCTGCGCTCGGCCGCATGGCGCACGCTCGGCGGGAAAACACAGTGCCTGGACGCCGCCGAGGCCCCCGCGGTCCGGGTCCGGCTGACGCACTCGCTGGAGGTCGCCGACATCGCCCGCGCGATCGGCACACCCCTGGGGGCCGACCCGCTGCTGCTGGAGACCGCCGGACTCGCCCACGACCTGGGGCACCCACCGTTCGGCCACAACGGCGAGCGAGCGCTCAATGAACTGGCGCAGCCCTGCGGGGGATTCGAGGCGAACGCCCAGAGCATGCGCATCCTCTCCCGTCTGGAGCCCGGGACACACGCCGCGGGCGGCCTGAACCTGACCCGCGCGGCGCTGGACGCAGCCTGCAAATACCCCTGGCGGCGGAGGCCCGGGCTCGCGAAGTTCGGCGCCTACCACGACGACCTCCCCGCGCTCATGTGGGTGAGAGAACAGAGCCCGCCGCGGCGCCCGTGCCTCGAGGCACAGATCACGGACTGGGCTGACGACATCGCCAACGCCACCGGCGACATCGAGGACGCCCTGCGCGCCGGTCTGATCACCCCCGCGCAGCTGGCCAGCCGCTCCGAGCGGGCCGCCGTCGCCGACCTCGCCGCCCACCGCATGACCACCCAGCCCCAGGCCGCGGTCGAGCACGCCGCCGCCGACCTGATGAACCTGCCGCCGATGACCGCACTGCTCGCCGGGCACGACGGCACCACCCCTGCCCGAGCAGCACTTCAGCACCTCTCCGACCAGCTCATCGCCACCTTCACCCAGGCCGCCGTCACCGAGACCCGCCGCCAATACGACGGCGACAGTCTGACCCGCTACCGCGCCGAGCTGTGCGTCCCCGGATGGGCGCGCGCCCAGGTCGCCTGGCTCAAGGCGCTCATCCTGCGCCATGTCATCCACGAGCCCGCGCGGCGACAGCGACGGAACCGCCAGCGCGAACTGCTGGCCGAGCTGTTCGGCTCAACACTCCACCGCGCCCCCGCCACGCTCGACCCCGCCTTCGCGCACTCCTGGACCACCACAGACGATGACGCGGCACGCGTCCGCGTCGTCATCGACCAGTTGGCCTCCCTCACCGAGACCGAGGCCCTCACCCGCCATCAGCTCGGACGCCAGCAGGCATGCCCGGCCACTGCGGGATAGCACCAGACTCGGGAGGGTCAAGGCCGTAATGGCCAGCACGCATCCCTCGGGTCTGCAACGATAGGCGTCCACGTAATCACCCACCGCGATCACGAAGGACTGCTATGCCCATGCTGCGCATCGCCATCCCGAACAAGGGTTCACTGTCCGAGCCTGCGACGGCGATGCTCCATGAGGCTGGCTACCGCCAGCGCAGCGCTTCGAAGGAACTCGTCATCGTCGACGAGCAGAACGACGTCGAGTTCTTCTACCTGCGTCCCCGGGACATCGCCGTCTACGTCGGCTCCGGCCGACTCGACATCGGTATCACCGGCCGTGATCTGCTGTTGGACTCTGCAGCCCCCGCTCAAGAAGTCCTGCCGCTGGGCTTTGCTCGCTCCACCTTCCGCTTCGCCGGAACCCCCGGTACGGCGTCGACCGTGCACGACCTGGCCGGCATGGCCATCGCCACCAGCTACCCCGGCGTGGTGGCAAAACACCTGGCCGAACACGGCGTCGACGGCTGCAACCTCGTCCGCCTGGACGGCGCCGTGGAAACCTCGCTGCAGCTCGGTGTCGCACAGGCGATCGCCGACGTGGTCGAGACCGGCACAACGCTGGCCCACCTGGGTCTAAAGGTCATCGGCGACCCCATCATGGAATCCGAGGGCATCGTCATCCGCCCCGCCGGCGCTCCCACCACGAACGAGAGCGTAACTCGCTTCCTGCGCCGTCTTGAGAGCGTCCTGGTCGCCCGCGCCTACGTGATGATGGACTACAACATCCGCACCGAACACGTAGAGACAGCGGTGGCACTCACCCCCGGCCTGCAGTCACCCACCGTCTCCCCGCTCCACCGCGACGGCTGGTCGGCCGTCCGCGCCATGGTCCCCGCCGACCAGGCGCAGCGCATCATGGACGCGCTGGAAAGCGTCGGCGCCCACGCCATCCTGGCCACCAGCATCCACGCCTGCCGCATCTGAACAGGCGGCTGCCTCTTGGTGAGTGAACCCGACTGCGGCGGCCTGACGAAGCGGGGCCACAAAGGGTCAGGACTCGGGCGGCCGCTGACAGCCGCCCGGGTTTGCCAGGCAGGCAGCGATCTCCCGGTTGTCGACACGGTAGCTCTCGATAGCGGGGAGAAGCTGTTCGAAGATCTCGACGCGCTGGACCACACGGCGGTCGCTGCCCTCAACTCACACAGTTCCACCATTCGACGTAATTCGCCACAAAGGCGACCGCCGTAATGGGCCCGTGCGCGGCCGAACGATGAGTCAGCCGATGGATTGGACGTCAGGGTGGCGCGCAGTCCCTCAGAGAGCCGCACAGCGATTTTTGATCTCTGTCGGACCGCGCTCGGCGCCCAACCGGGTGAACCAGCAGCCCGTGCGCGATGGTGACGCGGCGGCAGCCGCACACGAGTAGGTTCACCTCATGACGCCTTCCGCGCTACTCCTGCTCTGGCTCGCCAACTGGCTGGTGACGTCGAGCGCCGTCGTGTCGTTTGCGAGGAACACGCCCGCCGGGTCGGCGAGTCCACGGATCGACCTGTGGGACTTGGAGGACAACCTGCCTGGTCTGGTGACGCTGCTGTTGGTGGCGTGGCCTGTCGCGCTGTTGCGGCTCCTCTTGGCGGTGCTGCCGTCGCCGACCCGACGCGGCGGCGCGGGACCGCGGCGGTGACCACCACGAGCGGAATCCGGGGGGAGTTTGCCGGGCGGTACGAGAACGCAGAGCGCAGGTAGGGGTTCCGGGCCTGGCGTCGCCAGGCTACCGACGTCCGGTGACTCCCATCAGCCGCAGCGCACGACCCGATCGGGTGATTCTGCTGTCGCGTTCACCGCGCCACACCGCGCGGCAGGTGTGGCGCGCACTTCGCCACAGCCGCGCGTCTTCCAACGCCACAGCAACTCGCCCTACGTTCGACGGCATGGAGATCACACCTTCCGTCCTTGCTGTCCTGCCCTTCACCGTCTCGCTGGTACTGGTGGTGGCGGTGTCACATCCAGACCCCGCGGTGCGCGATCGCGCGTTACGCGTACTGGAGGCCCTGTTCGGCACGCAGCGATAATCAGGCTCGTATAAATTCCCTTATACGAGGCTGCTTGTCTGAGCGGCCCTGAGAGAGGAAGCCGGCCCGTGCCCTTGAACGTCACCGTCGAGCACATCGCTCGGATCCGCGCCTTCCTTGACGCCCGCATCAAACCTCTCCTCGACACGTCCACGGGCAGCAGGCACGGCTACGCCGAAGATGACGCCTCCCGCGGCCTGCGCGCCCTGACAACGGTGGTCATGAACCAAGCCGCCGTCGCCACCCTGATCCCGGGGTACAGCGAGGAGAGGCCCACGTCGCAGCGGTACATCGAGCAGGCGGCCGACACCGCCTGGCGGTCACTGTGCGACATTGCGAGTGGAGGGACCACGCCGACTACCTACCGGAATTCACCCTCGAACCCCACGAGTTGGGCGAGGCCCGCGTGAAGGAGCCCCGGCCGTGAGCTCGACCCCATGCGTCGACGGGCCCGGCGCCGAGCGCGCGGGCACCGCAGACATCGACCGGCTCATCCTGCACGGCGAGCAGCTTCGCGACGAACTCGGCGCGCGGGAGCAGGACCCGACCGGTCACCGGCTGGCGTACGACGAGGACCTGCACGCCGCCGCCCACCGCCTACTGACCACCATCGACCTCCTCACCCGCGATCGAGAGACCCCATGACCACTCCTGCCAAGCTCCCCACCAAGGAGTACGCGGCGCTCCACCAGTTCCTCGCCGACCGGATCGCCGACCTGGGCCCGCGCGCCATGGCGGATCCGTTCGTCGCCGGCGTCAACGCCCAACTCGTCATCCACGGCGACCTTTTGCGCTACCGCGACCACGGCGCCATCGATGTACGCGACGCCGGGTTCATCGACGGCATCGGCCTGGCGCTGCGCCATGTCGCCGCCCGCTGGGACACCCACCCCGGCTTCCAGCCCCACTGGGCACCGCCACGCGTCGAGGTCGAGCAGCTGCTCGAGTTCGGTGACCGTTACCGCGCCACGGCGCACCCGGACTCGTGAGCACCGCGAGCGCCGAGCGGCGCGCCGCCGAACGCGCCGGCCTGTGGAAGGCCGCCCGTGGGAAGCCCCCGCACTACAGCCGGGCCCTGTTCGGCGCCGGTTGGACGTGTGTCGCCTGCCCGCTGGACGACTGCGACTGGCACCACGACGACCCCGTCACCCACCCGAGCGACCCGGCCGACCTGGAGACCAAGGTGCGCGAGCACCTCGAGAGCCACGACCTGGTCGACTTCCTGCGCTCGCTCCAGACCGCGCGCACGGCAACTGAGGCCGTACGGGAGTCCAGCGATCGCGCCTGGGATGTCGTCAACCTCCACCGGCTGCGCGCCGTCCACCGGGGCGAGCACCCGACCACCGACCCGGTCGCGCAGATGCTGTCCGCCGCGCTGGTGGGCACCGCCGAGCACGAGGACGTGCGCCGCGAACTCGCCACACTGAGCGAGGGCGTGGCCGGCGCCCAGAACATCGCCTCGGGCTCCCGGTGAAGGCCGCCGTGCCTCGTACTCACCGGTGCGACGCTGCCTGCCACTGCTCCGTCCACGGCACCCCGCTGTACTACTGGTCCGCGGGCGACCTGCACGCCTGCCAGAGCCCCAACTTCCGCTATGCGCACGGCATTTCCGCCGAGGCGCTGGCGGCCGACCAAGGATTGCCCATGACCCACGACCCCGACGTCTTCAGCCGCTTCCTCGCCGCACGCCGCGCCGACCCGGACCGCATCCCGCCGCGGGCCGTCCCTCTCGCCGGGACGCTGCGCGGTGCCCTGCTCGACAACCGGCCGGCAACCACGGTCCCGGACGCCGAGCTGCGGCGGCTTCTCGATGGGCTCCCCGACGATCCCACCCCGGCCGCCTACGACGAGGACCAGGCCCTGGGCCGCCTCGCGATGACGTCCGACGCGCTGCGCATGGCCCTCGACAGCCGGGAGGCCGGGCCAGCGGACAGCGTCGCCGGCCGCGATGGCGAACTGCACCAGCTCACCCGGCGGGTGCTCGATTCCGTCGCGGTCGTCCTCACTCAGCGCGAGCCGTCCATCGCCGGCCCGGCCGACCAGGCGCAGCCGGAGGGGAGTTGAGCATGGCCGCCTCCACCGACGTACGGCACCCGATACTCCCGGAGCTGTATGACCGGATCGACGCCTTCGTCCAGGCCCGCCTGGACGAGGCCCGCAAGGACCTCCCAGACCTGGGGGACGCCCCTCCCTACCGCGACGCCGACCTGGCGCTGGACGCTCTGCAGTACCTGGCCACCCGAGCGGCCTCCACCGCCGACCTGCTCCGGTCCGGCGTGCACGTCCATCCCGACCCAGCCGTACGAGGGGCCCGGGCCGAGGAGGCGTGGGAGACCCTGCGGCACATCGCCCGCCGCTGGCACACCCACCCCGACTACAGCCCCGACTACGCCATGACCTGGCGCGACCACACCGCTTCACCCTGACCGCCGAGCGGTGTGCCGCCCAACACACCGCTTACCAGCACAAACAGTGATCAACTAGTAAGGAAGCGCCTGCTCCCGGCGTTGCCCGCTCCCGAAAGGCTGCCCGCCCATGCCCGTCGCTCCCGCCCCGGCCGCGGCTCGGTGACGCCATGACCCCGGCCCACGACACCGAAGGCACTGACCTCGAGGTCGTCGAGGTCGTCGAAGCCGAGCTCCTCGACGACGACCGGCCGCCATCCGCCCTCGCGCCGACGGCACCCAAGTCGCTGATGGACCAGCACACGATCCTCTACCCGGGCCAGCCCATGCCGGCCACCGCGGACGGCCCGCAGTACACCCGGCGCGACTACGAGGTGTCCCCGGAGACCGCACGCCGGCTGGAGGAGGAGTCGGCGCCGCACAACACCGGCCGGAACTACCGTAACCAGCGGCGTCTGTTCGCGGAGTGGTGCGAGTCCATGGGCCGAGTAGCGCGGCCGTGCACCACCGCGACGTATGTGGAGTACTGCGCGCACCTGATCGCTCGGGAGATGCGGCCCAACACCATCAGCACCTACCTGTCGGCCGTACGGACGTGGATGCCGGACGACAAGAAGCCGGGCACCGGCCTGGCCCGGGCCATGCTGCGTGAGTACCGGAAGAGCTGGAGCAAGCGCAACCGCGTCAAGAAGGCACCGGCGATTACGGCCGCCATGGCCCGGGCGATGGTCGACACCTGCAACCTGCGCAACCCGATCGGGCTGCGAGACCGGTTTGTGCTGCTCGTTGGGCGCAAGGCGCTCAACAGACGTATCGAGCTGGCGAACCTGACCATTGAGGACCTGACGGTCGAGGACGGCGGCGTGGCCGAGTGGGTCGCCTACTCCAAGACCGACCAGGACGCCCACGGCGAGGAGACCTGGGTGCCGGCCGATGCCGACGACCCGCGGTATGACCCGGTGGAGGCAACCCGAGATTGGTTGAACTTCCTGCATCGGCTGGGTGTGGACTCCGGGCCGGTGCTGCGAGCGCTGACGGTCGCCGGCACACTACAGTCCCGGGTCACCGCGACCACCCGCGGCGACTTCGTCACCGGCGACGCCGTCAACGACTGGATCCGCGGCCGGGCGTACGCCGCTGGCCTGCCAAACTGGCAGGACATCACAGCGCACGGGCTGCGCCGCGGCGGCGCCCAGGAGATCGCGGACGCCGGCGGCGACCCGACCAAGCAGGGCCGGTGGGCGGAAGGCTCGGCCACGGTGAAGAAGGAGTACCTCGACCGCGCGCAGAGCAGGGCCGAGAATCCCTGGCACAAGGTCGCCGAGCAGCAGCGCACCGGGGCGTAGCGATGCCCGCAGAGAGACCGTTCCGCATCACCGTGACGTTCACCCCGGGCGGCCCGGCCGTCTCCGGCACCTGGAGCAACCCGGATACGGCCGAGGGGAAGTTCCACGAGTGGGCGCGCAGCCACGGTGGCCGACCCGGCGCGGCCGTCACGCTGTGGCTAGAAACACCGGACGGTCTGGAAGAGCTGCGTACATGGACGGCGGAGCGCGGCGAAGTGGTACACCGCGAGACACCTGACGCCCGCTGATTCGTAGGCGCCACCGCGCGGTGGCGCCTACGAATGCAAGGCCCGCCCGGCTCGCCGCACCATATGCCCGGGGATGCCGAGCGGTGCCGCGCCGTTCTTCCTCGCGGTGGAGTGTCGGCGGGAGGTGGCAGGATCGACTGGCCGCGTGAGGCGGACGGCGCTGACTCCTCGGCCCTGGAGCAGTGGTTCGCGAAGCACGGCTGGGAGCCGGACCCGTCTTCATGGCCGGCGCGTTCGGCCGCGCCGTGCAGGTGCGCCGGATCGGCGCGGCCTGGCAGGACGGCGAAGCGGGGCTGCTGATCCTGCCGGGCGAGACGGTCGAGTACGACGGAGAGCGGATGCAGATCGCATCGCGCCAGGCCGCTGCGGGCTCCGCCCGTAGGACAGCAACCCCGTTATGCGACGGCCCCTTCGACATGGCATCGAGGGGGCCGGTGCGTTGGTAGCGGGGACAGGATTTGAACCTGCGACCTCTGGGTTATGAGCCCAGCGAGCTACCGAGCTGCTCCACCCCGCGTCGGTCTGCCCACCTTACACGCGAGCGCGTGAGCAGAGCGAACGATGGTGCGCAGGGCCTCGCGCACGTCCACGTTCCCTCGCCGCGCCCCGCCCGGCAACGTGGTTGTGGGCGTCGTCGGCTTCCTCCTCGACCGCCGGACCCCGCGCGATACAGGGGCGGGCCCTGGCCCCTAGCTTGCGGATGGAGGAAGCTTCCACGCGTCTGGGGCGTCCGGAGCCTCAATATCGTCGTACGTGGTCCGGTACGCCTCGAGGTTGGCGGCGTAGTGCGTACGGCCGGCGTCGGTCACGTGCAGGACCTTCAAGTCCTCAGGCCAGACCTGCGAACCGTCAGACCAGTAGCGGCGTCCGGGCGGGTACAGCCACTGGTAAATCTCCGTCTCGGCAGCGAGCGGGCCGCTGCGGAACCCGAGCAGCTTGGCGGCCGCGGTGGAGCTGCGGGTGATCCGGTGTACGTGGTTGGTAGTGATCCCGGCGGGCAGCGCCATCAGTGCCTCCGGCGGCTCGCTGCCGAAGTTCTTCCAGTATGCGGGCCACTCCTTGCGGATCCACAGCTTGTCGTCCAGGTCGTTGCGGACGAGGGCGACCAGGAGCTGAAACGGGGCCCGGGCGAGGAGGCCGCGGGGCTTGCGCACCTTGTGGTCGTCGAGGCTGCTGTGGGCATCCTCGGGCAGCTCCTCGGGAACGGGGGCGTCGATGTCCGGCCACAGCTCGGCGTAGCACCTAACGTGCTGCTCGTAATGAGCCTGGCCGGCCGCAGTGAGGTACACCCGGTACTCCGTCGGATAGATCATGTGGCCCGGGTACATGGGGCTCTCGCGCGGCTCGCCGTTCCGGACGCACTTGGTTTCGACGAGCGGGCCGCCCGGGCGTCGCTGGTCGCGTTCAAGGAAGAAGCGGGCCTTTTCCGACGGGGCGCGCTCCTCGGTGGGGGTGCCGCGCGGCGAATCGGTGGGCATCCCCGCAGGGCCAGCCCGGTAGAGGCGGACGAGGTTGGACCACAGCCACTCGGAGAGCAAGCCGCGCGGCGGCGACTTCGGCGCGGTGTGGCCAAGGCCGGCGCGGGCCGTGGCACGGCCGAGGGTGGTCAGCTTCACCCGGACGCGGGGGATCATGCCGAGGATGGTCTGGACGTAGTCCTCCATCACCTCGATCAGCAAGCGGCGGCGCAACGCGGCGAGGGATGATCCGGCACCCTGGTCGTGCTCGTCCTTCTGCGCGAGCGCATACTGGATCGCCGTGCGGCCCACGACCTCCTTCGGGGCCTTGAGGCTGAACGTCTGCCAGCGCCATTCGCTGGCCGGCGGGCCATGGCCCCAGTCGAACGCGCCACCCTTCTGGTTCGCTTCCGCGTCCTGGTCGGCGTTGTAGATCACCGTGAGGTACGTCTGCTGGCGGGGGTTCAGTTCGGCCCACAGGTCGGCTGGCTGAGGACGTGGCATACGAGCACCGTAGCGGCGGGAGCCGACAGTGCGGGCCAGGCCGGGTGCGGAGTGGTCGGCGGCGGGAAGCCGGGGCGAGGCCCGGCGCTCGGCTGCCACCATCACCGCCGGGCCGACGCGTCAGCCGGCCCTTGCTGGACGGCCACTTCGCGCAGCGCCGCGGTGGTGAGCGCGATGACCCCGGCGATGGCCCGCGGGTCGTCGCGCAGCTCATAGACGATGTCGAGCATCTGCTCCCGGCCCGCGCTTCCGTACGGGACCTGCTCGAGTACCCGCTGGACGGTCGCCCGGGCCCGGGCGGTGGCGGCGACCTGGTCCTCGACGTTGCGCAGCTCCTCGTCGAGCGCCGTACCGAACAGGGCCCGCTGCTCCACGGCGGCCGTCAGGACGGTGAGCGCGTCGGCGTCCTGCGGCACCAGGCGGCCGAGGTCCGGAACGCCGCCGGGGGCGCGCAGGTGGTCCGGGCAGTCCTCGAACACGATGACGGCCAGGCAGAACTGGGCCACGTGCAGCGTATGGAAAGGCGAGAAGTCCTCGGCGTGCGCCGCGAGGACCGGCAGTCCGGCCACCAGCGAGGCGCCGGGCTCTGCCTGGGCCAAGGAGTACTCGGCGGCGCGCTGTTGCACGATCGACCAGTAGAGGTTCATCGGCAGTCCTCGTCCCACGCGTCCTCGTCGTATCCGCTGGCGTCTTCCTGTGCCTCGGCTTCAGCAGCCCAGCGTTCCTCATCGGCCGCGTCGAGCGCGTACTCCAGGCTCTTCTCCGCCTGGGCGTCGTACGGCTCGCGGGCCTCGTCGGCCATATCCGCCCAGTACGCGGCCTCTTCCTCGGCCTCGTACTCCGCGCGTTCCTCTTGGGTGAGGGAGGCCAGCCACGCCTCGTGCTGCGCTCGGTCGGCAGCAGCACGCGCATCGAAGTAGCCTTGCCAGATGTGGGCGGGGTGGTGGGGGTCGTCCGAGCAGCCTCCCCATCCCCATTCGTGCATACGGTGGCCTGCCGGGCGGGCGCAGTGGCCTCCGTCGATGGGGTGTACGAGGCCCGAGCAGACCAGGACGAGTTCCTTCGACGGGGCACGGCGGCGCTGGCCAGGCAGCTCGGCGAGGACGTCAGGGAAGCGGCGGCCGGTGTCCCGGGCGATCCGCCGGGCGCGGCGCTTGAGCTGGTCGTTGCCGGTCTTGGTCACGGTCGTCTCCACGCGGGACCCCACGCCTCCCGCCGGACGTCGCGTGAATGGGCGCAGCCGGACGGACGGGTACTACTTGGTGGTGCTGCGCGGGACCCGACTTCGGTCCTTGTCCGGCGGCGCTGCCCCGTTGCGGCGTGGGCGCGGGGCGGCAGCGGAAACGGCGGTTCGCGTCATGCCGTGGTCCACACGGTACCGGCTGTCACCGACAGTGGGGCAAGACCGCACGCTGTTGGTCGGACTTTGCACGAGTGGGCCAGACGCTCGCCGAGGTTGAAGAGACCCGGGAAGGCGCCATCGGACGGTACCGGCACGCTGACGTTGAGGCTACGTCTGTGCCTAGTCCGTGACTCGTGCCTGCAGTCCGGCCGCCGCGGCATCGATCCGCCGGTGCACTTCGGGTACCAGTGCGAGCGCCGCAGACGCCACGGCCGACTCCGGCTCCGGGTCTGCCAGAACAGCAAGAAACGCCGCCAGCGCCTCCATGGGAGCGAGCCGTCGCTTCCACGTCTTACGGGCCTCGTTGGCGGCGTACCGGGCCGTCAGGATCTCCACGGGCGTCATCGGCGCCTCGCCGGGGCCCTCCGCCTGCAGCAGGGGCGCGACTCCGTTCTCGCGGACGAAATCGACGATGAGGTCTTGCGACGGCCGGCCGGAAATGCTGTCGTCGCAGATGGCCGCGAGGCGGTCGGCCAGCACCTGCTCGCGCTTGTTGCGGGGCGCCGGCGCCCTGCGCTTCTCCAGCCACTGCCTGACGTCCCAGTCGTTGGGGTAGTACCCCTCCCCAGGAGGCAGCTCCTCGGTGGTCATCGTGAGCCGGAGGGTCGCCAGTGCCCACACGAAGTCGCTGTACCCGCGAAACAGCGTCGCCTCGCCCAGGACCTCAGAGTCGATCTCTGTGGCGGCCCGGGTGAGTTGAGCGACCGTGGGACCATCCGTCCACCGCAGGAACCACTTCGCCGGCCGGTAGTACTCGTCAAGTTCGGCGCGCACGGTGTCCGGCGGCAACTCGAAGCGCTTGGTGAGGTCCCGCGCCAGGGTGTGCAGTCGCTTGGCCCGGTTGCTGACCGGCATCGTCTGTTGCCCTTCATGAGAGGAGGGTGCGGTTGCCCAGTCTGGCAGGACTGTTCTCTTGATGAGTCCCGAAGGTTGTCGATGTCGGTGACGGCGGTACCCCGACCCGGTGGTGGCCTAGGCCACCACCGGGTCGGGGTACCGCTGACTCGGGCGCCGCTGCCATGGCCAGGTGGAGCAGCCACTCCTGTACGGCGGCGATGGCTTGGTAGGACGGCCCGGTGCTTTCGGCTCGTTACGTCAGTTCCCCGGTGGGGGGCGCCAGTTCGGGATCGGCGCCGATGGTGTGGGTGTGATAGACGGCGGCGGTGACGAGGTCGGCGTACAGCTCGCGAACGGCCGAGGCGGTGAACTTGCCACGCAACGCGGCCAGCACGTCCAGGGAGAGCGCAGCGTGCTGGTGCTCCTCGGGCAGGCCGGGCCAGTAGCGGTTGAGGACGTCCCGCGCCGCGTGGAAGGCGTCCGTGATGACATGCTGGTCCTCGTCGACGTCGGCGCCCCAGGGTCGGCGTGCGGTGACCACGACCAGAGCGTCGATGGTGCGCCAGCCGGGAGGGGCGTCTCCGGGGCGCGCCGTCGCGTTGGGGGGCTGGACGAAGACGTCGGCCCGGGCGTCGTATTCGGTTCCGTCGCGTTCCAGCGCGCCGATCGCCCGAGCGACCAAGGCGGCGAAGAGCTGCTCCATGGTGGAGTCGCCCACGAGGCTGGGGTCCGGCTCGCTGGGGATGGACGCGTTGAGCAGGAACGCGGTCGCGGCGATGGTCTCCTCGCTGTCGTCAAGGAGTTCTGCCGCGCCGCGGGCGCGCTGGGCATCTGCGGGGCTGTTGCTGTGTCCGGTGGCCCAGCTGGCGTACGGTGCGGCGTTCCGGCGGGTCCAGGGGTCGGCGATGCCGTGCCAGCCGGCCTGGTCGACGAGGCCGCCGAGGACGTACGCCAGGTTCTCGGCGACTTCGACCACGGTCTCCCCGGTCACCCAGCGGCTGAGGATCGGGGCGATGGTCTCGAGGGCGGCCGGGTCCACGGAGGTCTTCGGCACGCGGGGGCCGAGGTCCAAGGTCATCTGCAGCACGATGACGGACTCGGTGGAGCCGGGGCGGCCAGCGACCAGGTCCTGCGGCCGACCGGTGGCTTCCTCGGCGGCGGTCGCCGCGGTGTGCAGGGCGGCGATGAGGGTGGACAGCGCGGTGGGCCCGGCGTCTGCCAGGGCCTGGCGAATGCTGGGAAGGTCCCCGTCGGCGGGCACGTCAATGTGCCGGACGGGGCCGGCCTGCTCGGTGATCTCCTCGTACGTGCGGGTCTCGTTCCAGTCCAGGCTGCGGGTGCCGTAGGCGTTGGTCTCCCCGGAGGTCAGGTACCAGCTCTCGCCGTGGGCGTCGACCAGGCGTACGGGGTAGTCGCTGGACTGGTTGGTGGTGTCGACCTTGCGGGCGGCCCGGGCGCGACGGGCGCCAGTGCGTGCCATCTCGGCGCGTGCGGCCCGGTCGCGGGCGCGGTTCTTGGACATCGTCCCTCACTCCATGCCGGTACGCCCCACGCGCGTACCGCTCACGAGGCGGACGCTGTTCTCGCACGATGCGTCAGGGACGACTTGCCGGATACCGGGGACCGGCGTGGGCTCACGTCCCCATCACGGATGCCAGGCGGTCGCGCACCGCCAGCACCAAGTCTATGACCTGGTGAACGTGCCGTCCCTTAGTACGCGCCGCATCGTCACGCACCCGGCAGGGCGTCCTGCTCGACGTCGAACCGGCCGGGCATCGGGGCAGAGACGATGCCGCTTCGGCACCTTCGGCCACGGGCCCATCGCCGGGACTCCGAGTCGGTCAACTGCGCCCCGCAGTCGAGACAGGTGACCACGGGGCGGTGCTGGAGTACAGGGATGGGGAGCAGTGTCTGCTCGCCGTCATCGTGCTGGTCCACGGGTCACGACTGGCGGGCTGCGGCGACCTTGCAGAAGCCGACGATGTACTTGTCGGGCACGTCGCTGGGGAAGTCGATGGTCCAGCCCTCGGGGCCGGTGAGGCTGGAGTCGCCGCTGCCGCTGGTGACTCCCCATACGGCGCCGTTCTTCCGCAGGAGCCCCAGGGGGTTGTCCGCGTCGCCCTCCCAGCCATCGGTCTCGAGTGCTTCGGTCACGTCGAGGCGGGAGTTCCAGGTGCCGGCCATAGCTGTTCGTCCTCTCATTGGAAATCTGCGGCGCGCAGGCCGCTGTCGTCGGGGCGCCAGGTGCAGCGGTGGATGCCGGCGGCGCGCTGTCGCTCGAGCATGGCGGCGATCCAGACCTGGTCGGGGTGGTGTAGGGCGAGGTCGGCCCAGGCACGGGGGTTGAGGTACAGAGGGTTGCGGCGGTCGCCGCAGTCGCAGGGGCAGTTCGGTGGAGGGTCGAGCAGCACATTGACGCCGTGGCAGCGGTGGTGGAGGTGCTCGGCGCACGGCGGGCAGGCTCCGGCGGGGATGACGAAGGTGTGGACCCACTGCGGCGGTTCGGCCGGTCGCACGGTGGCGGCCGGCCGGGCCAGGCGGCGATGGGTGGTGCGGGAGCTGCGGCGTTCGGTGAGTTCGTCCTTCAAGGCCGGGGCGCTCCGGTAGACGGGGTATCGATGCCTCGGACCCCGTCCAGCAGCTTCTCCGCGGGGATCTGCACGCTGCTGCCCGTCCGCCAGCCGTCTCCGTCCGGTGGGTTGCTGACGGAGAGCTCGAGGACCGCGCGTCCGGCCTCGTCGGTGGTGCGGGTGATGAGCAGGTTGAAGCCGTCGGGGTCGGTGTACGTGAAGCTCATGTGTCGTGCCTCCGTGTTCTGGAGAGGGGTCGTCCTCCGGTTCAGCGGCCGGTCCGGCGGTGGGCGTCGGCCAGGATCTGGTTCGCGTTGGGGTGTGCTCGGACGGCTTCGGTCAGCGCGTCCCACCAGGTGCCGGCATACTGCTCCGCAGCTTCCTTGGTGCGCAGCTTCTCTTCGGCGCGGGCCAGCCGGGCGCCGAGCTTGTCGCAGGTGCACTCGGCTTCGGGGTCTTGCACTCGGGCCATGCACCCGGGCATGAGGCAGAGGTCGCCATCCGGGTCCGTCCACCAGTAGCAGCCGGCCGGGACGGTGTCCGGGGTGACCGCGACGGGGGCGGCGCGGTCTCCGAGCGCGGACTGAGTGGTGGTCACCGTGCTCGCCGGGCGGCCAGGGCGAGACGCTGCTCCCAGGCGCGGGCGGCGTCGCCCGGTGCGGTGCCGGCCCGGGTCCGGAGCACCAGCCACAGGTCGCGCTGTTCGGCGAAATACGGGTGATGGTTTGGGGTTCCGTACCCGGCTGCGACGAGCTGTCGCCAGGAGTCCGACGTGAACTGGGAGCGGCAGGGCGTGCACAGCAGCTGGCCGACGATCTCGTTCGGTGTAGCGCCGGTGCAGTCAGTCGCGCACCGAAACCGGTCGCTGCAGTGGCAGGCAAAGCACGCCCCGGGGCCTTCGGGGTACTCGCGCTGCGGCCCCTTCCACAAGCTGACGTGGTACACCGGCGCAGCTGGCCAGCGGTACTCACAGTGGCGGCAGATGTGGTGCGGACCGCCTACCCGGCGTCCGGGCCCCCAGGACAACGTGGTGGAGCGGCTGAGCCGACCGCAGTCCGGGCACTCTTCCTGGACGGCAACGTCCTGGTAGTCCAGCCCGTCGTGGCTGATCCAGGTCACCGGCTGGGCGTGGGGGTCATCGGCGGTGCTGTCGTCGATGAGCCAGGCGGAGCGCTCCTCCGGTCCGCCCTCGACGGCCGTTCCCCAGGTGCGGCGTGTGTGGTGTGCGGTCAGGTCGCTCAGTGCGTCGCAGGGCACGATGCGCCAGTCGCACTCGCGACGGTAGTAGGCGTTGAGCGCGGCCAAGACCTGGCGGTCGGTGGGGTGACCGAGGGCCAGGAGCCGTTCGCCTTCCTCTCTTCGAGTTCGTCGTAGGCGCTGGTGGGCATGGTCTCGCATTCGCCGACCCGCTGGTCCCAGATCTGGGCGCCGACAACGTTCTCGGTGAGGGTACGGACGGCAGCGAGTTGGTTGGGCACGGTACTCCTGAGTGGGGGTTGGGCCGCCGCCCGGGTGGGCGGCGGCGGGATGGTGCGGTCTGGAACCGGGACCGTGGCCGGGTATGCACTTTCAGGTGGTGGCCAGTTGGGGGCTGTCGAGTCCGGCTCCGAGCAGCAGCGCGCGGATCGACTTTTCGTACTCGCCCGAGCGGATGCGGTCGTGGAGGAGCTGGCCGGCGACCAGGCAGCGGGCGCGCAGGCGGATCGCGGCGGCGACGTCCGTGTCGGCTCCGGCGTCGGTCGCGGCCTTCTCCGCGGCCGCCCCGGCGAGCGTGTAGGCCGTCTTGAGGCCGGCCGCGCGTCGGGAGTACCGCGCCTTGAGTGTGCCCAGTCGCACGGCACGGGTGTCGTCCAGGCGCTCGTCCCAGGCGGCGTACTGGCGGCGGGTGCCGTCGGGGTCGGCGTCCCAGGCGTCGGCCCACTGCCGGGCGAGGTCGGGCAGCTGGGCGATGGTGTTGAGGACCTTCTCGCCGCGGTGCCCGAATGCCCGCCAGGCGTCGGTTTCTTCGACGACATGGATCTGGTGGGACATCAGCCAGTACGGGTAGGTCTCCTCGCCCCAGCTGCCGGTCTCGCCGCGCGGCTGCACGACGAACAGCCGGATCGGCCAGCCCTCCTCGATGCGCTCGAGGATCTCGCCGGGCTTGGTGTACATGTGGAAGTACGAGAACGGCGTGTCGGTGTACCACTTCCTCCCGGGGCTGGGGTGGTCGATGGTCTGGCCGACGTGGTCGGCCAGGTTGACGGTCGTGATGGTCTCGCCCCGCTGGGTGTAGCACCGGGCGAGGTACTCGCAGCTGGGCGGGACGGTTCCGTCGGGTCGGGTCGCCATGTAGTGGACGACCGGGCGTTTGCTCATAACTCCTCCTGGAGCAAGTCAAGTTGTTCGGTGTGCGTCGGAGCGGGGCTGGGCGGAGGTGGGGGCTGGTGGCAGTGGCAGTGGCAGTTGCAGCGGGTGTGGCATTTGCGGTCGGCGAGGTAGACCGTGGCGTCGCTGCGGTTTAGGCCGAAGGAGCCGCGGCATGGAAACGGGCCGAAGCCACCGCCGATGACGGTCTCCGGCTCGGTGCCCCACCAGGCGACCCACTGGTCGTGGCCGCAGTCGCCGTGCGTGCCGTACCGGCAGGCGTTGGAGATGCCCTGGCAGGAGCATTCGGGCCAGGCCGGGGGGATCTCCAGCGGGGCGAGGACGTGGTCGCGGATCCAGGCGGCGTCGGCCGGGGCGAACGGGGTCACCGGAACCTACGGACCGGTGCTGCTGGGGCCTTCGGGGGCTTGGGCACCTCGGGCTTCTTCACGACCGGGGGTTTCTTCGCGGGCGGCGTGGGGCCTTTCGGCGCGGTGGCCCCGTCGTGTACGCCCAGCTGGCCGGGTTGCTGACCGGGACCCGGGGTGTTCCGGTGCGGCTTCCGTGCGCGGGGCGCCGGGACGATGCACGGGCGGCGGCTGCCGGTGGGGACGAGATCCCCGCTGTGGGTGTGTGTCATCTGGCAGCGCGGCACGGCGTCGGTCTTGCCGCTGCTGGCGTCGCAGCCGACCAGAACGGCGACGAGGGTTCCGGCGGCGGCCAGCGTGATGGCGGTCCGGGTGGTCAACGGGTTCTCCGGTTCTTCGTTGCGGTGAGTGAGTCCAGGATGTGCTGGAGGAGGGTCTGTCCCTGCCGGGCGCGGGAGGCGTCGACCCGGCGGCGGGCGAGCGCTATGTAGTGCTCGGTCTCGCGGGGCTCGGCGTTGGCCCACTGCAGGAGGACCTCGATGTGGCAGCGGAGGTGTGCTCGGCAGGGGCAGGCGAGGTCCTTGCCGCGCAGCAGCGGGAGGCGGTTGAGGACCTGCTCGCGGCGGATGTCGTCTTCGTCGCTGTCGAGGTGGGTGCGATCGCCGGACAGCCACTTGCGGTACAGCTCGACGACGGCCTCGTGGGCTGCCGCGCGGTCGCCGGGCTCGGCCAGCTTCAGGGCGTATGCCCAGTCGAGCGTGAACGGGTTCCCGAGGTACTTGGTAGTGCGGTCGGCGATGATGGCGCCGCCTCTGCGCCAGCCGCGGGTGCGTTCGCGGACCCTGCGCCGGGGCGTAACTGCTGTGGTCAACGGGTCCTCCTGGGCGGATGTGCCGGGCGAGGTTGATTGCGGGGCAATCAGCGGCTGCGAAATCGGGACTGTTGGCTGGAACGAAGATCCGATACGCTTGCCGCGCCGTACGCGGCGTGTGGATCTTGCGGGGCCGTCACCTGAGGTGGCGGCCCCTGCGCATCCATCAGGGTCGGTCGTTGACCTGCTTGATGAGCTGCCCGATGTGCAGCACCGCGGCGGTGAGGCCGTTGACCGCGGTCACGATGGCCTCGACCTGGTGGTTGTTGAGGCGGTCGGCGTTCAGCCCGTCGATGGCGCGCAGTGCCTCGCTTCCGAGGTGACGGTGCGGAGCCGGGGGCTTGGGGGTCTCGTGGCGCGCGGCTGCGATGTCGGCGATGGAGTTCAGCAGGCGCACCCTGCCGTACTGCGGGTTATGGGTTTCCCAGTCGGCGGTGTGCAGTTCGATCTGCTGGCTGGTCTCGTCCCAGAAGGCGCGCACCTCGTAGGTGCCCTCGTCGAAATCGGGTCCGACGAGGAGAGCGCCCCGCAGCCGGCCCGCCTCGACGTGGGCGGGGTTCAGCGGTTCGATGCCGAGCTTGTTGAGTTGGCTGTTGATGTTCTCGGCGAGCCGCTGGAGGTGCATGATCTGGTTGGCGCGCTCGGTGAGCTGCTGTTGCTCGTACTCCACGACGGCGGCACTGAGCCAGGCGGGCACGGTCGCGGTGGATTGGGTCATGTGGTCCTCTTCGACAGAACTGCGGGTGATGGTGGGCTGGACGGACCACACCATAGCTGAAACCCGTTGCTTACGTATAGGGTTTTAGTTATCGTGGGGCCGCCGGGACGGTTGGGGCGACATGCACCAGCCGGAGATCTGGCACCGTTCTGCGAAAGTGAGGACACCAATGTCGATCCCCACCGCGCCGGCACGAGCCCGGCGCGCCCCGCCATGGAGAGGACCCGCCGCTGTGGCCGACGAGCAGCCCCCCGTCATTCGACTGACCGACCAGACCTCCTACGAGGTCACCGCCGAGGGCGGCGCAGCGAAGATCGTTTCTGATTTCGGCATCCTCATCGGCGACTCCGCCGCCTTCGGTGCCCTGGCCAAGGCCGCCGGCCGCGCCGTGTGGGCGGTCCGAGATGCGGAGAACGACATGCCGCCCCGTCCGCTGTACATCCCACAGGAGGTCAAGGAGGCCGCCGAGCGGAAGGCGCGGTCCGAAAGGCGTGACCTCGCTGTCGTCATGCGCGACGGCTTCAAGCGGTACATCGACGGCGGTATCGAGCCGGTCAAGCCGAAGCGGGCCCCTCGCCGGGCTCCTGGCGAGAAGCCGACCAAGTCGTTGCCGAGCGCGAGCCTGCGTATGAGCGACGAGGACTGGGCGCCCATCGAGTCCCGCTGCAAGGCAGACAAAGAGCGGCTGAATTTCCTGGTCAACCCGTCCCGGGTGATCACTCAGTACCTGCGTGACGACTACTGCGCCGACGACACCACGCTGCACCCGGCGCCGGAGTAGCAGCACCGCGCGGGTGAACCGGGCTGGAAGCCGACACCGGCCTGCCGCGCGACGCCACAACCTCATAGGAAGAGACCCACCTATGGCGACCGCCGCCGAGGCCCCCGCGTCCGCGGGCGGCCTGGTTCCACACGCCCAATTCCAGTTCGCACAAGCCGCGAAGGAAGCCCGTCCCTTACGTGCGCTCCTCGACGGGCCGCCCGGGTCAGGCCGGTTGATCTCCGCTCTGCGGATGGCGTCCGCCCTGGGCACCACGATCGCTGTCATCGACACCGAGCGCGGGAGGTCCCGGCAGTACGCCGACGAGATCACGTTTGATGTCACAGAGATGACCTCGTTCGATCCGAGGGACCTCTGCCTGGCGCTGTACGCCGCAGCCTCATACGACGTGGTCATCATCGCCAGCTGGTCTGCGTTCTGGAGCGGTCCCGAAGGCGTCCGCGACCAGGTCGCCCACCGCAATGGCAAGGGCGGCAAGGATGCGGCATGGGATGAGGTCCGGCCCCTGGAACGCCAGATGATCGAGGCGGTGCAGTGCTTTCCCGGCCACGTCGTCGGCATCCTGCGCAACCGCCTGGAGTCAGTACTGATCACCGATGCCGCAGGGCGGACGGTGCCCACCCGGGTGAGCATGCGCGCCGAAGCGCGCGACGGCCTCGAGTACGACGTCGACTTCGCAGCGTCCCTGCTGCCGACCCACGAACTGGTGGTCACGAAGTCTGCTGCGCCCACCCTGGCCAACGAGGTCTTCACGGATGCCGTCGCCGTCGGCGCTGAGCTCAGGAAGTGGGCCGACGAAGGAATCGACCGGGCTCCGCGCGTCGACATGCTGCACCGCGCGTACGACGGAGAGGCCACATATGAGTCGCTGTCCCAGCTGGCCCTCGAAATCCAGGAGCGCCGGGCGGCAGGGATGGCCGCCGTCGACCACAAGGGGCAGCTGACGACTCTCGGCGACCTCGTCTCCTTCCGTCTCTCCCGGGCGTACGCCCGCGGCCAGCAGGCCAACGCTGAGCAGCGAGCAGCGTGATGCCCGACCGCCGGGTCAACTTGGCCCCTACCCCTACCGCGCCCTGGACGGAGGTGAACTCCCATGCGCATCCGCTGCGTTGCCGCCGCGGTGCTGACCGGTGCTACGGCCCTGTGGTGGCACCGCCGCAGGGTCGACCGGGCCTTGGCCGGCGAACGACTGGACCGAGTGCTCGAGCGTGCTCAGCACCGCCGTGTCCGTGCCGAGCTGGACGAGGTACTGGTCCTCGCCGCGGCCACGGACGTGATCAATCAGGCTCAGGCCCGCGAGGAATGAGGATCGTGATTTCGCACTCTGACGAGAAGACAGCCCTCTCCGAACTCGAAGCCCACCCCGCCTGGCCCAGCCGCTCCTGCGCCGCCACGGACCCCCTTGGCGAACCGCTCGTCGACCCGGACATCTTCTACCGGCCCTCCAAGGCATTGGCCGCCAAGCGGGTGTGCACCGGATGCCCCGTGCGTATCGCTTGCCGGGCCTACGCCCTTGGCGGCAGTGGCTGGTGGGAGGCGTACGGCGTGTGGGGCGGGATGACCTCCGAGGAGCGCCGAGCGGAGCGCCGGGCCGCGAAGAAGCGCCAGGCGCGCGTGGCCAACCGCGGCGACCGCCCGACCCCGGTCCCGAACTGGACGCCGTCGACCACGCAGCGCGCGCTGTTGGACGCCCTGCGGAAACAACCGGATGTCCGGGAGGCCGCTTCTTTGCTGGCGATTCCCTACCCGAACACCCGCTGGGTCTATTCCCAAGTGTGTCGGCAGCTCGGGTTCTACCCGGACGAGCTATCGGTTCCCGACGTACTCGAGGCCGCGGCTCGAGCGACAGCGGCCCGTAGCGCTGACAACTCCGGTCTCGGGGCGACGGCATGACGTCACCGGTGGTCCCCCTCGCCCGCCCGGCTCTCTCCAGTCGATCCGCGGCCCCTGCGTCTGTCCGGCGGGGCCGCGGGCGGCCGGCGGCGCTGACCGACCCTGAGCGCATCGAGAGCCTGCTCGCGGACATCAGCAGTGGTGCCACGGTCGCTGAGGCGGCCGCCTCGCTGGGGATGTCCCGGACGCCGGTGTACCGCCTGCGTGACAACGACCCACAGTTCGCTAAGGCGCTGACGGGGGCTCAGTCTGCGGGGAAGGCAGCACGCCGACGCGCTGTGCTCGAGTCGCTCCAGGTCGAGCAGCACGGCACCGAGGCGAGTTACGTCAAGCGCCACTGCCCTTGCGCTGCGTGCCGACACGCCGGGACCCGGGCTCGCGGCCGGCGTCGGGCCACAGCCTCCGATGCCCCCAACTCCCCTGCCCTACAAGCCGTCTGAACAGGAAGGTTGCCCCCCCATGCCGAACAGCGGAACGCGGTCACGACACGACCGAGTGAAGGTGGTCGCAATCCCAGGCGTCACAGAGGTAGGCTCAGCCCTGGCCATATTTAGGGATCACGGTTCTGATGGCCACTCAAGTCCGAGCACGCTAATGGCCCCTGCTCTCAACCCTCGGAGTCCAGGCCGAGGGGAACAGGGGCCGAGCGCCGAGACCGTAGTTAGGGACGGCCGAGGCATGAGCCATGGTACCCGTGCATCCGCTGCACGGCACAGGGAGACCCACCCGGGTAGCGCACGCGCGCTGTGCCCGTCGGTGGGTCGTCTCATGTCTGGTGTCGTTCCGCGCTCTTCCCGCCGCTTCCGGGTCGACTTCGCCAGTCGCCTGTCACAGCGGAAGAGGGAAGGCCAGCGTCTCCCCCGAAGGGGGGCTGGCATGACGTGATTTCTGCTGCGGAGGTGATTGCCCGGCAATCACGATTCCTCCGCGGCCGCTGCGCTGAAGCTGAGTGTTTCGCCGACACTCGCTCCAACTACGCGGCCACCTGCCACTGCGGGTTGATCGAGAGAGTTCGCCGCTCAATCGATCTGACTTGCTAGGGCCCGTTCGGTCCGGTCGCTACTCGGCCCGGTCGGGACTTCACCGCCCTTCACGGCGGAGTTCCTGCTCTTCACCACACACCTTCCAAGCCCAAAGGGCCCGGTCGGCTTCCTACTTCGGTATTGCCGCCCCCTTTGTGCGAGAGGCGACGAGCACCCACAAGGGGGCTTCGTTGTGCCGCCTTCCGGAGAGGACGACTAGCCCATCATGCAGCACAGTGCTGCCGTTTGTCAGCTCGACCCGGCCCAGTCGGGCAGCATCGAGCTGTCCGCCACCCCTGCGGGCGACACATACGCAGACAATCCCACCGCGCTCCCCCCCGTTCATGAGGTCCTGACCCTTCAGTTCGAGAAGGTCACCGGACGGGCCCAGGAGGTGCTGCACACCCGGTCGCGCCGCGCCGAGCGACGGGCCTGGCTCCGCGCCGTCAACTGGCTCATCGACACCGGGCTGCACCCCAAACATCTGCACCCGAAGGCCAAGACGACCGCACTGCGCGTAGTCGGCGATCTGGCCCGCCGCATGGACTACCGCCGCGGCATCGTGCTGTACGACCTCGAGGGCACCGCTCGGCGCCTCAAGATGTCGGTGTCCAACGTCAAGCGCCACGTGGCGTACCTCCGCGAGCTGGGGGCGCTGGTGTGGCTCGAGCACGGCAGCAAGCGCAACTTGCGGCTGCCGGGCCGACGGTACACGGGGACAGCCACGATCTACGGCGCTGCTATCCCGCCGGCGTACGACGCGGCGAAGGGGCACCGGCTGCGTGGCGAGGGCTATGAGGCCACCGTCATCGGCGTCACGGAGGCCGGCCGGGAGCAGGCTGTGGCAGCCGTCCGAAAGTCGACAGGAAACCGTCTTGCGCCCCCTTCTCGTGGTGGTTCCGGGAACGTATCTGCAGCTGATGTGAGTGGGAAGAGAGAAGCTACGCGCGGCGCGCGGGCCCGAAAGAGCAAGCAGCCGAGGACCAGCATTCTGGGGCGCCGTGTGACGGCCGCGGTGTACCAGGCAGCTGACCGCCTCGCGCGTCGTCTGCGTCCGCTGCACAACTGGACGCAGCGATCGAAGATCAGCGAGCTGTCATGGGTGCTGGTCGACAAGGTCGCCGAGGGATGCACCGAGCAGCAGATCAACTGCTGGCTACGGGAGATCTCCCCGGCCGTCACAGTGAACTTCGACTGGCGCCCGGAGCGCCCGCACACGTACATCGCCGGCCAGCTTCGCCGTGACGACCAGTTCCGTCAGTGGGATGCCCGCCACCAGGCCGACCAAGCCCACGGCGCGCGGCCCAACGCCGACTTCGGCGACGCGCTGGAGCTGACTCGGGCTCAGCGGGCCGGCGAGGAGCTTTCGGTCTTCGACGGCCTGGGCGACATGGACCTCGAAACCCGGCGACGGCTGGTGACGGACGCGTGGACGGCGTACAAGCACGGCGGTGACCCGTCGTTGGTGCTCGCCGCCCACGACACGCTCGGCCCGGTTGTCGCCACCCAGCTGTACGGCGCAGAGCTCGTCCAGATGTGCCTCGCCCTGGCGGCGAACTCCGACAACACCCGTATCCGCCTGCACTGATGCCGTCAGGAGCATTTCGTGACCTCACAGCCCACGGCCAGCTCGATAACAGATCCCCTGCTCGAGGACCTCCTCGACCAACTGCATCGACTGCGCGCCGCAGTTGACTTGCACGGGCCGGTCGACCCGGACTCGATGGCTCGACAGATGTGTCGCGCCTGCAAGGTTCATCCCTGGCCCTGCTCCACTGCCTTGACCGCTCACCCGGGCCTCGGCGTGATTGCGGGGCAATCACCGAAGGACTCGCGAGGGCCTGCGGCACGGGAGTCGGTGATTGCCCCGCAATCACCTCCGGAGGTGCCATGACCACCGAGCAGGTGCCGGGGAGCGGGGCGGACCTCGCCCGCATCGCGCTGCGCCAGGCGAAAGAAGCGGCCCGGCGTGCAGGGCTGAAGCCAAAGAAGGAACGCAAGGCGGGGCGACGCAAGACCCGGGGTGATGGCCGCGACCCCGTAGCCCTGGGCAGCGTCATGCAGCAGCTCACCGTCGACCAGGGCTGGCAACGTGACGTCGATGGAGGCAACCTCGTCAACCGCTGGGCCACGCTCGTAGGAGCTGACCGAGCGGCCCACTGGAGAGCCATCGCGTACGACGAACGGACCCGGACTCTGACGGTCGCCTGCGACTCCGATGCCTGGGCCGCCACCCTGCGGCTCTCACACCGACAAGTTGTCGCCGATGTCAACCGAGCGCTCGGCGGAAACAGCTCGCCGCGTTCGGCGGACCCCTTGGCCCGCATCGAAGTACGCAAGGGAGCTGCGCCCGCCCTCACCTCGCCGACGCCCGCCATGGCGCCACCGGTTCCGACACGGGCTGCTCCGCCAGGCGCTGCCCCGCCGACGTCTGGCGAGTACGTCGAGATCCGGGAGCGGTTACGGGCCGAGCGAGCACGCCGCGATGCCGAGCAGTCAGTACCATCCCGGGCGACGCCGGCCTGGTTCCGTGAACCGCAGACCGCCTTCCGGGAGGCCCAGTACGTCCAGGAGGCGGAGCAGGAGCGCGTCCTCCGTGCGGCCGACACCCACTCCAAGGCCCTCCAACGAGCTCGCGCAGAGCGCGCCGGCCGATCGACCCCAGCCCCGCAGCGCACCAGGGGCGTTGCATGAAAGTCAGGAGCAGCATGCAGAACCCGCCGTCTCACGAGACGCGCCGCACACCGGTGATTGCCCCGCAATCACGTTGGGCTGGGTCTCGCACCTTCGGTCGGAGTAGCCAATCAGTCTGTCCTGTCTCAGCTGACCCTGGGCAGTCTCAGTCTTCTCTGGGCAAAAGGACCGGTGTCTCAGTCGTCTGTGGGCAATCGGTGTCGTGTCTCAGTCTTCCGTGGGCACCGGTGCCTGGCCTTCCGTAGCTTCGTTGTACCGCGTCGGCGTTGGTTGCGGAGGGCGTGATGGATGCAGCGGACTTCTGGGTGACGATGACTGGGCCGGATGGCGCCCGCCGCCAGGGTCCGCTGAGTGTGATGTGGCCGCAACGGTTCGAGGCGGGCCACCCATCGCGGTCCTTTCCCGCCTATCGCGGGCAGCGCAACTTCACGGGCTGGTACTGGTCGGCCACCTGCCGGGGGCACGTCGCCTACGAGTCCTGGCTGGAGCGTGATCACCTCATGCGGTTCGACTTCGATCGCGAGATGATCGCCATGGCTGCCCAGCCGTTCGCTCTGGCCTGGGACGACAGTGTGAAGGGGCATCTGGAGCACACGCCGGACTTCTTCGTGCGGCGATCTGATGGCACGGGCCTTGTGGTGGACGTCCGGCCGGACGATCGGATCAGTGAGCGTGATGCCGCGAAGTTCGCCGGTACTCGGGATGCGTGCGAGTTGGTCGGCTGGCGCTACGAGAGAGTGGGCGCCCTGGAGCCGGTGTTCGCGGCGAATCTGCACTGGCTGGCTGGGTTCCGCCATGCGCGGGTGATGCGTGAGGAGACGGCGGCGGCTCTGCGCGAGGTGTTCGTGAGTGGAGCCGGGCTGTTGCACGGTGCTCGGGCTGTCGGCGATCCGGTGCTGGTACTGCCAGTGCTCTACCACCTGCTGTGGTGTCAGCAGCTCGCCGTGGATCTGCAAGCGGCGGTGCTGTCGCCGTCGGCCTGGGTGTCGCAGGGCCGGATCGGGCGGGAAGGGGACGGAGATGCTGACGCGTCCGCGGCTGCTGTCGGTGGGTGACCGGGTCCGGTTCAGTGGCCGCGAGCACACGGTTGCGGCTCTGTCCGGATCGCTGGTGCGGCTGGTCGACGACGTTCAGGACGTCGCGGCGGTTTTGCTGCCGCACCTGCTGGCGTCGGAGGACTTCGAGATCCTCCATGCAGTTCCAGGCCGCCCGGTGGTATCGGCTTCGGATCTGCTGGACGGACTGCCCGAGGCCGTGATCGAGCGGGCGGAATGGTGGCAGGGCCATCTGGTGGAGATGCTGACCGGCCGCTCGCTGGCTGATCCGGACAGGCCGGTGCGCGAGAAGTACGACCCTGCGGTTCGATCGCTGCGGCAGCGGGAGCTCGCGAAGGTTGCCGAGCTGCGGGAGGGCGGCCTGTCGGTGTCGTTGAGCTGGGTCCAGCAACTGCGGGCCCGGTTCGAGGACAAGGGACTCTCCGGCCTGGTCGACGGGCGTTGGCAGCTGCGTCCGCAGGTGACGGGGCGAGTGGATCCGCGCGTGGTGGCCGCGCTGGAACAGGTGGTGGCGGACCAGGCCGAGCGGTCCACGGTGTCCGGGGCGGTATTACGGCATCGCCTGGAGCGGGTGTTGGAGGACGAGCACGGCCGTGGTGTGGTGCCGCTGCCGTCGCGGGCGACGTTCTACCGGCTGTTGTCCGTGATGGGTTCGGGCCGTCACACGCTGGAGTCGGCCCGCACGCGCCGGTCACTGGCCAAGCGGCCGGATCGCATGTTCGGCCAGGTGATCGCCGCCAGGCCGGGCGAGGTGATGGAGATCGACTCGACGCCGCTGGACGTGCTGGTGGTGCACGACGACGGCACGGTGGACTCCTGCGAGCTGACCGGACTGGTGGATCTGGCGACGCGGACGCTGGCAGCGGCGGTGCTGCGGCCGTCGACGAAGGCGGTGGATGCTGCGCTGCTGCTGGCGCGGGCGATGACGCCGGAGCCGATGCGGCCGGGCTGGCCGGAGGCCCTTCGGATGACGCGATCGGTGCTGCCGCATGCCTCGCTGCTGGATGTGGATGCGCGGCTGGCCCAGGCCGCCGCGGTTCCGGTGATCACACCGGAGACGATCGTCTGCGACCGCGGCAGGGCCTTCCTCTCCGACACCTTCCGCCGGGCCTGCCACACGCTGGAGATCTCTCTGCAGCCGGCGCATCCGGACACGCCGACGGACAAGCCGCACATCGAGCGGACGCTGGGGTCGGTGGCGTCGATGTTCGCCCAGTTCCTGCCCGGCCACAAAGGCCGCAGCACCGAGCACCGCGGCACGGAGCCGGAGCACGAGGCGGTGTGGTCCATCCACCAGTTGCAGGCGCTGCTGGAGGAGTGGGTCGTGGCCCGGTGGCAGCCCCGGCCGCACGACGGGCTGCGGGATCCGTTGATGCCGGGCCGGCCGCTGAGCCCGAACGAGAAGTACGCGGCGCTGGTCGCGGCGGCCGGCCACGTCCCGGTCACGCTGTCGCCGACGGAGTACATCGAGTTGTTGCCGCGCACGCGCCGCACACTGAACGCTTACGGATTCAAGCTCAACCATCGGATCTACGACGGCCCGGACCTGGGCGATCTGCGCCGTGAGTACTCCGGTTCCGGCCAGGACGGACGGCGATGGCAGGTGCATTACGACCCCTACGACATCTCCCGCATCTGGGTACGGCATCCGCGCACCCAGGATTGGATCACGGTGTTCTGGCGGCATCTGCGCACGGCTCCGGTCCCGATGGGTGAGCTGGCCTGGGACCAGGCCCGCAAGGTGCTCGCCGGGCGCGGCGCGTCCGGCGCGGGCGAGGAGGAGATCGCCCGAGCTGCCGCCGAGTTGCTGGGGCGGATGGCCGCGGGGCCGGATTCGCCACCGCAGGACTGTCCGAAGCGGGCAGCGTCGCGGCGGCGCGACCGACGGGTTGCCGCCCGCACGCGCGCCACGGCCGATCCGGCCTATCCCAGGCCGCCGGGCAGCACTCCGCCCGGCGAAGAGGATCAGGCGCGGGAGTCCGAGACACCGGAGAAGGTGGCCGACGTGATTCCGCTCGGCCTGTTTGATCCGCTTGAGGATCCCTGGAGGCGTTCATGAGCACCGGGCAGTCACAGGCCTTGAAGTCTCTGGCGGAGCGGGATGCAAAGGCCCAGTTGCAGCTGACGACCTTGGAGGGATGGCGTGACTTCGTCACCGACGCTCCCTCACCGCCGCCGTTGCTGGCTGAGCATGAGTACCGGGCGCTCACCGACACGCGGCAGGCTCTGGACGACGAGGACCGCATCGACCACCACGCCCGCACGCAGGTGGTGGCCACTCCGACGATCCGGCACATCGTAACCTGCGGGCGCCGTCAGGTGCTGATGAACCGGAACGAGCGCGGCGCCCGCCGCGGTCTGCTCGTGTCCGGACCGGCGGGCACCGGCAAGTCCATCGCCATCACTCAACTCGGGCTGTCCCACGAACTGGTCGACCGAGCCCGGCACCCGGGCGTCACCGACCGCATCCCCACTCTCTACGTGACCGTCCCACCCGCCGCGACCGCACGGATGATCGCGGCCGAGTTCGCCCGGTTCCTCGGCCTGCCGGTCCGCACCCGGCTGAACATGACGGACATCATCGAAGCCGTGGTCGGCGTCCTCATCGACGCGCGCTGCAGCCTGGTGCTGGTCGACGAGGTCCACAACATCTCGCTGGCCACCCGCAACGGCGCCGAGGTGTCCGACACCCTCAAGTACTTCTCCGAACGGATTCCCGCGACGTTCGTCTACGCCGGGCTCGACCTGGATCAGAAGGGCCTGCTGGAAGGAACGCGCGGCGCGCAGATCGCGGGACGCTTCACCCTGATCCGCACGGCGCCTTTCCCGCTCGGAGCTGATTGGAGCAGCCTGGTCGCCACCTTGGAGGACACCCTCTTGCTGCGCCGACACCAGTCGGGCAGTCTGCGCCGGCTCGACGGCTGGCTGCACGCGCACACCGGCGGAATGATCGGTGCCCTGTCCCACGCCATCCGCGGCGCGGCCATCGATGCGATCCTGACCGGCACCGAGAAGATCACCAAAGCCGGGATCGAAGCTATCCCGCTGGACTTCGCGGCCGAGTCCGACCGTCACCAGAAGCGGGTGAAGGTGAACCGGGCATGACAGCGGCACCGTCCCGGCTGCCGATGGCACTCCGGCCGCGGCTGGGGGAGAGTACAGATTCGTACGTCCGGCGTCTGGCCCGCGCCAACCACCTCGCCCCCAGCTACCTCCACGGCTTCCTCTGCGGGCCGCCGACCTGGTTCGGCAAGCCCCGTCTGGCCCGGCTCGCCGCCGCCACCGGCCGCCCTGCGGCTGCTCTGCAGCACGCGCTGGCGGACGCGAGCTCTCCGCGACGACGCCGCAAGCCCGCTCCCGTCCGCACCGGCTGGCCTGAGGAACACATCGATCGTCTCCGGACCGTCCGCGACGATGCCGCCATGCACGGCCTGCCACTGCCCGTGCTGGCGGCGCGGCACGGCCTGGACCAGCGCACGGTGCGACTCGCACTCACTCGGGATCTTCCACGAACCCGTTCCGGGCCACGCCCGCCCGGCACCGTTCTGACCCCGCTCCAGCCGGTGATCGATCCCATGGCGGACCGCGGATGCCGACCTCGCGAGATCTGGACCCGGCTGATGAACGACTACGACACCTCGGTCAGTCTGTCCACGATCATTCTCTATCTCCGGGCGCGGAGCCGCTGATGCCTCCCAGCCGCCGCCTCCCCAGGACCGTCCCGCTCTTCCGGGACGAGACGGTCGACTCGTTCCTGGCCCGGCTCGCCGCAGCCAACCACCTGGACATTGAGGAACTCCGCGCGCTGCTCGACGTCCGCATGCTCAAGAAGACCCCGATCACGGAGCTGCGACCGCCGCTGGCCACCGTCTCCGGCTACACCGAACACCACCTGACCCTGGCCCTGCCCGAGTTCATCGCAACGAAAAGGACCGACACCCCCGGCCTTATCGACCGTCCCCTGCCTGACAGCCACAACGCACAGCGGCCAGCCTGCCGATTCTGCGTTCACCGGGCCGGCATCACCAGCCCGGTGATCTGCTGGATGACCCACGAACGCAACGTCTGCCTGCGCCACCTGCTCTGGATAGGCGACGGCTGCCAACAGCCCGAGGACCAGGTGGACATCACTCCTCTCCCGGACACGGTGCTCGCCCAGCGGCACCACCGCAACCTCATCGCCCGCCACGGACGCCGCTGGGTGGGACTCGCGTTCCACAGCGCCAAAGAGATCTTCCTCGACTGGAAAGAACGCTACGAATTCCACCCGGAGGAAGCCGTCACACGCCGTCTCACTGCGCTCTCCCACCCCTCAGGCAAACCCGTCGCCGACGACCTCGCACTCACAGCCGGCTTCCATCCAGAGATCGTGAGACTGTCCGGACTACTCGCTTCTGACCACTGGGAACGCGTCGCTCTACGCAAAGGAGGGCTCGCCTCGTTCCTCGACGAGGTCAGCCACCGCAACATTCTGGGAGGCTACGAACCGGAAGACCGTTCGGACCCTCTCCTCAAGTGGGTGCGCGATCGGGTCGGCAACTACAACATGGCCCTGCACTTCAACAGGTGGGAGATCCTGGCCTTCCTCTTCCACGACGAGACCACCCGCCGCCTCACCAAACGGCCCGCGACCGACCTCCGCACCTGCCCCCTGCCCCTTCCCCACTACTGAGGAGCCTCCGGGCGGATTCCGTACTCGGCCAGCCACGCCAACAACTCCCGCCGCGAAACCCCGACAAGTCTCCCTCCGGTGAAGCGAACGTCATCCGTCACCTCAGCCACGCACTCCGGAGGCGGCACGAAAGCCAGCGCCTCTTCATCGCTCGTGAACTCGGCCTCCCCCAGGACCAAGCCCTCCAAAGGACCGTCGAAGACATCAACGCCCAGGGGAGGCACGCTGAACCGCGTCTTGGACAACACCGCGGCTGGCAGCGAGGCGAGCACGTCGTACTCGGCCTCGGACAGGTACGTATTCGTGATCAGCCCTTGCACGGCACCTGGCCGATCAGCAGGCACTTTCTGGGTGAGCTTGAGCTCACAACCGCCGATATCCGGGCGCTCCGCCCGCCTCAGACGCAGACGTGTCCCCACCAGATAGCGATCCGTGATCACACGAGTGACTGTGACCGACGAAGGAGCCGGAGGCCCCGCAAGCAAGAACCGTCGCTCCCGCTCGACACGCGCGTACTTCCCCTGGCTGACGACCTCACCCTGCACACCACCAGCCCGCTCCGTCATGGAACGAGCCTCTCAGATCAAGCTGATCGGCACAGGACGCCCACGATCAATTGAGACATGAAGACGCACTCGTCTCATCCGATCGTGGGCACCCCAGGTCACCGGCCCCGCTCTGCCCACGATCGTTTGAGACAGGACACAGTCTTCCTGAAACCGAAGTACATCGAGGTGTCGTCCTCCCTGCCTGCGAAGGAGCGGGCATACTGGGCGCCGTTGAGCTGGACGACACTGTCGATTCCAACGCTGGGTGATTGCCCCGCAATCACCTTGAGCCGTTGCCGTTCTCCGGCAGACCCCAGCGACGAGGGTGCTTTTCGCCCATCACGGACACAGTGGCTGCTCGCAATCAGGTGCCACCCCTCCGACTGAGCTGCCTCGACGGATAAGCTCAGCGGCTGAGACCCACTACATCAGCACCACCCCACCCCGGAGACTCCATGGCCGGAATGCCGAATCTCAACCTCAACAACACCCGAGCGGCAGCAGAACAACAGCGCCTGTTCAGCAAGGGAGCGGCCGAAATGCCGGTCGCGGACCTGCTGCCCAGCCCGGAGAACGGCCGCAAGAGGCTCCGCGCCGTCGAAGGACTTGCCGAATCCTTCGACGGCGACGGTGTCGTCCAGGCGCTCACTGTCGTCACCTCAGCCGCGTATATCGCTCACTACCCCCATCAGCGGGAGTATGTGGAGAAGTCCGGCAAACCCTACGTTGTGCTGCACGGCCACCGCCGACTGGCCGCTGCGAAGCTGAAGGGTCTCGAGCGAGTACCGGTCTTCATCCGCAAGACCGTGGCAGAAGACGCCTCTCTTCGACTGTCCGCCATCAAGGAGAACGAACAGCGGCTCGGGCTCGACCCGATCGAAGAGGGCGCGGAATACCAGGCGGCGCTGGGGGAGCTCAACATCTCCCAGCGGGAGCTGGCCAAGAGGCTTGGCGGGGTATCCCAGACCGCCATCTCTCACAAGATCAAGCTCCTGAAGCTCATCGAGCCGCTGCAGCAGGCGGTCATCGACCACTGGTGCAAGCAGAGGGGCCTGGACGTGGAATTCGGCGGGGAGCTACTCCTGCCGATCAAGGAGGCCGCCACCGTTCTGGCCAGCCTCCGTCCGGACCTGCAGCAGGCATTCGTCGACGGCACGCTCTCCTTCCACGAGGCGGAGACCATCGCCAAGAGCAAAGTCCCGCTGGAACAGCAGAAGCTGCCGTCCCCGCCGCAGCCGCACGACTCGGAGGGCAGCGGAGACAACAGCCAGGGCCAGCCCGGGACCGGTGCGACCGGTGGCAACCAGCAGGAAGGCACCGGCAGAGACCAGGGAGGGAAGGAAGAGTCCGGACCCGCGGACAGCGGCCAGAACTCGCTCCCCGAGCAGCGAAACACGAAGACAAACCCCGAGCAGACCCCCAGCCCCGGTGAGAACCAGAAGGATCCCTCTCCCCAGCCCTCACCGGAGACCACCGGCGCTGATTCCACCAGCGGTTCCTCGACGGGCAACGACACTGGAGCTGAACAGTCCTCGAGTGGAAGCCTGTCCACAATCACCAACCGCGGCGTCATCGCGGTGACCACCGTCAAGGACATCTACACCGACCTCAAGCAGCAGCTCAGTCCCGAAGAGTTCGAGGAACTGCAGGAACTCATGCTGAGCGACTCATAGCCGCCCTGCTCAACCTGTCGATCGCCCCGGCGAATGAAATCTCGCCGGGGCGACTGGCGTTTCGGCCGTTGCCCGCGATAACGTGCGGCCCAGCATTCCCTTTTCCTGCCGTGCCTGCCGCGCCCACAGCGCCGGCCCCGCGCACGCGGTGATTGCGGGGCAATCACTTCACTCCCCCAGCGTTCGACCAGTGCGCAGCTGGCGGCTCTGGCGGACTGCACGGCAGGACCCGTACTCACCCGCCATGCGCACGCCCGGGACATGACTACCTGGCGCTACTCCCCCGCCAGGCCCGTGCGTGATTGCGGGGCAATCACTGTGGAGATCTCACATGACCGTCCAGGCAGACCGTGTTCCCCGGATCATCTCGATGACCAACCAGGTCGGTGGCTCCGGCAAGAGCACCTCGGCTGTGAGCCTCGGTGCTCAGCTCGCTGAGTTCGGCTTGAAGACACTGGTCGTCGACGCGGATGATCAGTGCGACGCGTCGGTCGCGCTCGGCTATATGTTCCCCGACCAGCTCGAGGGCCAAAAGACCATCTACGACTGCCTCACCGACAAGAGCGTGAAGCTCCAGGACGCGATCGTGCCCGCGCTCTGCGGCCCCCATGGCGCCGAGGGCACCAGGGTCATCGACAACCTGTTCTTGGTGCTCGGCTCGGGGGAGATGGAGAACGCCGAGCAGTACCTGACCACGGCCATGGCGCGAGAGCTGTGGCTGAAGAGGCTCCTGGACCCCGTGAAGGGCGACTACGACGTCATCATCATCGACTGCCCCGGAAGCCTCGGCCTCGTCGTGATCGGCGCGATCCTGGTCAGCGACGAGGTCGTCGCCTGCATCAAACCGGGTTTCAAGGAGCTGCGCGGCCTCACTCGCATCGAGCAGAAGATCGCAGCCGTGCAGGAAGAGTTCGTCGAGTACGGAGCACACGCCCAACTGACTGGCGTTCTGCTCGTCGACGTTCCCTCGCACCGCTCGCAGGGCGCCGTATGGGACGACGGCAAGAAGATGGCCAAAGAGGCGTATGGCGACCTGGTGCTGCCCGGAAGCGGGGAGGGGCAACTGGGCATCCGTCGCTCGACGAAGATTCCCGAGTCGTACGCACACCAGAAGGTGCTGCTCTACTTCGACCGCGCCGGCGACGCCACGGCCGACTACCTGGAGGTCGCCAGGGCCATGGGCTTCAAGCGAGTCTCGAAGTAGAGGAGCGGTGATTGCGCCGCAATCACTCCTCGGCCTGGCAGGGGGAACGTGCGGTGGAGTGATTGCCCCGCAATCACCACGTCGAAGATCGCTGTTGGTTGGAACCATCGCGCGCTACACTCACGGTGTCACCGGGGGGTGTGCGCACCTCCCTGGTGGGTCTCTGGCGCCCCCATACACGGCGTGTGCGTGTTCTTTGTCGGCAACATCGGACGCGGCAGCTCACGTGTGTGGGGGCGCCCTTGGTTATGAAGAAAGTGTGCAAGTCTGCGGTTTCCGACATCATTCTGACGCGTTTCATCGGTTTCTCTGGCTAACACCCTGAGGTGTTTGACACGCTGGCCCGGCACGGCGGCCACCGGCGGCAAGCCCGTGTGAACCGAGATTGCAGAGCCGGAAGAAGGTGGGTGGAGTGATGGGACCCAGCCTGGCCGCACGCGGCGAGTCTGGCTCGGAGCACGATGGGCGCTCCGTGCCGACGAACGCCACAGTGATCCCGCTGCGCCCGGCCGCCCCGGCGTCAGCCGAAGAGCCGGTAGGCGACCAGCAGGTGGCCGCCTTCTGGGAGGGCATCTTCCTGCGCCAGGGCCGGACCCTGCGCGACCCGAGCACTGCCGAGTGCCACCGGATCACGGCCGCCACATTCGGGCTGCTGATCAACGGAGCACGGGATCAGGGAGTGCTGTCGGAAGACCAGGCGGAGTACCTGGCTAAGCTGGCCGTCGAGGCGGTCCGGGCACCGGATTTCCTTCCCGCAGGCGAATAGCGCTGCCGAACGGGCGTTTGTCCCGTTCCGGTAACAAGGCGGTATGCGGAAGACCTTCCACCGTCAATCAGTGCCCGAACGCATGTGCCCGTGACATGATTGGGCTGCAATCGCGTGTAGATCAGCACACTGCGTAGCCCCCCATCCTGTGCGCCCCACCGCACGTCTGGGTGCGGGTGCTCCATGGGGGTGGGGAACATGATCGAGCCGTCGTCGGGCGCGAGACCGACCGCCAGTGCGCAGGAGCCCGCACAGCTTCTCGACGAACTCGATACTGACGACTGGAAGCGAGCGGGGTCCACTGCTGGCAGCCGGGCCAGTCGTACCGCGCGTCGCGTGCACGGCTCCGCACCTGCCAACACCCTGGTCCTGGACCACCTGGCGGCCTGCGATGGCGAAGTAGCCGATTTCATCGCCGCCGCCCGGCAGGCCCCAGTTTCCTCCAACACCTCCGGTGACTCGGGCCGCGCCAGCGTCTACAGACGCGCCCGCGTCCAAGCCGAGGAGCTCGGCCTGGACTGGAAGCGTTACCTCGAGGCCATGGAGTGGCGGCACGCCACCTCAACAGCACTGCTGATGGGCGATAAGGACGTCATCCGACCTGAGCGCTGCCCGGCTTGCCGGACATTTGGCTTGGTCTGGGTGGAAGACAGTAACGCGGCGATGTGCGTCAACCGGTACTGCGCTGTTCGCGGTCAACCGCGGATGTGGACGCTGACCCAACTGGCGGCCGAGCACGTAGCCGATCGCCAGTACCGGGTTGCGAACTGAGCACACCGCCCACCCCTCCCCCTCGAAGGACCCCGACCTGTGCGGGACCTGGCCCGATGATGGTGATCCTCCATGCCGACTTCTTCCTCAAGCCCCACCCCACCCGACGACTTAGTGGACTTCACCACCGGGGCGAGGTTCTTCGAGCGCACCGGTCACCCGGTCTCGGCTTCCACTCTGCGCCGCCAGGCCCGAGGCGCCGGCGTTATCTGGGTGGTGGGCAGACGTCATCTCGTTTCCCTGAGTGATCTGCTGGTCCTGCACAGCGAGCACCACGAACGGTCCAACCCCTGATCCCCCCCGTCCGGGCGCCGGCGACATGGCCCGGATTCTCTTCCCTCAACCCCCTTCGGCTCCCGGAGGGGGTTTCTTCGTACCCACCTCATCTAAACCCCTTGCTTACGTATTGGGTTTAACGTAGTGTCTGGAGCGCCGACAGAGAACGCACACCGCTACGAATCGAGGGATTCGATGGCCGCGATAGCGCCCGAGCGCCCGCTCCAGAAGCTCCCCACCGAGCGCATGCTGCAGGACCTCACCCCCGAACAGCAGGACATGCACTGGGCCCTGATGGAGCTGCTCGGCTACGAGAGCGGGGCGGCCACCGACGGCGGCGGCCTCATCGAAACCGCCGAGCGCGCCCAGATCGCCCAGGAGGCGGCCACCAACGTGGGCATCGCCCTTCCGGCCGGGCACGAGGTGGCCGAGTGCCACGACTGCGGCCTGATCTTCGACGCGCACCAGGCGTACGAGGCCGAGGGCATCACCCGATGCGCCGAGCATCAGCACGCCTGGGCGCTGGCCAACGACGACAACTACGGCCGCCCCGACAGCACCTTCGAGTCCCGCTGGGACTGACCCCCAACTCCGGCCCGACCTGCCGGTCGAGCAACCCCCGAGCTCCCGAGGCCGGGCCGGACCCCGGGCCGGGCGCGAGGTGTCCACTCCCTCGCGCCCGGCCCTCCAACCGCCCTTTCATCCCTTCGAACCGCTGGAGCACATCGCCATGAATACCCGCGGTCATCTGCGCAGGGCCGTCGAACTCATCGAGAAACACGGCCTGCTCACCGGAGACAGCGACGGCTTCATCGGACCCAACGGGGAGCTCGACGTCTGCCTGGCGATCTACCAAGGCGCCACCGGCGTCCTGCCTGAGGTCTTCCGTACCGATGCTGACGCCGCGATCGAGCTGATCAAGGCCAGCGTCTGGGCGATGGCGGCCATCCGCGCGGTCTACGACACCCTCGACAGCAGCATGGACGCAGACGGCCCGGACGAGGTCATCGACCGGGTCAGCCACTGGGCCAATACCGCGCCCGACCGGCACTCGCGGCCGCCCACCCGTACCGAGGTGATGGGCCGCCTGCTGCGCGTCGCTGAGGACCTCGACCACAAGGCCACCGCACTGGCCGCCTGACCGGGAAACCGGGCGGCGGCCGAACTCGCCAGACGGCCCGGGCCACCGGCGGACAGGAGACCCCGCCATGCACAGCGCCACCCGCACCGTCATATCCCTCTACCTCACCGAACTCGACCACACCCGGCCCGTAACCCCGACCGACGCCGCCCACGCCGCTCGCCACGCCGAGCTGCTCCTGGAGGGCATCCGCCGGCCCATGGCCACCACCTACCTGGTCGACGCCGCGCACAACCTCCGCACCGACCCCGCCACGCACCACGCCCGGCTCGCCTGGGCCCGCGCGCTGGCCACCGACCTGACCGACCGCCCCTGAGCCGACACAGGAGCTACGCCATGAGTACCCCGACCATCGTCACCGCCCCCGCCGCCAGCGCCGACCCGTACCCGACCCCCTACGTCGCCGGGCTGATGGACGGCCGCGCGGACGCCGCGACCAGCACCCCGGACATCACCGACGTCCGCAAGGGCTGGATCGAGGAGCTCGCCGACCCGGAGTACGCGAAGGGCTACACGGCCGGCCTCCGCTTCGACCAGGACCTCAAGAGCCTGTCCGGCCGCCGATCCTGACCGGCGAGGAGCCCATCCATGCGGAAGTTGCTGCGCCACATCCTGGCCTACTTCGCCAAGACAGCGCCTCCCGAGGTCCGCGTCGACCTGTCCGCGGCCGCCGACTACGACGTCGATGCAGTCGCGGACGGGGACCGCTACCTCGGCACCGTGCGAATCGGCGACGTCATCCTGACCGGGAGCCCCGAGCAGTTGACCCGTCTTACCCGGGAGCTCGGCATCGCCGCCCAGCTGGCCAGCGCGGCCGCCAAGCTGGACACCAGCCGCCTGGGCCCCCTCAGTGTCGCGGACTTCGCCACCCGCCTGCGCGTCGATCAGCCCGGCCCGCCCCACCCCGACAACGCCGTCACGCTTGACCCGGCTGAGCAGAGCCCCGCTCAGGCCGCCGCGTATGAGGGCTGGACCAACACCGCGCTGGTCTGGGGCTCGGCTGGCGACGACATGCTCCCCGTCGAGCCCGACGACTGGACCGGCCACGACGACGGCACCGCCATCGCGCTGGTCGACGACTTCAGCGACCTGTACTTCGGCGACGGCCGCCTGCATGCCCGCAGTCGCTGCCGCCACCACCACGTCCACACCAAGCCCCTCAAGCACCCCGACGACCTGGCGGCCGTCCGCCGCGAGGCCGAGGCGTGTCAGGGAGACGAGGACTCCACCGAATGACCACGAATCCCACGAACTACCCCGCCGAGCACGCCGACTACCTCACCGAAGTCGATGCCCGGCAAGCCGCCGCCACCGACGGTGACTGGGGAGTCTACGACCAGGGCACCCTGGTCGAGGTCGTCGCCGGCCTGGAGGAGACCGGCCACGGCTACCGGTGCCGTCGTCAGATCGCCCGCCTCGACGAGGAGCCGATCGACAACATCCCCGAACACGCCGACTGGGACGAGGAGCAGGACTACGCCCAGCTCCTCGCCGACGCCACCTTCATGGCCAAGGCCCCGAGCGATATCCGGCGCCTCCTCCAAATCGTCCAGGAGCAGTACCAGCGTGCCGCGGCCGCTGAAGCCCAGCTGCGCACCATCGCCGAGGTCCTCGCCCCGGCCAGTCAACCGCGGCGCGTACCGACCGACCCGGACACCCCGCTGGCTCAGTCCATCGCCTGGCTCGCTGACCGCGCCGAGACCCTCAACGCCCGCATGCAGCTGGTTCGGGACTTCCGTGTCCCCCTGAAGAACCGCCTGGGCGGCTACGCCGAACTCACTGTCGAGCGAGGGCCCGGCCCGTACGACAGCAAGTGGGCTGTCACCGATGGAGCCTTCTTCGGTAAGCGCGTCTGGTCCGACGGCGCCTGGCGCCCCATCGTCGACTTCCGCACCAGCAGCGTCTACCGGTTCGGCCTGGAGGACGCCCTGGCGCTCGCCGAGGAGGTCGCCGGTATCGAGGGCGCCGCCCACGACGCGGCGATCCGCGACCTGGAGAACCAGGACACGCCCGGCCCGCAGGAGGACACCCGGTGAGCGCCGCCACCACCGACCACTGGGTCCGCTTCGCGCCGACCGGCTGCGCCGTCAGCTCCACGTACGTCGACTCCGTCGGTGCCCTGGCCGAGGACGCGCACAAGCAGTTCGTGCCCAAGGTCGCCGACCGGCGCCGGGAAGCGGCCGAGGGATGGGCCATGGAGCGCCTGACGAAGCAGGAGTGGCGCGAGCGTGCCCTGCCCTGCTTCCAGGGCACGTGCACCCACGGGAAGCGCTCGTGACGGCCGCGACCGTCGCCGTCACCCTGCCGTGCACGGACCGCCTCGACGTGTGGGACGCCCTGTTCGAGGACGAGGACTCCGAAGCCCAGGCCGCCGCCCGCCGTACGGCGGTCACGCTGTGCGCTGGCTGCCCCAGACCCTGCCCCGAGCAGATCACCGAGGCCAGCGCCCCGCGGACGGTGACCGAACTGGCCGAGGACTGGCTGCCCCCGTCCCGCGAAGGCCGCAGCCTGTACACGGGCAAGGAGAAGTGGCACGGCACGGCCGCCGGGGTCCCGACGCACGGTTGCTACTGCCACCGCTGCGCCGCGGCCTACGACGCGCACCGCGACCGCCACGCGCAGCGGGCCAAGGGCCACAGCCTGAGCATCGGACGCTCCTGCGTGCCGGTCGCCGACCGGGTGCGGGTCTGGGCGACCGAGGCGGTCGCCCAGACCCGCCTGGGCCTCACCCCGGCGCAGATCGCCACCCGGCTATACGTCACCGAACAGACCGCCGAGCAGCTGCTCGCCTACGCCGCCCGGGAGTTCATCCATGCTTGAACCCGCCCTGCCCGTACGCGGCCTGACGGTCAAACAGCCCTGGCCCTGGGCGCTGCTGCAGCCAGGCGGCAAGGACATCGAGAACCGGACCTGGCCCATCCCGCCCGCCCTGCTCGGCGCCACGGTGCTGCTGCACGCCGGCCAGAAGGTCGACCGCGACGCCCTGAGCGATCCGCGGATCACCGCGCTTCCCGACGTACCCGACCTCGACGACTTCGTCACCGGCGCGATCGTCGCGTACGGACGGCTGGCCGAATGCCACCAGGAGACGGGCGGCTGCTGCGCCCCATGGGGTGATCCCACGGTCCTCGACCCGGTCTTCCACTGGCAGATCGCCGACCTGCGCGCCATCGACCCGATCCCCTACACCGGCTCGCTCAGCCTGTGGCACCCGCGGACCGACCTCGACCTTTCGTTCCTGATGAACACACCCCCGAAGGAGGAGGACAGCCGTGTCGACGAACACCGCCATTGAGTGGGCGGACAAGACGTGGTCGCCCATCATCGGCTGCACTCGCGTCACGCGCGGCTGTGACAGCTGCTACGCGATCCGTACCGCGAACATCCGGACCTACAACCCCAACCCGAAGATCGCGGCGGCGTACGCCGGAACCGTCCACAGGGCGGACGGGCGCCTGGACTGGACCGGCCAGGTCAACCTGGTGGAGGCGCGCCTGCCCGACCCGCTGACGTGGCGCAAGCCGCTGCGGGTGTTCGTCAACTCGCAGAGCGACCTGTTCCACGAGCAGGTTCCCGAGGAGTTCATCGCCCGCATCTTCGCCATCATGGCCGTGACGCCCCGGCACACCTACCAGGTCCTCACCAAGCGGCACGGCCGGATGCGGTCCCTGCTCGGCAAGCCCGGGTTCTGGCAGGCAGTCGGACGGCACGCACGTCAGGACGCCTACCGGCACCGCGGCGCCGAGGAGTGGATCGAGGAAGGCGTCAGCGTCTGCGACCCTGCCACCTTCAAGCAGCTCCGGCAGCTGCCCAACCTGTGGCTCGGCGTGTCCGTCGAGGATCAGAAGACGGCCGACATGCGGATCCTTGCCCTGCTCGAGACCCCGGCCGCCGTACGGTGGATCAGCGCCGAACCGCTCCTGGGCCCGATCGACCTGTGGGGCAAGGTCGACCTGCACGGGGGCCGCAGCAAGCTGACCTACTGGCTCGACGGACGCCCCGGCCTGGGCGAGGGGTACACCACCGGCACCGGTCTGGTGATGCATCCGCTCGTCACCGGGCCCCGGCTCGACTGGGTGGTCGCCGGCGGCGAGTCCGGCCCGGGTGCCCGCCCGGCACACCCCGACTGGTTCCGCCTCCTGCGCGACCAGTGCGCCCACTCCAACGTGCGCTACTGGTTCAAACAGTGGGGACAGTGGGGCCTCGAGGCGCCGCTGGACGGCGAGGGCCGCATCGTGCGCGGCGCCCGCGGCCAGGGCGTGACCCTCGCCAACGACGGCACGGTGTACGCCCCCGGCGACCTGGCTTACCCGGACGGCCCCTGCTACGGCGAAGCCATCCGCGCCGGGCACCACCGGGCCAACCTCACGCAGGTCTACAGCGTCGGCAAGAAGGCGGCGGGCCACGAACTCGACGGCCGCTTTCACCAGGAGTTCCCCGAGACGCGTCCGGCGGCTGCCCGAGCGGAGGCCGGACGATGACCGTAGCGGAACTGACCCCGAGCCCTGCGCGCAGCTGGCACATCGAACTGCCCACCGGGCTCACCCTGATGACCAGCAACGAGCGACTGCACCACCTGCAGCGCTCGGACCGAACCCGCGCCCTGCGGCAGGCCGCCCGCATCGCGGCCCAGGTCGCCCGCGTGCCCCACCTCGAGCGCGCATACGTCACCTGCTACCTGCGCGCGAAGGACCGGCGCCGCCGCGACCCGGGCAACTGGTACCCCTCGGCGAAGGCCGCGCTCGACGGAGTCGTCGACGCCGGCGTGCTCACCGACGACGACGCCACCCGCGTCATCGGCCCGGACATGCGCCTCGGCGACGTCCTCAAGACCGGCCCCCAAATCGTCCTCGTGGTCACGGACCTTACCCAGATGGCCCCCGACCACCTCACCCTTCTCGACCCCCTGGGAGCAGCAGCATGACCCCCGCCGCCGTCCTCGCCGGCCGCCCCGCCTCGGCCGAGGGCAGCCACTGGGCGCAACAGAGCGCCTGTCACACCACCAACGCCGACGACTTCTTCGGACCCGGCCCGGCGGCGCGGGCCCGCGCCCGCGAGATCTGCCTGTCCTGCCCGGTCCGCGTCGCGTGCCTCACCGACCGTGCCGCGGACGGCATCGCCGACACCGAGGGCATGGTCGGTGGCCTGGACGAGGCCCAGCGGCGCGTGCTGAAGGTCGCCGAACTCATCGGTGAGCGTCCGGACTTGGAACGCGCCGAGCAGCTCCTCTCCCCGAGCTGGCGCTACCGGCTGCACAAGCTGCGCAACGGCGGTTACGCGCCGCGGCGTATGGCGGAGATCCTCACCGGCGAGGGCCTGACGGTGGACGCGATCACGGTGCGGGTCGCGCTGTGGTGGATCGGGGCCAGCGGCAAGGCGCTGGCCCGGCGCGCCTCCCGCGACCGTCGCCCGCTGTGGCAGCGCCTGCACGACGACCACGCCGACGAGATCCGGCGCCTGCGCGGAAGCGGTGCCCGCCACATCGACGTCGCGGAGTACCTCGGCGTCCACGTCGGTACTTCCACGCGCGCGGTGCAGTCGCTGGAGGTGGCTGCGTGAGCACGGCGACCCCCACTCGTGGGCCGGCCGAGCGGGCGGCACACGCCCGCTGGGCCGCCCGGCGGCGGCGACTGATCGCCTATGGGCAGTGGGACCCGTTCATGCCCGCTGAGCCGGTCCGCGCGCACCTGCGGGCGCTGGCCGAACTGGGCATGCCGATCAAGGGGGTTGAACAGGCCCTGGGACTTCAGCCCCAGGCGCTGCGCCACGTGACGACCGGTACCTACGGCTACGGGCCGGGGGAGAAGGTCACCCGGGAGATCGGTGAGGCGGTCCTGGGGTTCTGGCCGAAGCTGGAGGACTTCCCCGACAGCGCCACCGTAGACCCGACCGGGACACGGCGTCGTGTCGAGGCGCTCGCGGTCGGCGGGTGGTCGCGGGCGATGTTGGCCGAGCGTGCCGGACGGCCGTACTGCTCCTTCCGGAACTCGCTGAACTTCGCGCGGACCTCGGTGCCGCTGGCGAAGACGGTGGTGCAGCTGTACGACGAGTTGTGGAACGAGCGTCCCGAGGACCACGGCATCCGGGCCTGGGTTGCCGAGCGGGTACGCCGAACGGCACAGGCCGCTGGCTTTCACGGGCCGCTCGCGTGGGACGACGACCTCATCGACAACCCTTCCGCGCTGCCGCAGACCGATGCGCGGGTGTCGCTGCTCGGGCAGGGGGAGAACCTCGCCGACCGGTTCCTGCTGGGGGAGTCGGTCATCCTGGACGCCGCGTCCCGCCGCGAGGTCCTCGTCCACCTCATGGAATGGACGGACCTGACGGTCGCGCAGGTTGCGGAGCGCCTCGAGACGACGGAGGCCGCGGTCTCCCGAGCCTGGGAGCGGGCCAAGGCCAAGGAGCGAGAGGCGGGCCGCACCCCGCCGTGGCGGCGGGTGTACATCTCGCCGAGCGAGCTCCTGCGGGATCAGGCGGCGAACGCCGCATGAGGCGGCGGCCTTCTGTCGGGGCGGGACGTCGGGGCCCGCCCCGGTGGCCGGCCTCCTGCCCGCAGGCTTCTGACCAGGGCGGTCTCCTCGCGGAGGCCGCCTTTGTGCATGCCCCGAAACCATTGAAGCTATTGCTTACGTATTGGGTTTCGCGTAGTGTCTGAGGTGCCGACAAAGACACGCGAAACACCCAAGGAGCTGGCATGCAGCACGAGATGCGCCTGATCGACACCAACGGCCACACGGTCCCCGGCGCGGTCCGCTACGGCGTACCGACCGACCAGGTCGCCACCGTAGAGACCGAGCTGAAGGCCCTGGCCGGGCCCGACGCCCACCAGAGCCGGGAACTGCACCTCGCGCACGCGGCCAGCCTCACTGGGGTCAGCGCCTCCAACCAGCGCGCGGCGGCCAGCCAGATCCGCGCCAACCACTACGAGGTGCGGATCACCCCGCCGGTCGCCTGACCGGCCCGGGCCGGGGCCCACGGGCCCCGGCCCCCGTACTGCCAGCCACGTCGGCACCCGCTTCACCCAACCCCGAGAACGGAGACCCACCATGACGGCACTGCGCACCGCCCGCGACGTGTACGCCAAGGGCACCCCGGGCGAGGTCTGCATCGCCCACAACCGCCTGGTCAAGTCCATCGAGATGGCTATGGCCCTCTACGTCGAGTTCGGCTCCGAAGCGACCCCTGCGATGGTCGACCGGCTCACCGAGGACGACTTCAAGCGTGCCGCCCGCACCGCCGGAGTGAACCCGCCCAACAGCGAGGCCACCCGCGAGCAGGTGCGCCTGCTGCTGAAGGTCTTCGTCGCTCTCGGCACGGCAGGCGACTCGGCGGCCGAGACCTACAAGGTTCTCTTCGCCGCCCCCGCGCGCAACAAGAGCGGCCTGGTCGCCTTCTACCTGCCCAGCGCGTAGAGGAGCGCCTCTTCCCCTGATGGCCGGGCCGCACCTGGTCCGGCCATCAGGCCGACCCTCGACGAACGCTGCGACGACGCCGCTCGCCGTCGGCTCTTCCCTCTCCCAGCTCTGCTGCCATCACCACGGTCCGCTTGAAAGGTCCCGCCAATGCCGCTGCCGACTACCGCCGAGATGCTCGCCGTCCTGGCGAACACCGCGTTGGAGAAGTCCGACATCGATTCGGCCTCGGTCGAAGTCTTCGCTGCTGATGGACACCCCCGCATCACCTTCGCCTCGAGCGGCGACCCGGGCACCGACCGAGGCGCGGTCGGGCAGATCAATGGCGAGATCTGCATGTCCCAGACGTTGGGCGAACTCAGCCTGACCGGGCCGGTGATCGTCCGCCCCAAGGACGACGATGCCACCCTGGCCTGCGCCGCCAACGCCCTGCGCTACCTCGCCACCCTCCTGGAGCGGGCCGCCACCGGCACGGACCAGGACCAGCCCGTCCAGATGGACCGGAGCACGGCGGTGCGGTTCGCCGAGAACGTCCTCAGCGGCCTCGGCTGAATCGCCCCCGGCTGCCCGCTCCGGCTCGACTCGCCACGAGCCGGAGCGGGCCTTCGTCCTCGTCTCCCCGCGTCCGAAAGGGATCGTGCCGTGAACGACACCGCCACCGTGATCGAACTACGCTGGAACAAGGACGTCTACCCGCCTGCAACGCCGGACGACACCAGCTGGATCCCGTGCACCACCAGCGACGGCCAACCCGGGGCTCTGGCCATTGATGAACAAGAGCGCGAGGCCCTCGGCAGGCGGCTCCTCTACCTCGACGACACCGACGACGTAGTGGACGACGCGTTCTTCGAGGCCGAGCGCCTCTACGTGCGCAACGGCGTCACCTTCCGATGCGAGGGCGTGGCCCTCTACCCCGGCAGCACCGAGCCGCGCGCTTTCGGCTTTCAGCACCATGGTCACCCGGCCGCCGGGTGGGCGCCGGCCATGATGAGCGAGCGCGCCTGGCGCAAGGGCTGGAAGGACATCACCTGCCCTGAGCACGGATATGAGTGCACCCCGCACGCTCCGGTCGCCGAGTGCGCGGAGCTCCGTTGACGGCGGTCGGGACCCTCGAGCGGGCCAGCCCAGCCCCGCTGCCGCTCGCAACACCGGAGGCGTACGGCCACGACCAGGCCCTGGACGCGATGCTGTACGCCGTCCGCCGCATGGGCATCCAGGCGACCGACCGGCAGGTTGCCACGCTGTTGTCCGTCGCCGAGCGCCACCTGCTGCCACCGGAGACGGACGAGGAGCCCTTTCCACACGGCACGATGCGCGGATACCGCCGGCACCGCCGGCGCCGTGAGCCCGCCTGCGGCCCCTGCCGCGAGGCGTGCCGCCTCGAGTCCGCCGCGCGCCGCAAGCGCAGCCGCGTGCAAAAGCCATGCGGCACCGAAGCCGCCTACCACCGCCACCTGCGCCGCTGGGAGGAGCCCTGCCAGCCCTGCCGGGAAGCGCACCGCGCGTACGTGCGTGCGTACCGGAAGCGTCGCGCACACGCGTTGGCAGCTGCCTGACCACCATCCGATACCGACCACGAGGAGAGGACACGATGACACCACCGCAACCGTCCGCTTTACCGGCCGGAGGGGGTGGCCGATGAACACAGCGAGCGCGCAGACCGCGCTGTCCGTCCCCGCGAAACGCGGCCGCGCCAGCCGAGGCATCCCGTCCGCCACGACCGAGGCGTTGACCCAGATGCTGCGCGACCACTTCATCAAGCCGGGCGAGGCGCTGCCCGGCGCCGTCTTCCTGACCGAAGTCACTGCCCCAGGGCAGACCGGACGCCGCGCGGACGCCGTCCACATCGGCACCTGGGCCTCGAGGGGTGGCGGCGAGATCGACGTATGCGAGGTCAAGACCCAGCGCACCGACTGGCTTCGCGAACTGCGTGACCCGGGCAAGGCCGAAGCGTGGTGGCCCTACAGCTCGCGGTTCTGGCTGGTGGTGCCCAACACCGACGTCGCCCATCCCGACGAGATCCCCATGGGCTGGGGACTGATGGTGCCCAAGGCCCGCGGCCGGCGCTTCCAGGTCCTGGTCGAACCCACCCGGCGTACACCTGACCTGACCACCGGGCTCCTGGTCACATTGATCACCAACACCGAGACCGTGCGGGTGAACGCGCTGCGGCGCCAGCGCGACGAACTCGCCGCTCAGCACCGCCAGGAGATGGAGCGGCTGCGCGAACAGGGCGGTGCCGGTCAAGACTGGCGGGTAGAGGAGAAGCTCACGCTGCTCAAACGGCTGGAGAAGGCCCTGGGCGGGCGGCTCGGCGCGAACGGGTGGGGACGCCTCGTCGGCACCGATGAGGCGGCGGAGGCCCTGGCTGCCTTCGTACAGCCGCACATCGAGCAGCAGCGGGCCCGCGCCCGGGTGTCTCGTATGGCGGAGACGCTGGGTCGTCACACCAACGAACTCACCGCACTGGTAGGGGAGTTGAAGAAGGCGACCGACTTGGAGACGTCGGCCGGGTAGGCGGCGGACATCTGCGCTGGAGCGGGCCGGACCTCGACAGAGGGGTCCGGCCCGTGGCGTACCACCTCGACGCGTAAACCCGTTGCTTACGTATTGGGTTTTAGCTAGTGTCTGTTCTGCGCGCCCCACCCCCGGGGCACGTACCGGCCGCGCCCTGCTACTCCCCCCGGCGGGGCGCGGCCGCCTCGACATCACCGTGCAGTTCCTGGCGTTCATCGGCGGCGGCCCGCCGCTACTCGCCTCAGCTCCCGCAACGACTCGAAAGGCCACGGATCCGTGACCGACCTGCCCCGCTACGCCCTGCGCCATCCCGACGGCCGGTGGCTGTACTACCTGCCCGACCCCGACAGGCCGCCGGGGGAGCGCACCGGACTCTTCGCCGACGGCGAGCCGATGAACCGGCTCGTCCCGCTCGCCGACCCCAAGGGCAACTGGTACGTCTCCGACCGGCATGCCGAACGGATTACCGCGATCTACCAGCCCCGCCCCAAGACCGTCGGCTACAAGCTCACCGACCCCAAGGCGCTGTCCGAGCGGTACCCGGCCGAGCTCAGCGTCGACGACTGGAACGAGCGATCGAACGCCCACGACGAGTACTGGGACCTGTACGACCGAATCACCGAGGACCTGGTACCGGTAGAGCACGTCTACGAGGGCCCGTTCATGCCGCTCGAGGGACGCCAGCCCCCGGCGCCGAACGAGCCGCAGTGGCGCGCCGAGCTCCCGCACGAACTGACCCAGCGCGCGGAGTACCGCCATCTCTTCCCCGGCCACATCCCGGGCCTGAAGGACATCGTCGCCGAGCACATCAAGACGATGCCCAAGGTGCAGTACTGCTTTGTCGACTACCAGGGCAAGCCCGGCATCCACGTCACCGTCAAGGTCCCCTTCGACCCGCCGCGGACCACCATCCGGTACAACACCGACCGGCGCGGCAGGAAACTGAAGAGCGGACGCACCGTCCCGGTACTGGTCGACCGCAGCCTGGACCTGCCGGTCCCCGCCGCGGTGTACGGACCCAACTACGAGACGGCGCTGGTCGAGTGGGACCGGGCGATCGAGTACTGGGCCGCCCAGGTCGCCGAGGCCAGTGTGGCCGCCTGCTCCGCCTGTGACGGCCGGGGCTACATCACGCCGGAGGCTGCAACGCCCACGATCTCGGAGGCCCGCGCTCGCCTGTCCGCGTACATGACGCACGAGGCGCCGGAGGACGAGGCCGAGTTCAACGAGCGCGTCGACGCGGTCGTGGCCGCCGAGACCGCCGAGCTTCGTGAGCAGGTCGCCCGCGTCCGCAGCTTCGCCGTGAGCCACGAGTACCGCTGGCTGCACGAGCTGCTCGACGGGTTCGGCACCCACGGCGGCCATCTGTGATCGAGAACCTCACCCTCCAGGAGGTCCGAAAGGAGCTGGAGCAGCTGGTGGCGCTCGCCCAGAGCGGCGAGCGCCCTCGCCCCACCCTGATCAACCCGCCCGGGCACCCGATGCCGGGCTGGGAGTGGGTCATCGAGCAGCGCACCGTGACCCAGCGGCACACCACGCCCACCTGGTGGGTGCGCACCGTCGACGAACCCGAGACCAGCGGCGCCGTCTACGTCTCCTCGCCCGACTGCATGGAGCCGGGCGAGGAGTTCGGCGCCATGTTCCCCACCGACGCCCGCCGGCTCGGCCTGGCGCTCATCGCCGCCGCCGACCGCGCCGAGCACGTCGAGGCTGGCGTCCCGCGCATTGAAGACCACCGGCCGGACCGGTCGGCCAAACCGACCAAGGAGTCATCCTCATGACCGCTGAACAGCGCCGCGTCTACCTTGACACGGAGTTCGACCCCCGCAATCCCACCCTGACGGGCCTGCTGTCCATCGGACTGACGGACGACGCGAGCCCTGCCGTCGACTACTACGCCGTCAACCTCGACGCCGACCTCGACGCCCTGGCCGACCACTCGTTCATCCCCGACCACGTCCTGCCGTACCTTCCGGTGACCATCGCCCGCCGGCCGGACGGCTCGATCGACCAGATCACCTGGGACACCGACCACCCGGACTGCCGGCGCTACGGCCGGTCGGCGACGCAGATCGCCGAGGAGGTGGCCGCATACTTTACCGGCACCGTGGAGCCGGAGCTGCTGGCCAACTGGGGCAAGGACGACATCGGCTACCTGCACCGCCTGTTCGGGAACGACTGGCTGCAGATGCCGCCGGGGGTGCCCCGCATCTTCACCGACCTGGAGGTCGAGCGGCGCAAGCTCGGCGCGCCCGAGCCGCCCGTCCAGCTCGCCGACGAACACCACGCGCTGGCCGACGCGCGGTTCAATCGCGACTTCCACTCCCACCTGGAGCGCTTCGTGGAGTCGCAGCGCGTCAGCGGGGACGACCTGGCCGAGCGGATCCACGCCGCGCACACCGCCCGCGCCGGTACCCGCCGCGCGCAGCCGGCGCGGCCCGCCGGTTCGCCCCGGCTCGCGTGGAGCGATCTGCCGGAGCCGCAGCGCGAGCACCACCAGGGCGTCGCGAGGAAGCTGTTGGACGAGTTCGAGATCCGGCGCCGCCCGCAGGACAGCCGGTGACCAGCGCGGTGGCCGCCCGGCCGCTGGCCGACTTGGTCGTCGAGGAGGACCACGGGTTCGCCGACCAGCCCCTGGGCACGGCAGTCTTCAACGCCGCCCGCACCCACCGCTACCTGCTGACCCGGCTGTGGGACCCGGCCCGGCCGCTCGCCGTGTTCATCATGCTCAACCCCTCCACGGCGGGTGCCCGGGACAACGACCCAACCATCACCCGTTGCATAGGCTTCGCCCGCCGCGAGAAGGCCGGCGGGCTGGCTGTGGTCAATCTCTTCGCCCGCTGCGCGACCGACCCGGCCGATCTGAAGACGGACCCCGACCCAGTCGGCCTTCCGTACGCCGACTCCTTCATCGACCACACCGTCGCCTGCTCGCCCCTCGTGATCGCCGCGTGGGGCGGGCACGGCGTCCTGCGCGACCGCGCGGCCCAGGTCGCCGACCGGCTCTTGCGGCGCGGTATTGGCCTGCGCTGCCTCGGCACCACCAACGCCGGACAGCCCCTCCACCCTCTCTACCTGCACGGTGACACCCCGCTGGTGCCGTATGCACCGCCCGGAACCTGACCACTGACGAAAGGAACGGCCGCCGTGACCGAGACGACCGAACTTGCGCCTGACCAGCTCGAGGAGAAGGGCGCCTCCATCGAGGAGGTGCTCGAGGAGCTGGCCCGCCTGTACCTGCGCACCGTGGCCCTGCCGCTGCCCCGCAACCCGGCCACCCTCGCCTGGCAGACCACCGCCGGAGGACTCGCCGCTCTCGCCGCCCGCGCGCTGTATTACGTAGCCCTCGACGACTCAGAGCGGGCAGCGGCCCTCGCCAGTTTCTACCGCGGGCCGTTAGGAGACGGGCCTCACCCGCTGGGCGTCGGCCTGTGGATCGAGCGGAACATTACCAAGCCCGCCGGGGCCGATATCGACGAGTGGGCCGCCGAGGCGAAGGAGGGGGCCCAGGCTGCGCTCGCGGCGGCCAGCAAGCCGACCGGGCTCCGGGACCTGGGCGCCGTGCTCGGTGACGACGTGCTGGCTCTGCTCATCAGCGGACTCGGTGCCAGCTGGAAGGAGTGGGAGGAGCGCGGCAGTACCCGGCGTCTGTGCTTCCTGCCCGGCTGTACCCACGAGGTCGACCTGGTGGCTGCGTGGTCGGGGACGGATGGCTCGCACGGCGAGGGCTGGATGTCCTCCTCGGCTGTGGGCTACGCCTGCCCCGAGCACGCCGCGCGCCTTTGGGCCAACGACTGCCAGCACATCCCGGCCTGGCAGGCTACCGGCGGTGGCTCCTCGGCCGAACTGCGGTGCACGTGCGGCTGGGCGTCCGGCGCGGTCGCGTTCCGCGGGCACGGAACCACCCTGTACCAGGTGCACGCCCTCGAGGTCCTGGGGGCACGGGCATGAGCACCAAGAACTCCGCGCAGGCCCGGGCTGACACCTTGCGAGCCGCCCAGCAGCCCACCGGTCGGTGGGCACGGCTGAAGGCCCGGTTCGGCTTCGCCGCTTCGCTCAGCGCCGAGGCGGCGTCGGAGATCGCCGCCTGGGATGCCGGCGCCGAGGGGGAGCGGCGCACGGCTGAGCTGCTGCGGGCCCTGGGGCCTGAGGGCTGGTACGGGCTGTACGACCGCCAGGTGCCCGAGGCGGACGTGGCCAACTGCGACTTCTTCCTTGTCGCGCCGAGCGGACGCGTGTTCACCACCGACGCGAAGCTATGGAGCCGGGACTTCGTGGTGCACGCCGTCAACGGCCGCCTCTTCCACGGCGAGCTGCACTACGGCCGGGTCATCAGGTCAGTGAAGTACGAGACGCGGCAGATCGAGCGGGCTCTGCGGAAGGAACTGGGCGCTCGGGTCCCGGTAACCGCCCTGATCGCCATGCACAACGCGCCCGTCTCCGGCGGCGGGTTCACCCTGGACGGCATCCGGGTCGTCCCGGCCGACCGGCTGCTGTCGGTGCTCCGCTCTCTGGCGGGCCCACCGGATCCCGCCCGGGCTGCGACCGTCGCTGCGGCGGCGGACCGGGTACTGCCCCGCTACACCGAGGAAGGCACCCGGTGAACGCGGTACGCGTACGCGCCGAGCGCGCGGCGAACACGCTTGGATACGGCCTGGCCACCGGCTTGGCCGGAGCGGCTGTCGGCGCCTTCACCGGCGGCGTGGGCTGGGCGCTCGCTATCGGCGGCACCACCGCCGTCGCAGGCGCCCAAGTCGGCCGTGCTCGGCCGGACAGAGCCACGCGACGCAACGCCCGGCTCACACGGGCCACCACCGAGTGCCTGGACCCGCTGCGGAACGACGGCTGGCGGCTCCTGCACGCCCGCGCGATCGGCCAGGATCCCGACCGCGTCTACCACCTGTGCGTTCCCCCGTCCGCCAACACCGTCATGGTCCTGATGGACTGGGCATGGCCCACTGCCGCTGAGATCTACCTCGACGAGGACGGCGCGCTGCACAGCGGCGCCCTGGACGGCGACATTGCGGTCGAGTGGGTGCTCGAGGCCAGCCAGACGGTACGCGACGCCCTGGAGCGCAATCGCAAGACGCTGGGAAGCATCGGCGTGGGCCAAGTACTCCCTGTCCACCAGGCCACTGTCGCCAACGAAGGCCACCTGCAGTTCCACCGCGACTATGTCGGCGAGAAACGGGAGATCAACATCGTGCACGCCAACGTGCTGCTGGAGAAGATGCGCACCGTTTCCGGCGACGGGAGCCGCAGAACCCGCCGGGCCGCTCGGCACTTCGCCGACTTCTTGAACAACACCTTCCCCTGATCGTCGCCGTCACTACCTGTGTGGGCCGCCCCTCTGCCGGGGGCGGCCCACAGCCGTACCGGACACCTCGCGGCCGCGTGCCCGCGTGATCCTGACCTCGGAAGGAGCCAGATGACCAGCCCAATCACCACCCTCGCCTACCGGTCCGTCCTACCCGTCCCGCATTGCACCGCACGCCACGTCGGCGGCGACCTCCTGGACGTCGTCCGCGGCGCCTTCGGTAAGTGGCTGGCGGAGAAGTACCGCCGCCGTGTCCCGCTCGGCTCCGGGCAGCATCGCATCGACGGTGTCTCTCTACTGACCTCACATGCCGCCTACGCAGCGGACGGCTCGGAGTGCGCCATGCGGCTGGAGCTCCGGCAGGACACCGACGAGGCGACCTGGCGGACCACCGTCACGGCGGTGTGCCCGCTCGAGCATCCCGGCGCGGTGAAGGTCGACCTGGAGTGTTTCCCCAACAGCCCCGGACCGCTGCGCGCCGGTAAACCCCGGCTGGTGCAGGAACTGGTGCGGGAACTCGAGCCCCACGATGGTGTGTCCCGATTGAGCGTGCAGGGGCTGCGCGTCACGGCGGACAACGTACCCAAGCTCGTCGACGTGCTGTGCGACCCGGACCGGACCCTGCCGGTCATCGTCGCCTCCCGTCCTCGACATCCCGATCCGCTGTGGTCCGAGCGGGTCGCGGCGACGATGCCGCGAGCTGCTGGGGACGCCTCCTTATACGTGTTGTGGGACACCGACGCGGCCGACGCACTGCGGGAGGCGGTCGGTGAGCATCACCGGGTCACGCCGGGAGCCGTGCGTACGTATCTGCCCGAGGTGGACCCGGCCTGGGAGCCGGACGCCGCACGTCATCGGTGGCTGGCGCTGGCCCGCTGGGCCGATCCCGGCGACCGGGCGTGGCACGGCGTCGCCCGCACTGTGCAGCGGATGGCCCTCGACCGGCCCCAGCCGGTGGCGTTGCGCACGGTGTCCTTCCCGGATCTGGCCCAGCAGGGGCGTCAGGAGCGGCAGGAGTCGATGGAGAAGGCCCGCGCCATGACCATGACGTCGGCGCCGCAGGCCAGCGAGACGGAGGATGCCCTGCGCTCCGAGATCGCCGTGTTGAACGAGCTGCTTGAGGTGGCGAGCGTGCAGTTGGACGAGGCGGGCCGGTCCGTTGGGCTGGCCGAGCGAGCCAATGCCTCCTTGGCCGAGCAGCTGCAGGCGGCGGCCGCGGTGTTGGACGCTGAGATGGAGGATCACCTGTTGACCTTGTCGGGGCTGGAGCAGGCGCGTGCCGAGGCCGACGCCCTGCGGAGCATGCTGCTGCGCCAGGGTCGCTGGGAGGAGGTGGCCGCGGCCACCGAGGTGGTGCCCGCAATCCCGGTGTCGTTCGAGGAGCTGTGGGACCGTGTCGATGCCTTCCCGCACCTGTGCGTGACGGCGGACCGGCGCATCGCGCTGGGGCTGGACGAGCACGCCGAGGCCAGGACGTGGGCGGCGAAGGCATGGAGCGGGCTGACCGCACTGAACTCGTACGCGGAGCACATCAAACAGGAGGGCTACGCTGGCGGCTTCCACCAGTTCTGCAAGAACCCGCCCGCCGGGGCCCGTGTCTACCCGGTGAGCCAGGTCGCCATGACCGAGGCAGCGGCCACCATGGCGGCGTACGGACACGAGCGCATGTTCCCGGCCGCCGATGGGCGGAAGGTGGAGATGCAGGCTCATCTGAAGCTCGCGGCCCGCGGGACCGTCTGCCCGCGGGTGCACTTCCTGGACGACCTGGCGGGCAAAGGCGCGTCCGGACTGGTGTCGGTGGGGTACGTCGGGCCGCACCTGACGAACAAGCGCACCAATTGAGCTGGCACCGTGCTACAGCGTAAAGCCGGCAGGCGATGAGGCCCGCTACCCTGCTGGGCTTCCTGCACGCCGGCCGCCGAGGCGACCGCACCGAGGGGGCGGGCAGCTCCCAGAGTCACCATAGCCCTGGCCCCGTATGAGACGGAAGGTCACACGGGGGAGTGGCCTTCCCCTGCGATTGGAACAAAGGTTCGATACATTCGAGAGGGTGACCACATCGGCGCCCGACCCGCAGGAGGCAGCTCGGCGCGCGCACGTTCTGCACCTGCGCGTCCCGCCCGGCACTGCCGAGCACGCGTACCGCGCCGTGCTCACCGTGCTCGAGCGCATCTCGCCCGTCGTCCAGGCTATTCCGCCCGGCGCCGCCCTCGTCGACGTCGCCGGAGTCCTGCGGCTGTACCGCCGCACTCCCCTCGAGCTCGCCCACATCGTCCGGGTCCGAGCGCTCGCCCACACCGGCGTCGACGTACACCTGGGTGTCGCACCGAACTGGGCGTTGGCCGCCACCGCCTCGGCCCGCCCCCTCCGCGATGGCATCCGTCTCGTCCTGGACGACCCTGTCGCCATCGCCTCCTTCCTGCACCCGCTGCCCATTGACGCCCTCCACGGCGTCGGCCCCCGCCAGGCCGAGACTCTGCGTGGCCTCGGCGTCCACACCATCGGCGCACTCGCCAGCATCCCGACCGTCACTGCCCAGCGGATCCTCGGCGGCCGGGCGGGCCGGGCTCTGCAGCAGCGCGCCCGCGGCAAGGACCCGCGGCGCGTCACCCCCACCGCGCTGCCCCGGTCGACCACCGAGGTCCGCCACTTCGACTACGACGAACTCGACGGCCCGCGGGTGCGTGCCGCGATCCTCGACGCCGTCGTTACCATCAGCGCCCGGCTGCGGGAGCGCCAGCAGGCCGCCGCCAGCCTCCAGCTGCAACTGCGGATGGCCGACGGCTCCCTGCTCGCCCGGGCCCGCAAGCTGACGGCCACCGCGCACAGCGCCGACCTACGCGACCACGCGTACCGGATCATCGACGCGATGGGGCTGCAGCGCGCCCGCATCCGCGCGGTGACCGTACGGGCCGATCAGCTCGTCGACGCCGACCGCGTCGCGGAACAGATCTCGCTGGACCGCACCGAGGAGAACGTCCGCCGCATCGAGACGGCCATCGACCGGGCCAACCGGCGCTTCGGCGCTGGCGCGGTACGCCCTGCGACTCTCGCGGGTCGGCGCACCGCCTGACGGACATCGGCCGGCACCGGCCCCCGCCGCTTGGCCGGCCCCAGGCGTGAAGGTGCCCGGCGCATCGGCTTCGGGCAGGGCGCGCCGGGCCCGGGTGTGAGTAGTTGCGGTACAGAAAGTGCCGGTGAGATTGATCTTGGTCGTCTAGCACACCGTTCGGTGGTGCTGCTGGGGTTCGTCGATACCC